>CP138194.1:0-414516 GCA_033560715.1 Mycoplasmatota bacterium | reverse complement strand
ATTTAGCACTGGAACCACTGTTCCATCATTAAGATTAAGTTCTTTTAGTTGGATGAAGAAGAAGAAATGAATTCCGATTAAACAGCAACAAAAAATAATAGATATTATTGAACCAATTGAACATTCGATACAAATATTAAAAAAAATTGTTTTGAATTTAAAAATAATGAGAAAAAATATCTATAATTTTTGTAAAAAAGAAGAAGCGCAATTAAAAAACATTGGAAGGACAATTAGTGGCAAACAACCGCCACTAGAAGAACATATAAATTCTCCTAAAAAAGGATATGTAAGATTTTTACAAAACAGAGATTATGGTAGTAGCCAGTTGAAAAGTTTTATTAAACAATCATTCAAGGGTGTTTATGTAAATAAATATGATTTATTAATCGATAAATATGGTGTTCCTGGCAAAATGAGATATGGTAAAGAGGGATATATCAACGTCGCGATGATGAAATTTATCCCACATAATTTTGATTATTTTTCTGAATCTATTCGTAATCATTTTGAAAACGAACAATTTTTGAAATTCATATTCAAAGCTTCTCAAGCTTCTACAAGATCTAGTTTAAATTGAGGTTTTTTGCAAAAAATTAAAATAAAGATTGTCAATAAATATATCAATCAGAAATTGTTTAATTTGCTAAAAACCGAAATATTAATCTTAAAACAAATTAAAAAATTTGATAATTATAAAAAAATACTAATGAAGCTTTTAATAAAATAATATCTTATTCAGAATCTTTTAAAAAGATAAAAAAATCTTCTGAATAATGATTATTTTTAGCGTATTCCATAATATTCATGTTTTCTTCGAAATTACTGATCATACTGGAAAAAATAATTTTATTAATTATTTTTGTAGGATAACCGTAAGATTGTAAAAGAATTTTAATATTAGCGCGAATATCTAGCCGTTTTTGGGAAGTATTATGTCAATTAATTCAATCATCATCTAAATCTTTAGCGATTTTTTGATAAATTTCTTTAGCGATTTTTTCAATATATTGATTTGATTGTTTAGAATTTATTTTATAGTTAATCAATAATTTGTAAAAACTTCTTTCTTTCTCGTTTAAGTGTTTTAAACCTTCATCAATTTGAATTTGATTAAGAATAATATCTTTAATTTCAGTAATTGTTTCTTGGGCATTAATTTGACCACGATTAATTTGATACATCTTTTCTTCTAACTTTTGGGATAATTTTTTACAAAACATAAAATCAGACGGTAAATATTGAAAGATAAACTTTTTAACTAAATTATTAAATTTTTTAGTATCTAAATGAATGTGTTTTTTGGGTTGGAAATTTTTAATATAATGCACTAAATGTTCCAATTTAATCGATTGGGTTTCGATTGGTTGGTCAATTTTTTTGAAATCAATTAAATCAGCAATTTTTTGATCTAGGTTTTTTTGCATATTTTGATATTTTGGTTTAGTTAATATTTCACCAACCTCTAAACTAATAATACGTTTTTTAACTAATAAAATTAATTCAACTTTTGCTAATAAATTAAATTGTTTTTCTGATTTTAAAAAACTAACAACTGTTGCGTATGATTTTTTGATAATTTGCGCTAAATTAATGTAATTTAAAATGTGTTTTGCTTTAAGGTCATTTTCATTCATTTCATAAATTTTATTTTGCATATCTTCAATCAAACCAAAACAATATTGATAGTCTTGTTTTTTGGTTCATTTTCCAACATCAAAATCTGATAAACCATAAATTTGAAGCGTTTCTTCAACTTTATTTTCTAAATATAAAGCAATTTCGCGTGATGTTTGTCAGTTTAAGATTTGTTTTTTATCAATTGAGCCATCGAGAGTATATTTTTTAATTGCTGTTGTTAAATATGATGCTAATCCAATGTAATCAACAATCAAACCTTTTGATTTAAAAACTTGTGGATTATTTTTGTCAGTAAAATTACGATTTACCCTTGCAATTGCTTGCATTAAATTATGCATCCGGAAAATTTTATCAATATACATAACATCTAAACACGGAACATCAAATCCGGTTAATCATTTATCAACTATAATCGCGATTTTAAAATCACTATCTGGTTTTTTAAATTCGGTGGCTGAAATTCTATGATTAAATTTATTAATCAATTTATTCATTTCTGGACCATCATCAGCACTAGAAGTAATAATTAATCTTATTTTATTTTCCCAATTTGGACGGATTTTTAAAATTTCATGATAATATTTAACAGCAATTTTTCGATCTAAAGCAACAAACATTGCTTTATCTTTTAAAATATTAGAACGATTTTCGTAATGTTGAATAAAATCTTTTGTAACAGCTTTAATTCGGTCAGGATCAGAAAAAAACTTATACGCTTTTGTTGTTTTGGTTTCAATGCTTTTTAAAGCATAGTTGGGTAATTTTGAATCTTTTTGGATTGTTTGATTAATAATTTCATAATCGTGATCTAATTTTTTTAAAATATCAGGTTTTAAATTTCATTGCCCAATTCGATTTTCATATGTAATACCAACCACAAACCCATCTCGTCGTGCTTCATCCATTAAATATTTGTGACAATAAGTACCAAAAACATCAGTTGTGGCATGATCAGAGTTTTCAATTGGTGTACCAGTAAAACCAATAAAAGTTGCGTTTGGAAACGCGTTGCGCAAATTAAAAGCATAACTTTCATGATCAACTATGGTTTTTTCATGTCATTTGAATTTTTGGGTAATATCAATATTACGATGTGAACGATGAGCTTCATCGGTAATAATCAACAAATCTTGACGATGTGATAATTGTTTATTATTAGTATCAAATTTAAACTTTTGTAAAGTAGTTGTAAAAATACCATTTTGTTTTTGATTGCTTAAAATTTCTTGTAATTCAGCACGATTATTAATAATTTTGACATCTTGTCCTAAAAAATTTTCCGCTTGTTGAAAATTAGATAGCATTTGTCGATCTAAGCTATTACGATCGGTTACTAAAATTACTGTTGTTTTCGGTACTGCGCTAATTATTTTTTTAACTAAAAAAACCATCGTAAGCGTTTTTCCCGAACCCTGTGTGTGTCAAACAATTCCGGCTTTTTTTAATTTTGGATTTGAACTTTTAAAAGATTTTAAAACTGCTTCAAATGCTTTATTAGCAGCATAGAATTGATGATAACTAGCGATAAATTTATGAATTTTTTTGTTATTGAAAAAAGTAAAGTTTTTAATTAAATCTAATAAATTATATAATTCAAAAACATTATTAAATAAATCAATCGCGCTGGTTTGGTTGGTTTTCAAACCTGGAGTTCTTCAGTAAAAATATTTTTCTTTATCTTTATTAAGATTTAAAACACCAAATTTTGTGGCATTAAAATTCGAAATAACATTAAAAATATTATAAGTAAATAAAGGTTTTAATTCGCGTTGGTAAGTGTTAATTTGTTTTTTAGCTTTATCAAGAGCGGTGTCAGTAGCGGTGGTTTGGTTTTTTAATTCCATTACTACAATTGGTAATCCATTTAAAAAAACTACTATATCAGGGAAACGGTGTCTTGTTGTCGGTTCCTGAGTGGCCATTTGAAATTGATTAATGAAATGAAATGTATTCATTTCGGGATTTTCAAAATCAACGATTTTTACATTGATTGTTTGTTTACGTGGAAAATTGACATTGATTTTAATTCCTTTTTGAATCGCTTGTAAACCAGCAAAATTAGAATTTAATATATCTGCATTATGGTTTTGTTCTATTTTATTCAAAACTTTATTAATTTGATTTTTAGTTAATTCGGGGTTAAATTTACTAATTTGTTTTTCTAAAATGTTTACTAAAACACAAGCTCTGATACCTTCCCTTTCATTTCTGGTCATGTAATCATTGTCCAAATGAATCATTCGTTTTTGTTTAAGGATATCAATAATTAATTTTTCAAAATCACTTTCTTTCAAATTCGGAAAATTAGTATTCATGTTTAAAGACTTTGGGGTTTATTTATAAGTGTTTTTATATTAGTAATGATAAAATAAATTTCATTATATTATAAAGTAACTAAATTAAAATTATAAACAAAACAAAACATAGTGAAAAACAATCATATAGATAAAAAATTTCAAAATCAACTTTGAACAATATGTGACGAATTAAGAGGAAATATTTCCTCCGAGCGTTATATGTATATATTGTCGGGGATTTTCTTCTTAAAAGTTCTATCTGATAAATTTAAAGCGGCGAAAAAAATTGTTAATCAAATAGTTAAAAACGAAGATTTAAGAAATGATATTGATATTTTAAAAAAATACGGAGCATATTTTATAATTCCGCGAAAAGCTCAATGAGATTATATTAGCGAATTTGCAGGACAACCAACAATTGGTAAGGTTTTAGACGATGCTTTGGTTGCAATTGAAAACGAACCTGGAAACCAAGCTTTAAAAGGATTATTAGACAAAGAATACAATAGGGAAGACATTGACCAAAAAAGACTAGGGAAAGTTATTTCTATTATCACTAATTCATCAACAAAAGAATTTAAAGAAGATTGAATCGGTCGAACTTACGAATACTTTATTGGTAAATTTATGATGAAACAAGGGCAAAAAGGTGGTGAATTTTACACTCCGCAATGCATTGTTGAATTATTAGTTCGATTAATTAAACCAAAAGGCAATAAAATTTATGATCCGGCTTGCGGAAGTGGTGGAATGTTTTTGCAAACCAAACATTATTTAGAATCAATTGGAGAAAAAACCCATGGTTTAATGATATTTGGACAAGAATTTCAAAATAAAACCCGAAAAATTGCTTTGATTAATCTTTTTATTCACGGATTTGAAAGTGGAGACGTCTATTTAGGTACTATGGCCGCAGACACTTTTACTAATGACCAGCATAAAAAATTAAAAGTTGACACTGTACTTGCTAATCCGCCTTTTAATTATAAAAAATGAGGTTATGACGAATTGCAAGATGACGAACGTTTTGAATGAGGGATGCCACCAAAGGGAAACGCTAATTTTGCTTGAATTTCAGTTGTGTTAAGTAAGCTAAATAAAACTGGTAAAGCTGGTGTGGTATTAGCAAATGGCGCTTTATCTTCATCTAATAAAAACGAAACTGAAATTCGAAAAAATTTAATTGAATCAAATATATTGGAAGCGATTGTGACTTTACCAAGTAAATTATTTTTCACAACCCAAATTCCAGCGTCTTTATGAATTTTTAACAAAAATAAAAAACGAAAAGACTTTTTGATGATTGATGCAAGTGATTTTCCTGGCGATATGTTAAGTAAAAAGTTACGAGTTATAAAAAAAGAAGAAATTGATCAAATTGTTAAAGTATTTAATAATTTTCAAAATTCTGATCAAACAATTGAAGAAGTCGGATTTGCTAAAAGTGTATCGGTAGCGGAAATCAAAGAAAATGAATACGTCTTAGTTCCTGGTCGTTACGTTGGTTTTAAAGAAGAAGAAATTGATCAAGAAAAAATTAAAGCCGAAATCAAAGAAAAAGGAATCGAATTAAAAAAATTACTGAAAGAATTAGAAGATTTAACACCCGATATTGAAAAAGCAATCGAAGAAGCTTTAAAATATCAAAAAGAAGATTAAACTTTGGAGTTTTATTGCTTTAATATTTTTATCTTTTATAACAAATTTAGTTAAACCTGATATGCTCTTATAGCTCAACGGATAGAGTACCTGGCTACGGACCAGGGGATGAGGGTTCGAATCCTTCTAAGCGTGCCATTTTTTGATAATTTTGATGGTTTTTGGTTTTGAAATTTGATTTTAGTTGTGTTTTTGGATTTTAGTTGATTAAAATTTAATGTTAATTTTTTATTTGATCTTGGATTAAATCTAAAATATTTGATTTCAAATTAATTTCTCTATTATTAATTTGTTGATGATTTTTAAAATGTTCTTTTAAATCATTAGCAACTTCTTCTAAAGCTTTAATTTTTTGTTTAATATCATCTGTAAATTGCATTTCTATTGTTGGAAATTGAAAATCACGATTCTCAATACATGCGTTGATAAAATCAAAAATTTTTTCTGTTTGTTGATTTGTATCTTCAGTAGAAAATAATAAGTTTATATCCTCAATTTTTATAATATATTCATTATTATTTATTTCGTTTTCGGTCATAATATCCTCCATAATCTTTAAATCTTTGAAGTGGAAATTCTTTTCTACCGTCTAATAAAGAGTAAATTTTATCTTTATTCAAAGAAAATGTGTCAATATTTTCATAACATTCATTGTTTTGATTTTGAATGTCAAAATTACTATAAATTATTCTTTGCGGATCAGCATTTAGTGCTATTTTGGAGTCATGTGTTACAATAATTATTTGTTTTAAGAAACGTTTTTTGTATATAAATTCTTCAATTAAAAATTTTGTAATAGTTTCTGAATCTAAATTATCACCAGGTTGATCAAACATAAGAACTTTTTTTATATTATAGTCAATTTCTTGCTCAAAATATAATTTCAAAAACTTTTCTTGTCTTTGGCCTGCTGATAAATCTTCAATTTTTGTTTTATCGATATAACTATCGATTTGTACATCGAAAAGATCATAATAATAATCATTTGTATGGTTCTTTGTTTTTCTTTCGGTTAAATTGATTAATTCATTAAGTGAGTTTAAATTCGCATTCTTATCTAAAATTGGTTTTCTGTTGTAATAAAACAATAATAATGCTTTCCAATAATCAGATTTAAAATCAACGCTGGCTTTAATTCTAAATCTGATACAAAAATAAACGTTTTTTTCTAATGATTCAGATTTTATATTATTTTGGTATATTTGATAATCGTTCTGATATTTTATAAATAAATTGTGTTCAGTTTGAATTAAAAGTATTAATTTTTTATTTGATTGAGCGAAAGAAACCGTGGAATCAATTACTTTCTGAAAAGTGTCTTCAATTTGCGATATTATTGCATTTGATTCAGATTCAGACTTTTTTAATAATGTCTTAGAATATGAAAATACAATTCTCATTAATTGAATATTTGGTTCTCATTCTAAAATTTTTTTGTTTTCGTTATTAAGTTGATTTATTATATTTGATAACTCTTCTTTAATTCATAGCAACTTTGTGTTTTTTTTAGCTTGTTGCAAAACAGTTAAATCATCATTAATTTTAGTTTTGTAATTATCATAAATTTCTACATTAAATTTCTGTTTGATTTTATTTTTAAAAATTTTAATTTTATTTAAATAATTTGTTTTGATTTGTTTTTTTATTTTAGCTAATTTCGTTTTTATAAGTTCTTGAAAATTAATCTTAATTTTTATATATTCTGCTTTTATTTTTTTTATTGTTTGTTTCAAATTATCGGATGTTTCATTGGGATTATTATTAAAAATATAAGGTAAAGATGATTGTTGTAGAACTTTTTTTATTGTTTCTTTATGATCAATAAAAATTTCATTTTCTAATTTTTGGATAGCTTTAGCAATTTTTTCTTGTTCAAAATAAAAAATTTGTTTTGGTTGAATTTTTTTTGTGTCGTTATAATTAATTTTTTCTATAAAATCATTTTTATTTGATTTTTTGTTAGATTGATCGTGATTTTTTATATATTCGTATATTTTTTTCATTAAAAAACTTTTTCCACTACCGCGTTTGCCAACTATAACATTTAACCCTGGTGTTAAAATTAAAGGTTTTTCATGGTTTTTAATATGTATCTCTTCAATGTATTCATCTAAAATTGGTGGTTTTTCTGATGTTGTCGCTATTCTTTTTTCGTAATTAATAGCGATTTTGAGTAGTCCTCTGAAAGATCATTCCCCCAAATATCAAGAGAGTTTTTTGACTGCTTTTTGGAACAAAGGTAGAGTGATTTCCTCTAAATCAGAGTGTTTTGTTTGGATTGGTAATTTAGTAGTTCCGTGTTTTTGTTCGAATATTTCTTTTGTGCCTGTTCGAATGTTGGTGGTGTTGCCTTCAAAAAAATCAAAAAAAGGGTAATTGGCAAGATTGTGTTTATATTCGAGACTTAAATTATCAACGGAGTTTGATGATTTTTTGTCACTCAAAAGCGTAACGTATTTAATGTTACTATCCTTTAATTTATTACAAATTTTATTGTAATATTCAGGATAAAATAACCTTGAATCTTCACAAATTTTATTATCATCTTTGAATTTATTCCAAAACTTTTTGATTTCTTCAGATTGATTTTCATCAAAAATAAAATTAATGTCTAAATAATTATTTTTAAATTTTTTAGCTTTTTTGAGCGATTTAGAAAGTTTAAAGTTCATTTCCATGCCTGGTAAAACAGTTATTGAAAGGTTATTTTTTTGTATATAAGTTCTAAACTTATCATAACTTGATCATGATATCTTATTATGATCAGTTATCGCAATTAATTTAACATCATTTTTATCACAACAATCTAATATTTTTTGATATTCAATTTGAGAGCCTTTTTTTCTTTTTGGACTTTTGTCTTCAACTGTATGATGATGCAAGTCAAACTTCACTCATTTAAGATATTTTTTATCTAACATAATATTTACTATTTTAATATAAATCTAATATAAATATTATGTTAGATAAAAAATATCTTATTTACAACAAATTAAATTCTAATGCTTTTTTGATTGTTGTTTTATAAGTTTGTAAATAAAAAATGTGAATAAAATTGCATTAAATACTGCCAATGTAATTCCAATGTTTTTAACTACTATCAATTTTGGTGGTAAAACAAGATTTGTTACTGATAGTTTCGTATTTAAAGTTTTACTTAAATCATTTATTGTTTTGATTTGTTCGTTATGTAATTTATTTATATTAACTGCTACTACAATCGCTAATACCAGAAATATGAAACTAACAAGAGCCCCGATAATCATATATATTGATACTTTATTTTTATTTATTTCCATTTTAGTTTTTTTCCTTTTTAATGTGTTTTTTGCACTTCTAATTTTTTTGATTTTTACAGTTACTTTAACAAATAAACTATCCTAATAGTGCTCCAGATAAATCATTTATGACACTAAATTATAAGTTAATTATAACCTAACTTAAAGTTTGTTCAACATTTTAAATATTCTGCAAATATTAATAATAAAATTTATTCAAAACAAGTTTATTTTCGATTTCGATTATGGGATTTAAATTCACCAGTAATATTGCGAACTCATCGTTTTTGCCGATACAGAATGTATAAAACTCCACAGATCACAAAATCAACACATAACGGAATTAAATAAGCAATTTTAAAATCAATTTTTGTGTACGTAACCAAAAAATAAACAACTGGAAAGCTAATTAAAATTCGAACATATTGATTAAAAACAATTGGTAAAACAGTAAAACCACCAGCACGTAATGCAGTTGAAAGCACAAAATTAGTAATCAAAACGATCATAAATGCACAATATAAAGAAACCATATACGTAATATTTTGATAATCAGTAATTACTAAGGGAACAATAATTCAAACTAAAATAATTGCAAATGATGAAAAAACTAATGATAGTACTAATACTAACCGATAAATTTTTTTCACATAATCTTGTGCTAAATCAAACTTATTAGCACCTAATGCTTGACCAACAAAAACCATAATGGCAAGGACAATACCGGGAATAATCGAAAATAAAATTCCAATAATCGCATTACTGATTCCTAGTGATGATTGTACACTGGCATCGTAATTACGCATATAAACAACTGTAAATAACACATACGATAAAAACTGCACCATAAATGAAGTGGCAACAATAATTTTTGTCATAAAAGCTTTAATGATTTTGCGATCAAAATAAAAATTTAATTTAAATAACAATTGCTTGCGGAACCGAAAGATGACAAAAAATCACAATAATAAAAATTCACAAATTCGTGCTAAAAAAGTTGATCAAGCAATTCCAACAATTCCTAAATGAAAAACATATACAAACACCAAATTAAAAGTAATATTATTTAAAAGCGAAAACAAACCAACATAAAGATAGTATTTTGGTTTACCAATAATAATAATCGGTTGAATTAAACAACAACTTAAAGCAACAAAAAACAATGATCCAGTTAAAATTTCTAAATACGGTTTTGCAAGTGATTTAATTTTTTGATTTTGAGCTGATGAACGAAGAAAAAAATCAATAATTTGTGGTCCTAATGTTCATAAAATAATTGCCACTAAAACAACAATAATAAAATTAAATAAAAAATTAATTTTAATTGTGTTTTTAAAATTAATAAATTGTTTAGCACCGACAAATTGATTACTAAAAATTGATGCAATTGCATTAATACTTCAAAAAATTGCAATCGAAAACAAAATAATTTGCGAAACAAGTCCGACAGCAGTTAATGCATTTTTTTGGTTGGGATCAATTTTAGCAACCATAAAATTATCAATTGCACCAACTAAATTTTGTAAAAAAGCGCTTAAAATAATTGGTAAAATTAAGAAAAAAATTTTTTTATAAGGAATAATAATTTTCTTAATTTGATTAGAAAACATATCAAAATTGGTAGCAGGGGCTGGAATCGAACCAACTATCTCTAGATTATGAGCCTAGCGAGTAACCAATACTCTACCCTGCTGAACTGTTTATCTTATTATAACAGAATTAAATTTAATCCCAATCCAATTGAATCATTTTTTAAAGTGTTTGTCTAAATGATTTATGAATACGAATAAGTTCGTAATTACTAGGGTCTTGCCGAAATTGTATTTTAGTGCCGTCTTTTCAAATTGGTTTAGGAATAATGCTATTTTTAAATAGAACTCCATTCGAATCAACTTCACCAATTTGAATTGATTCGAATTCATATCTTTCATTATTATCATTTGGATCATCAAGTCGGATTTTGGATGTTGATGTAAATTGATTAATAGTATTTTGTTCATCTATTAGGGTGGAAAAAATATCAATATAAATTCCGTGATAAGTAAAACTAATTCTTCCTTGAATTTTAATGCGGTTGATTGATTGAGTTTTAAAAACAACAAATTGGGCACGTTTTTTTTGAATTTTTGAATTTAATTTTTGATATTTTAATTGATATGCTTTATCGTTTAATCGACGATGTAATATTTTTGTATATTCGGTTGCAAGATGATTTTGAAATTCAAAATTTTTTATATTAAACACAATTCCTAAATTAAATAAATTTACCGTATCTAAAGCAATATCAAAATCAAAAAAAATTCGATCAGTTTTATAAAATATTCGCTTAGTTTGATCATTTTGATTAAAAAAATTCAATTTTAGGGTTGTAATTCCGTTTTGATCAATTCCAAAAGTTGGTGGTTCTTTAAGTGAAAATCAATTTTCTCAATCACCAAACATTGAATTATGACCAGTTTTATCTTTATCATACATTAATGTAATAGGTCAAGATTCAAATGTTCTTTCTAGAAATGATAATCTTCCTGGAATGCCACCATAACCTTTTGGTCCTTTAATACCACGGTACTTTTGATTTGTTAAAATATCGGTAGCTAATTTTTTTTGACGGTGGGTATTATAACTTAAAACTCAAATATTTAAAGTCAGCGCAAGAATTGACACAATAATTAAAATAACGGGTAGAATTATTTGTGACTGTTTAGAATTTTTCATTTTAGATTTAATCTAATATTTTTTTATATTCAGAATTTAATTTTAAACCAAGTTGACGGTTTTGAAGTGATTCACGAAAACGTACTATTGTTTCACTATTCATATGATATTGAGTAAAAGCATCTAGACCTTGATTGATAAATTCTCCTGTATTACCGTTGACAGCACCAAATTCGATACTTTTTAAAATAACACCGGCATCAAGATCTTCATTTAAAGGTCAATCAACCTTTGTAATTGAATAAAAATCACTAAGTGTATCTTTATAATCTACTAATGAATTAGGCATATAAATGTAAATTGCGTCGGTTTTAAAAATAATATAACCTCTTGCAGAAATATGTGAAAAAATACCAGGTGCTCAAATTAAACTAACCGGACTTTTAGAAACAGTTTTTATAAACATAAAATTTTTTTTGACATCTGTTTTGTCACGATTTAAAACTTTAACATAAGCATTGGATAATGGTTGTTCATCAAGTTCAAAATTGAAATTTAATCCAAAATGTTTATCTGATGAAATAGTTTTAAAAAATAATTGAAAATCAAAATAAAGTTCATCACCAATATAAAATTTTTTATCATTTTGAACTTTTTGATTGAATGGATGAAAAATAATTTTATCGCGTTGATTATTTTTGTTAAAAATAATTTCTGGCAAACGTTTTGGATTTAATCAATATTTTAAAGCACCAAAAACTTCGCCATTCTGTCCATTTGGAAATGCGGTTTTTTCGTATGAAATCGGAGCACCTAAACGTAAAAAAGTAGCCGATTGAGATGTTGCGTCATCGCCTTTTGGACCTTGTAAACCACGGGGGCCTTGTGGGCCTTGAATATTTTGGGGGTTTTGTAAAACATTAACAACCCCCATAATTCCTAAAACATATCCAATTAAAACAAGTCAAAAAATTGGCATTAAAATAACTACTGAAATCTTTTTATTATTAAAAAATGCTTTTATTTTTATTAATTTCGATTTTGGCATATTTTTTTCAACACAATATTTTTAACTAATCAATTTTATATCAATAATGTTTTTAAGTATTGATTCGTTGTGTGTATTTAGTATTTTCAAGAAGACCTAAATTTTTATTATAAGGTGCTTCTCAAAATTTAAGTTTTGTATTTTTTCCTAAAAAGAAGTATTGTTGGGATGCAATATTTTCAATACTTCCATCTCCTGTAAGACTACCGAAACCAATATTTCTTAATAGATATCCTTGATTTTGTACAGTTGAATCGTATTTTAATTTTGCCATTGAATATATTTTTTTAATTTTTGTTCCATCATCCATTAATGAAGATGTTTGAAAAAAAATACCATGTACACTAAAATCAATTGTTCCTTTAACTATAATATGATTTGTTGTCGCCGGTTTTCAAGCCATTTGAGCTCTGCTAAGATCATTAACAATTCCAGAATGTTTTAAAGTTTCTCCTTTTAAATTGTTATTATCATCGCGAATTGTGAAAATTTTTGTAAACTCATTTCTCAAACCCAAACCTAAATTTGTAAATCTAAAACATATTCCAAAATATCTGTTTACAATTCGTTCTAAATGAATATCAAATTCGAAAAAGATGCGATCACCAACGTAAAATTTCTTAAAGCTTTTAGCATCTTGATTATATCAACTAGGAAAAAACGTACTTTTACCATAACTATAACCAAATGCGGGAGGCTGATTTGGGTCATATCATTTTTTTAAATTTCCAAAAACATGATTTACTCCTCGATCATCAGAATGATGTCGATAAGTAATCGGTAAAGTTTCAAATGTTGTTTCATCTTGATTTTTTTTAATTCCAGGAATTCCTGGTAAACCACGTTCTCCAATTGGTCCTTGTTTACCGCGAGAACCTTGTGGGCCGGTTTTTCCTTGTAAGCCTTGTGGGCCATGTTTTATATCGTTATTTTGTGATTTTAATTTGATAGCATTATTTAAAACGAAAGCATTTAAACCAATTGCAACAAGCGATAAACAAACTAATAATGCTATTAAAATTTTTTTAAATGATTGAAATTTCATATTATTTATATTTTGGCATTATAATCTGGGTTGTTTTTTAATCCCAATTGTTTGTTTTCTAATGATTCACTAAACTTAATAGCAGTTCCGATTTCAAATCTAAATCCTTCTGAAGAAGACCTAGGTATTGTAAGTTTTCCAGTAGAAATATCAACAATACCAAAATCAAGTTGTATAAATCTAATTGCATCTTCGTCTTTAAAATCTGTCGGATAATCAATTTTTGAAATTACACGAGAAATTGCAATGTGGTTTTTATTGTCAACTAAAGATTCTATCATTTCAATAATAATCTCTTTGTCTTCGAATTTAATATAACCAGATGCAATAATTTTTGTAACATCATCTGGTTTTCAAACTAAATTCGCAATTAAATCTGATGCTGTTTTTGGTTTTAAAGGACTAACTTCTGAAGTAATTGACGAATCTTCCGCGTAAATATTCCAATATTTAGTCGATTTAGTTTTCAATACTTGGTTTTTACTATCTTGAAAATTAAATTGAGCACCAACATGTGAACTCGGTTTTTGTTTATCAAAACTTAAATCAAATTCGAAATTTATTTGATCGCCTTTGTAGAATTTTTTTACGGATTTAGCTTTTGTATTGAACGCATCTAATCATAAAACTTCTCTTTTAACTCTAGAATCATACCCAAAACTAGGTAATGATGTCGATGCACGCTCCTTATCGAATCAATAATCTAAAGAACCAAAAACCAAAACTTTAGCGCTTTTATCTTGATATCGATATCAGATTGGGTTACCTCAACGTAATTGTAATGATGATGAAGCAGATGATGTATCGCCTTTTGGACCTTGTGGGCCGGTTTTTCCTTGTAAGCCTTGTGGGCCGGTTGGTCCAGCGGGGCCGGTTTTTCCTTGTTTACCTTGAGTTGGTGGACTAGTTTTTAAATTGTTTATGTCAACAACTCCTCAAATTCCTAAACCAACTCCAATTATTACAATCAAAGAAATTGCAATAAATGCGATTTTAGAAAAAACTGTTTGATTATTTCTTGCCATTTTTATTACCTTTTCGATTTAATAATTTTAAATCGTAATTTAATATCAAATTAAAAACAAATGAGAAGAAATGTAAGTTAAAGTTTTTCGAAAATAAGTAAATGTAATTTTTCTTCATAAACCTTTTCCTCTTCAAAAAGGCAATTACATTTTACATATAAAAAAATATATGTGTCAATTATTTTTTAATTAATGATTTGAAATTTAAAATGGTGGTTCGAGGCAGACTCGAACCGCCGACACCTTGAGCTTCAATCAAGTGCTCTACCAACTGAGCTATCGAACCAAAAATGGCGGATCTGACGAGAATCGAACTCGCTATCTCCTCTTGGACAGAGAGGCATGTTACCGGTACACCACAGATCCATGTATCCAGCTTTTTAATGCTAGGAATGTATATAAATAGTATAACTTAATTATCAAATAAAACTGATAAATTATTTCTTTTTTGCTGTATTAGTTGGTAAAATTGCAACAGTTGTAATACGTTCACCGGGTTCTAATTTAACTAATTTAACTCCGCGTGCAGAACGACTTTGTGTAATTCTAGTATTTTGTAATGAAGAAATGATTAATTTTCCATTTGATTTAGCAATTAATAATTCTTCATTACCAGAAACAGCAATTGTTGTACAAATCGAACGACTAAAAATTTTATTTTCGCGTCGAACACCCATTACACCTTTAGCGCCTGGTTTAGTTAAACGATAATTTGATAAAGATGACATTTTACCGAAACCTAAATTATCGACTGAAAGAATTTTTTGATCAGCAAGTGCACTACTTGCGCCATTGATTCGCAAATTATTAATATTTTTTAAATTGGAACGAACTCCAATCATACCTTTTGTTGCTCGTCCTGTTGCACGAATTTGTTTAGCAAGAAAACGCACAATTAAATTATCGTTTTTACTTAAAATAATGTTTTCATCTTCACAAACAACAAAAGCGTATGCTAAATTATCGTTTGGATTTAATTTAATGGCAATTTTACCAGTTGAATTGATGTTTTTAAAATGATGAATTAAAGTTTGTTTCACTAAACCTTTAACGGTAACAAAAAAGATGCGGTTTTTCGTTTTAGAATTTTCAATTTTCATCATACTACGAATTTTTTCGCCTGGTTGGAGTTTAATTAAATTTTGGGCCGGAGTACCTTTTGTATTTCGACCTAAATCAGGAATTTTATAAGTTGGTAATGCATAAACTTTTCCTAAATCAGTAAAAAACATAATTCGATCATGCGTATCAGCAAATAAAATTTGTTTGATGTTATCTTTTTCGTTTAAAAGCATTCCGCGAACACCAATTCCACCACGTTTTTGGGATGAAAATAAATCAGTATTGACGCGTTTAACATAATTGTT
This sequence comes from Mycoplasmatota bacterium, assembly GCA_033560715.1. Classification (GTDB taxonomy): domain Bacteria; phylum Bacillota_I; class Bacilli_A; order Mycoplasmatales; family MT37. Next base: position 398,501 of record CP138194.1, on the reverse strand, counting down.
TTCTGATAAACAAATTAAAACATTTTTGTGATTGATAAAATTAATTTCTTGTAAATTAGCATAAATATCATGACGAATAATGCGTGATTTACGTTTACTTTTAAAGCGATTTTTTAAATCTAACAATTTTTTAATTAAAACTGATTTTTTATTTGCTTCGCTTTTTAATAAAGTTTGGTGTTCAACAATCGCTTTTTCAACGACTAATTTATCAGCAAATAAATTTTCTTGTTCAAGCGAAGTTAAACGTTGGAGTTTCATTTCTAAAACTGATTTTGCTTGTAATTCACTAATTTGTAATAAATTTTGTAATTTTGTTTGAGCGATTTTCGCAGTTGAAGATGCTTTTGTAACTGCAATTACTTGATCAATTTTAGCTAATGCTTTTGTTAATGCACTTAATGTTAATAAACGAGTTTGGGCTTGTTTTAATAAAAATTCTGTCCGACGCGTAATAATTTGAATTTGATGCTCAACATAATAGTTAAAAACTTGCAAATAATTCATTAATTGCGGTTTATTATTGTGTAAAGCAATTAAATTAACACTGTAACTAACTTGTAAACTTGTATATTTAAACAACTTATTTAATAAAATGTCAATTTGAACATCTTTTTTTAAACGTAAAATTAAACGAATTCCTAATCGATTTGATTCATCTTTTAAATCACTAATACCATTAATTTTTTTTGCTCTTACTAATTCAATGATTCCTTGAATTAAAGTGGTTTTATTAACTTGGTAAGGAATTTCATAAAAAACAATTTGTTGATGATTTTTATAATTTTCAATTTTGTATTTAGCACGAATTTTTAATTTTCCGCGTCCAGTTTTAAATAATTCAATTTGATTTTTATGAGTTAAAACAACATCACAACCAGTTGGAAAATCTGGTCCTTTTAAAAATTCACACAATTCATCAAATGTTAAGGCGGGATTTTTTAGATAGGCAATAATTCCATCAATTAATTCATGTAAATTATGTGGCGGAATGTTGGTTGCCATTCCAACTGCAATTCCGGTTGAACCATTTAACAATAAATTTGGCAATAAACCAGGTAAAACGATTGGTTCACGTTCAGTACTATCGTAGTTATCAATAAAATCAACGGTATTGTATTGAATATTATCTAAAATGGCGTTTGCTAATTCTGATAAACGAACTTCGGTATAACGCATCGCTGCTGGCGAATCACCATCGATTGAACCAAAGTTTCCATGCCCAGAAATCAACGGATAATAACTTGCAAATGGTTGAATCATTTTTACCATTGCATCATAAACAGCAACATCACCGTGCGGATGATATTTACCAATTACTTCTCCAACAATTCGGGCTGATTTTTTGTATGGTCGATTGGCAGTTAATTTTAATTGATGCATCGCGTATAAAATTCGACGATGAACTGGTTTTAATCCATCAGCAACGTTTGGTAACGCACGTGAAATAATCACTGATAGCGCATAATCTAAAAAGCGTTGACGAACTTCCTTAGTAAAACTAACGGGAACTAAATTGGTTTTTGAATTGGGTTGGTTTGGTAATTTACTCATAATCTTAAATATCTAAATTAATAGCAAAGTTGGCATTTTTAACAATAAATTCTTTCCGTGGTTCAACTTCTTTACCCATTAATGTTGTTATACTTTCATTCGCGTTTTGACCATCAAAAATTGTCACTTGTTTTAAAACTCGTTTGGCAGGATTCATCGTTGTTTCTCATAATTGATCGGGATTCATTTCCCCTAATCCTTTGTAACGTTGAATATTGTATTTTTGATCGCGATTTAAAGTTTGTAAACGTTTTAATTCACTTTCACTGTAAAGATATTGAACTTTTTTACCAATTTGAAATTTATACAATGGTGGTTGCGCTAAAAAAACCCGTTTTGCTTCTAATAATCAAGGTAAATGACGATAAAAAAACGTAAGTAATAAAACACTAATATGAGCACCGTCAACATCGGCATCAGTCATAATAATGATTTTGCCATAACGTAATTGTGCTTGATTTTTATCAGCACATTCAACACAATTTTTTAATCCGTGTTCCTTACATACAATACCGGTATTAGTAATTTGATAACCAAACGAAATAATTAAATCTAAAATTTCTTCATTTTTAAACAGTTTGTAAATTGGTGATCGTTCTGAATTAATGATTTTCCCTTTTAATGGTAAAATTGCTTGAAAATGGCGATCACGACCTAATTTTGCACTTCCACCAGCTGAATCACCCTCAACAATAAAAAGTTCACTACTTTCACGATCAGTAGTTGAACAATCAGCTAATTTACCTGGCAAAGGTGAATTTTCAAATAATTTAACACGATTAATTTCAATTGTTTTTTTATTGATTTCATTTCGTAAACGTAAAGCACGTAAAACTTTTTCACAAATTTTATCGCGTTCAGTTGGATTTTCAAGTAAAATTTTTTCAAATGATTTAGTAATTTGATTGTAAATTAAACTTGCGACATTTTTATTCACTAATTTAGTTTTTGTTTGTCCGTAAAATTTTGGATTTGGATGTAAAACACTGATGATTGCAACTAAACCAGAAATCGTATCTTCCGTTTCTAATTTTTCTTTATCGTTATTTAAATAACGATGATCTTTCATCATTTTTTTAATAACACGAGCAATTCCCATTTTTAATCCTTGTTCGTGGGTTCCGCCTTCATAAGTATTAATGTTGTTGCAAAACGAATAAATAGTTTGAGTATTTGTTTCAATATAGCGAAACAGATAGCGAACCTGGATTTTATCAATTGTAAAATGACCACTAATTGGTAATTTATTAACAAGTAATTCTTTTCCAATAAGTTTTTTTAATAATAGTTGTAAACCATCTTTAAATTGATAAATTTGATGAAAATTATTACGTTCATCAGTAAATTCAATCCGTAAATTTTCATTAATATATGCACTTTGTTCTAAACGATTTTTAATGATATCGTGATCTAAAATGTATTTTTCATCAAAAAGCGTATTATCGGGTTTAAAATGAATAACTGTTCCAGAAGGAAAATCTGGTCGATCAGTCGGTTTAATAACTAAATTTTCAGTTGTTTTGAAACCGTTTTCAAATTTTAATTGATAAACTTTTTGATTTTTATAAACTTTAACTTCTAAAAATTTACTTAATGCATTTGTAACGGTTGATCCTACACCGTGTAAACCACCAGAAACTTGATATGTTTGATCATCAAATTTTCCTGATGCGTGTAAAACCGAAAAAACAGTTTCAATTGTTGATAATTCAGTCGAATGATTAATTCCGGTTGGAATTCCGCGTCCATTATCCTCAATAATTAATTCTTCATTTGCTGTAATAGTGATCCGTAAACTATTCGCAAATCCGGCTAAGTATTCATCGAGTGCATTATCAACAATTTCTCAAACTAATTGATGATAACCGGTTATATCGGTTGAACCGATATACATTGATGGATTTTGTCGAACTGCTTTAATTCCTTTTAATACTTTAATTGAAGAATTGGTATAACTCATACAGTGAAATTAAATATATATATTTAAAAATAAAATTATTATTTTATATTATTATACCATTCGTTTAACGCAAAAATGTTTTATTCAGTTCTTAATTTTAAGATTGAAATTGCAGTTTTAGTAGTGGTTTTGATAACCTGTTCTAAAGTAGTGTGTTTTAATTGCGCAACCAGTTTAGCAGTTTCTAAAAGATAGTGTGGATAATTGATTTTCCCCCGTTTACTTTGTGGTGCTAAATACGGTGCATCAGTTTCAAGCACAAATGCTGATAATGGTAATTGTGTTACGATTGCTCTTAAATCGTTTGCTGCTTTAAAAGTTAAAATACCACTTAAAGAGATTTTAAACCCTTTTTGTAGTAATCATTTGGCGTCATTTAGTGTTCCGGAAAAGCAATGTAAAATACCTTTAACGTGTGGAAATTCATTTAAAACAATCCGTAAGTCTTCAAATGCTTTTCTTACGTGTAATAAAACCGGTAAATCATTATTTGTCGCAATTTCTAGTTGAGCGCGAAAAAGTTGTAATTGATTAATTTTTGTCGCATTAAAATAATGATAATCTAATCCGATTTCACCAATTGCAACGATTTTTTGACGATGATCATTTAATAAAATTTTTAATTGCTCAATATCTTTAGTATGAATATTATTAGCTTCATGGGGATGAATTCCAATTGCTGGTAAACAAAAGGGCATTTTGTTTGCTTGTTCAATTACAATTTTGCTGGTTTTTAAATCAACTCCAACATTAATCAAGTATTTTGCTTGATGAGCGATTGCTGTTTCATAAATTGTTTGTGGATCAAGTTTAACAGCTTGATAACGAGCTTCAAATAAATGACAATGCGTATCAATTCACGTTCCGTTTTTATTGTAATTTTTTAACATTGGGAACTTTTTTATTTGATGGTTGATTTTGATTTAATTTACTAATTTTACACATTACTTTTCATTTATGAAAAAATGCAAACGAAACAACATAAGATAAAAAATTTTCGATTGTAGTGTGATTTTGGCCAAATTTTCCAATTAATAAAGCGTGTTGATCACTACTTAAATCAACTTGAATACGATCATTTTTTAAAACTGTGATGTTTAAACTGTGAATTTTGATTTTATATTCATTTACAATTAAATCGTAAAGTACCGTTGTAATTTTATCTTTAATGCTGTTTTCATCATAAAAAATTACTGTGTATTGATATCAAAATAATCACTTTTTTTTATTTAAAATTGAATAAAAACAATTTTTCGTTTGGCGTAGTTTTTTAGCATAACGATTTATTTGAATTTGGGAGTAAAAGATAATTTTTGTTTCCATGGAATAACGATGCCTTTTTTAATTAATGCGCGGCGTTTACGTACTCATTTCAGTAAATAAAAAAAGATAATTTTTTGCATAATTTCAAAAAAAGAACTAAAAATTCAATAAATACTTGTCCCGGTCGGAACAATAAAAAAGAATACTAAAAACATAATTTTAAATACTCATTTAAATAAAAATTTACGTGATTTACTTTCGGTTTTCGGATTTTTAATAACAACCGTTTTTTTTGGCTGTTTAAAAATGCGCTCAATTAAAAAATTGTCAAAAAGAAACATACATAGATAAATGGCGGCTGGTAATAAATAAATTCAGTTAAATGCTTTTAAACTGTCTCAAACAGTTCTGGTTAAAGAAAAGTCAATTGAATTTGAATCTTTAATCATTCGTGTTGTTCTTACAACGATAAAAATCGCAAATAAAAATGGTGTAAACAAAAATGAATTTAAAGCGTTTCCGGTTGGATTAATGTTCATTTTCCGATACATTTTCATAATTTCTAATTGCATAGCTTGTTTGGAACGAAAATCATTTCGATCACGATATTTATATTTAATTTCAGCTGATTTTTGTTGAACTAATTTCATTTTATCGCTATTTAAATAAGTTGTTCAAGCATTGTATCCAACTAATAATCTGATTAATAAACTAATTAAAAAGATCGCTGCAATCATTATCAATAAATTGCTTTGTGAATTTAATTTACTTGATGATCAACCAAAACCATATGATATTTTAACCATGATTCAGCTGATCGGATATGCAAAACAAACGTGAAAAATTGAATGTGAATAATTTCAGATCGTCGCAATATTATTTGCTCCATAATAATGATATTGATAAAGATCACCGTTTTTATAATGGAAAATGTGATTTTTAAACGTTAAATCAGTTTGATAACCAGCCAAAATTTCAAAAAAAGTTCCCGAAACAAAGTCTTTTTTGCCAGCATTATCAGTAATTGCGGTTGTAGCAATTTGTTGGCGAAAAAACAACACTCCTAAACCTCAAAAAAAGTTTGTTAACATAAAAACCAAAGCAATGATTCTGAAAATTTTTCAAATAGTACGTAAAACCGTTTTGTAGCTTTTTGGTTTAACAGCGAAATTAGTTTGATAAAAAAATGATTTATTATACATAAAATAATTTTTTAGATTTTTGGTGATTGTAATTTAGATATTTTATCAAAAATATCAATAATTTTCGTTTGTAATTCACTAAAATTAAACTTAAAATAATCCTTTAAAACTAAAAAAATAATTTTAATTCCGGATTGAGAATTAAAGTTATTTAAAATTAATGATCGCATTTGACGTTTAATCAAATTCCGTTCAACCACTTTTGTCGTTAACGTACGACTAATGGTGATTGCGTATTGGGTTTTTTTGGTTGAAATTTGATAAAAAACCATAAAAGGTTGGATTTTAAATTTGAATTTGGAACGAAAAACTTGTTTAATTTCGAAATCTTTTAAAACAGTGATTGCCATTTTAATATTATTTAGATGAAACAGTTAGTTTTTCACGACCTTTTTGACGACGACGACGTAAAATTTTGCGTCCATCACTGGTTGACATTCGCAAACGAAAACCATGTTTGCGCAAACGTTTAAGTTTTTTAGGTTGATAGGTGCGTTTCATAAAATAAGAATTATTATATAATTATAACACTTTAATATTAATTTAACAATTAGGTCGAAAGTTTTTTCGCAAATACAATTAAACTTTCTAAACCAATTTTAAACATTGATTCAAATTCAATTCGACGTTCTTTAAAAGATGTTGCTTGTACTTTATGATAATCTTTAGGCGGAAATAATAAATCAGAGACAGTTAAAATCGTTGCTGTTGCACATTTAAATTTAATTCCTTGGGCAAATAATGCATAGCTTTCCATTTCAACGGCAGATAAATTATTTTTTAATGCTCATTGAAATATTCGATCAGAATTTAATTCATAAAAATTCGAAGTTGAAAAACAATTTACTGTTTGAATTTTTAGTTTTAATGCATTTGCTTGTTGAGTAATAATTTGATTTAATGCTGAATCAGCTGGTAAGTAATAGCTATTTGATCCTAATTCCGGTCAAAAAATAAAAGGTGAATATGCTTGATTAACTAATAAAACGTCTTTAATTTGTAATTTATCATCATATGCACCACATGAACCAACCCGAATGATTGCCTTTGCATGATAATCATTAATTAATTCATGAGCATAAATTGCAATCGATGCATTACCCATTCCACTAGTTGCAAAGCTAATCCTTATATTTTGATAGGTTCCGGTATAAACATAATTATTACGTACTTTCGAAACTAATTTTGGATCTTTTAAAAATTTTTTTGCCATGTGTTCGGTTCGTAAAGGATCACCGGCAATTAAAATTAATGGTGCAATTTGATTTAAATCAGCGTTAATATGTCGTGACAAAATAATTTACCTTCTTCAATAATTCAATATTTTATTACGGAAAAAATAACGATAACAACCATAAAATGATAAAGCAACAATTGGAATTATATAACTAATTGTTTTATAAAGTTCAACGTATAAATCACCAGCGTTTGAAGCAGCAAATGTTTGTAATACGACAAAAATAAAGGTGAAAATCGCAATTAAAGGAATATTTTTATTCGATAAATTTAAAAGTCCTAACCCGATATATCCATAGCCATAAACAGCACCAGTAAAAACATCTTGTGATTCGATAAAGAAAAGACCGGCAAACGCCATTAAAAATGCTCCAATCATTAAAGCAATATAACGATATTGTTCGGGATTTAATCCAGATAAACGAACCACTTTTTCATTTTTTCCACACGCACGAATTCTTAATCCGGTTGTTGTTGAACGAATGAAAAAATAAATGATACTAGTAATAACAAATCCAACAAATAGGTGAATTATAATTGGGAAATCTTTAAAAAGATAGGCATTAAAGTTAGGATTTGTGTACAAAATAATGTAATCTTTTTGCGAGAAGTTGGGTGCGTCACGAAAAAGAATAATCAAAAAAGATGCTAATCCGCCAATAATGATATTTAAAGCAAGCGCTACTAAAATTTCATTCATTCTTAAAGTAACTGTTAAAAACGCAAAAATGAAAGTAAAAATTACAACTGTTATAAGTGATATCAAAAAAGAAAGAACATAAATTAAAACTTCTGAATTCAAACTTTTTTTGAGAAGAAAGTTTGCTAAAGTGAAAAAGAAGACTGCCGTTATTAATTGTCCTTCCATAGAAATATTAATAATACCTGATGATTCAGATAAAAACGCTGTTAAAGCAATCAAAAATAAACATGCAAATAACAAAAACGTTTTATGATTTAAAATGGTTTCTAGTTCAAACATTTTTAATTGTATTCCTCCTTTTTAGTTTTAAAAAAATTCAATATTGGGTTGGCAAAGTAAAGTAATTTTGTTTTTAAAATCGTTTTGTCGTGTTTTGACATAGTTAAGAAACGGTTGACTAACGCAACAAACATCAAAACAAATCCTAAAATTACTTCAACAGTTTGTGGTTGTAAATCGCTTGTTACAATTAGATTTTGTTGATATCTCATCATTGCGACAAAAAAAGTAACAAACGGCAAAGCTAGAAATGATCCTTGTGATAATCAAACAATCGAAATAGTATCAAAACCATTTGATGGTAATGATTCTTCTAAAAAGAGATATGTATTATCAAAGCTACGGAAATAATAAAAAATACCGGCTAAACCAGATAATATTCCACTAAAAGAAACTAAATACAAAATTTGACGAGTGTTATTAATTCCAGCATATTTAGCTGCTTTTGGATTCAATCCAATAATTTTGATTTTAAAACCATAACTAGTTTTAGTAAAAACAAATAATAAGATAGTAATTATAAAAAAAGCGATAAAAAGTGAAATTGGAATTAAATTTCCAACCACAAAGTTAATTCCCATTAAATTATCAACGTTATTTATAGTTTGTGATTTTCCAATTGGATTGGTGAAATTGGGATGAGTAACAACGAATCGATAAATATACATAAACACATAATTCAACATAATGGTTGTCAAAATTTCATTAATACCAAAATAAAGCTTTAAACTAGCCGTAAACATTGCAATAAAAAACACTACCATTAACACAGTTAAAAAGATTAGGGTCGTTCATAAAATTTTATAAGAAGCGACTACTTCTGGTTTTAATTTTGTGTTTAAATAGTTAGCTAATAAAAACGCTACCAAACCAGCAACAGTCATTTGACCGGCTACTCCTAAATTAACAAATCCAATTTGAAAACAAATTAAAACGGCAACTGCACCAATTAAAAACGGCGCAAATTGTTTCAAAATACCGATAAAATTATCAAGATTTGTGAAAGATGAATAAAAAAGATCAATAAATAATACGTCTCCATCATATTTTTTTGTTGCTAAAAGACACAATCAGAAAAAAAAGATAATAAAAAAAACAGACAATAACGATCATGTTAGTCGTTTCAATCCAAGTATAATTTGTTGATGTGTACTATTATTTTGAAATTCCATAATACTAATTTTCCTTTCCTGAAATAAGATTACCGATTTTATGAATTAAATTAGTGTTTGATGTGTTTGTAATAATACCCATTATTTTTCCTCTACTCATTACAATAATTCGATCAGAAATCAAAGCAATTTCTTTTAAATCAGCACTTGAAAAAATAATCGTTTTTTGTTGTTCTTTAAGTTTAAAAAATAAATTATAAATAAAATTTTTAGCACCAATATCAATTCCTCAAGTTGGTTCATCAATCAATAATAAATGGGGTTGTTTTTCCATTTCACGTCCGATGAGAAATTTTTGAATATTTCCACCAGAAAGCGATCCAACGTTTTGTTTATAATTTTGAAAACCATTAACTTTGTATTTTTTAACAATTGTTAAAACACGTTCGATGGCGTTTTTCTTATTAAAAATTTTATTAGGGAAAAAGTGTTTGTTTTGTAAATCATTAAAAGCAACATTAATGTGTAATGGTTGATAAATTAATGCGCTTTCCTTGATTCGATCTTGAGAAAGAAAGGCAATTTTTTTTGCCTGACGTTGAAAAATGTTTAATTTATGTAGAGGAATTTTTTGATTTTCAAAAAAATAATCAATTGTTCCGGAATTAATTTTATTTAATCCATATATTCCACGTAATAAATCGGTTTGTCCATTGTTTTCGATTCCAGCAATTCCAATAATTTCGCCTTTAAAAACACTAAAGTTAATGTCTTGCAAATTCGTTTTAATATTAATGTTTGAATTTAAATTTCGAACTTCTAATAATTTTGTTGTTGGTTGATTAAAATTAATTAATGATTGTACTTTAGTTTCACCACCAACCATTAATTTTATTAATTTTTTATCACTAATTTCGTCAATTTTAAAATTTCCAACAATTTTTCCTTGTCTTAAAACTGATACTTCATCAGCAATTTCACGAATTTCATTAATTTTATGAGAAATAAAAATGATTGCTTTGTTTTGTTCTTTATATTTTTTTAATGAATTAAGAAATTTTTTAATTTGATTTGCCGGTAAAATTGATGTCGGTTCATCAAAAATAATAATATTTAATTTTCGAAGTAATATTTTAAGAATTTCAGTTTGTTGTTGTTTATTAACATCGATTTCTGAAATTCGGTCATTTAAATTAATTTTTAAATCAAAATCAATAATTATTTGTTGAAGCTCTTTACGAATATCTTTATTATTAAAATTAAAAGTTAAATCTTTTTTTGATTTTTGATGATATAAATTTGTCATCTTTTGATCGTAGTATTTTTCTAAATTTTGAAAATTATATTTTTTAAGTTCTAATTTTTTTTGATTTAATAATTTTTTGATTTTTTCAAGTCGTTCGGTTTCAGTTTTGGTTTTTTGTAAAGGAAAAGTTTTTAAATTATCAATTTGTTTTGCGTAAAGATTTTCGATTTCAACAATTTTTTGACGATAATTTTCAATTTGAGCTGATTTTGATGCTAGTAATTTTTGTTTTTGGACAATAAAATTTTTAAAATTAATTTCACGTTTTTTGCTTGATTTTAATTCATAACCTAAAACTACGTTTTCAAAAACAGTAAAATCATCAATTAAAGAAAAATGTTGGCGCACAATTCCAATTTTCATTTCAGTAGCAATTCGTGGATTGTAATTGGTTGGAATTTTTTGATTATTAATTCAAATTTGACCAGATGTTGGTGTAATTTCACCACAAAGCATTTTTACAAAAGTTGATTTTCCAGCACCGTTTTCGCCAAAAAGTACATGAATTTTTCCATATTCAACTGTAAAGTTATTATTATCGTTTGAAACTAAACCGTTTGGAAAACGATTTGTTAAATTAATGGTTTTGATTGCGGTGTTGTTTGTTTTCATTAATTATTTTTTATCCTTATTTCAATAGATTTCTATATTCTAATTTGAAATTTTTTAAATTCTTTTTTGGTGAATTTAAAAAATTTCAAATTGGATTAAAGCCAACAAATTTTGAATCGAAAGATTTCGAAATTAATTCTTTTACAAATAAATCATCGAGATTCTTTGTAACTTCAATAGATAATTTTCCTGATTTTTGTGGAATTTTTTTGTTAGCTAATTTTTCTAAAACAACTCATACTAAATTTTTATTATTTCGGTAGCGACTTGGAATTTGAATCAAATCTTTATTCATTTCAAAACTACCAATTTTTTCGCTTTTGGTTGCTGGTTTTTTATTGTTAATTTTTTCTAAAATATTGTTAACTAATCTTCGTAAATTAATTGTTGCCGAAACTAAAAAAACTGAATCTGATTTGTCTTGAGTTACTGGTCCCACTTCATCTGCTAAAGAAAATGCTTGATCACTATCAACACCGACAATTCAATTTTGTTTAAGTTTATCAATAAAATTTTGTTCTTTGGCAACTCTTTGCATTGTGAAAGTTAAACTAACCGCAATAGAAAAAACAGCCGAAACACGATGTTTATCAAATAATTCTTTAGTTAAAAAGCGTGTCTCATCAGATTTTGTTTGAGGATCGAACCCACCAATAATACTAACCTTTTCAAAAATTAAATCTACTTTTTGTTTAGGATCAATTTTTTTGTTTTTTAACAATGTTTTTAAATTTTTATCTGAACTAGATTTAATTAATTCAAGAATTACTTCACGATTCTCATGAATCGTTTGAATTGCTGCTTTAAATCCGAATGCGTAAGCTGAAATTGCTGGAATTTTAATTCCTCCGATTGCAGCAAATTTAATTTGTTTTCCGGGTTTTTTTAAATCGCCATCTTTAAATTTTTCAGGATAAAGTAATGCTTGAATTGCAACATACAAACCGGCATTATATCCTGAATATTGTTGATTAAAACTATATTGAAAAAGATTTTTTGGTCAAGCGGAATTGGGTTTTGGGCTAAAATAAGTATCAATTGAAATAAAAGAAGTGTTTTTTGGATTAAATTTATTTAAATAATTGGATAAAAATGCTGAATAAGCAAATCCGGGCAAAATAAAAACGTTGTGTTTATTTGGATTTTTTGCAGTTTGGTTTTTAATATAAATATAAATTTTTTTAGGATCAATAAATGTATTTGGAAACCCAAAAGCAGCTTTTTTAGCAAAAATTGCATTTTGACGATTACATTGATTAGTTTTATCAACTGGAATTTTTAAATAATCACAAATTCCTGAAACACCCGCTTGTTGAAAACCTTTATCAACATAACCATTGGGAGAGTTTAAAACAACAAAATATTTCATTTTAGATTGTGTTTCTCGATTCTTTTTAAATTTAATTAGTAAAACAGTTCCAAAGAAAAGGGCGAAACACATTAGTAAAGTGAGTACTTTGAAAAATATTTGTTTAGTAGTTTTTTTTGTCATAATTTTGAAAATTTTCTCAAAAAGACTTAGAAAATAATTATAACTTATTTTTTTTATAAATTTTTTTTGGAATTTTTAAACTGTTGTAAAATGCTTGTCACAACGAGCTTCATAAGTTTCTGAACCACCAACTAATTGTTGATCTAATATTTTAATCGGATTAATTGGTTGACGATTAGAATTTAATCTTTGTGTTTTGGTGGCGGGAGCATTACAAATAAAACAAGTAGCTTTTAAAAATATTTCTTCGTCGGCAATTTTTCTAATCATGGAAATAACAGGTAATTTTCGTTCTGAAAATCCTTTATGCAAACCGGCACAAATGATCATTTTTTTATCTTTGAGTAGTTTTTTTAAAACTGAAATAATTTCTAAATCAAAAAAATGTGTTTCATCAAAACAAACAATATCAATTTTATGTTTGAATCGAGTTTCTGCATTTAGAATGTGATGAATAATTTCATTGGAATTTTGAATGTTAATTGCTGGGAAAATAAGACCGTTTCGACTATAAAAATTGTTTTGATTGCGATTATCAATTTGTGGTTTAAAACAAATAATTTGTTTGTTTTGTGATTGAAATTTAAGAATTTCTTTAATCAAATATTCGGTTTTTCCAGCAAACATTGGTCCACAAATAATTTTTAAATATTGTGGAAAAAATTGTTTTAAAAAATTCATTATTTCAGTTTAATTTTTTTGGTGAATATAAAAGTTAATATTCTTTTAAAGATTTAACTTTTGTTATTCACGCCTCGTTTTGATTTTACTATACGAATTTTTTAATTTTGTTAAAAAAATTTAAAATTTTTAATTTTAATTTTTAATTCAATCAATATCTTTAATGTAATTCGCTTTCTGATGGTTGTGATTTTTTAATTAATTCAAAAGTAATTGCGTCTTCTTTAATTTTATTCTCATATCAATCAATTTTAGAATTTAATTGGTCTTCTAACTTTTTAATTCTAGTTAAAAAGTCAATATGCAAGTCATTTTGTTTTTTAAATTTTTGTTATTGTTTGGTTTACATTTCATTGTTCCAATTACTATATTGTTTTGAAACAAATATTCGTATCACAAGCAATACTTGTTAACAATATTAATCCTATAAAAAATTTAAAATTTTTTTATTCTTAAATTAGATTTAGTATTTCATAAATTTTATCATTTCCTGTTTAGTTATTTTAAAATTAAATAATATATTTTATTATAATATTATTCTATATACTAATAATTATATCACATTGTTTAATTAATGTTAATATTGTTTAATATAGATAAAACCACACAATTGTAATTAATTAATTGTTTTTTGAATTCGAAAAGACGATATATCATTTAAATATTATCTCTTTAATAAATAAAAATACCCGATTACCCCTTTTGGGTTAATCGGGCACTAATGTAGTAGTTATTAAGTTAATTTAAATTATTAATCTGTTGTTTGATAATCTTGGTGTTTATTAATTTTTTTAATTATTATTGTATCTTTTTTCCCATCGTCGGTTTTTGTATTTTCTAATTCATAACCATTTTCTAACAATCAGTTAAGCAATTTAGCCGCTTCACTCTCTTTTCATTTTTTATTACCAAAAAGGTATTCGCTCAATGAAAATTTTAACATTTTTTTAGCAGTTCAATCTTCTGCTGACGTTTTACCTTTCTTTTCTAATGTCTTTTTACCATTATTTAACTGCGCTCATTTGATTGCTTTTAATTTGTTTGGTGTTAATTCAATAATAAAGTTTTTTAACGCTTTATTTTCTGTTTCTAACGCTTCTAATTTACCTTTGAAACTAAAAAGATACTCACTAAAAGCATTTTTATATTCGTTTGTTGTGTAGAATTCTTTAACTTTGAAAGCGTCTAATGCGTCTGTATATTTTTTTGTTCCTTTGAATTCAGTTTCTAATTCTGCTTTCTTTGTTGCTTTATAAGCGTTAAATTCGTTTGCATATGTTTTTGTGTCTTCAAACTTAATAACTTTATACGCTTTAAATGCGTCTTTATAAGGGTTTGATAGTGTTGTATGTTCTAGTGTTTCTTTGAATTCAGTCGCTAATTGTTGGTTTTGGTTGTGATTTTTTAAAAGGTCTTTATATGTTTTTGTATCAATAAACGCTGTTTTTAATTGTTCGTTTTTAGTGTTTTTAATTCAAACACTTAAAGCGTCTTTATATGTTTTTGTTTTAATAAACTTACCAGTTTTATAAGCGTTAAATACTTGTTTGTATTTATCTGTTTCTTTGAATAACTTATTAAACGCTTCTGTTGCTGGTTGATTGTTTAATTCATTTTTTACCACATTCACCAATTTAGATTTTAATGTTTCGTCATTAAAATCTAAAGTTTTAATTTTTGCTAATAATTCGAGATTAGTAATTTCGTTCCCGTTTCTACCTGGGTTACCTTCTGGTCCAGCGGGACCGGTTAGTCCGTCTTCACCTTTTGGGCCTTTTAATTTTTTAAGAGATAAAAGTTGTTTTTCAAGTGTTTGAATGTTAGTTTTATTTAAATTTGAATTTCTAAACATTAAACCTCCAATTGTAATACCAACAATTAAAAACAATAATGTTCCACTTAACATTAATATATTTGCTTTTTTACGAACACTGCTTTTTTGATTGTTGTTTTGTTTATTATTTTCCATATTTGCTCCTCTTTTTATTTTTTTAACAATTCATAAATTTATTAACTTATGATAAATAAGATAATATATTGGTGAATATAACACTTTTAAATCAAAAAGAACGATGTGCTATTTAATTAGTATGTTTGTTTTTTGAACGATGCTATTTTTGGTTGTTATTCTACTATTTTAATTTTGTAATGATGTCTTTTTTATTTGTTTATAATTGCAATTTATAAATTTTATTTATTGATATTAAAAAAATTATTAAAATCAATAGAACATTTTTTTAATAAACAAAAATACCCGATTACCTTTTAAGTGAATCGGGTATTAATTGTAGTAGTTATTAAGTTAATTTAATTTAACTTTAAACGCTTAATCTTGGTCTTCTGTTAAACCTTTTGTGGGGGTCGGTTGAGATTTTTGGTTTCACTGCTGAATCTACTGGTTTTGAGTTTGGATCATAAAGATTGTCTTTCCCTTTAGTATTTCATGCATTACCTTGAAATATAACTTTTTGATATTTTTGGTCTTTAACTTTAATTAATTCACCTAATTTACCGATTTTTCAAAAATTGTTTTCTTTTATTGCTCAAATCGCTAATTCGTTTCGTTTTTCTAAGCTACCAGTTAATAATTCGTTCAATTTTTCGTTTGCTTCTTGTGGTGTTTTAAATAAAGATGATGCTAATTTGTAAAATGAATTTTTAGTCCCGTCGATATTATTAAGATATGCGTTTTGACTAATATCTGTCTTGCTTGTTGATAAAGCTTGAAACTCTTTAACTAAATTTTTAAACGGAAAGAGTTTAATAAAATAATTTGTAAGTTTAATAAAATCATTTTTAAGTTTAATAAAATCATTTTTAGTTGTTAATTGTGTAGTATCAGCGTCTTTTCCGTCTTTACCTGGCGAACCACGATCACCTTTATCACCTTTTAGACCTTGTTCACCTTTAACACCTTGCTTACCTTGTGGACCACGATCACCTTTGGCACCTGGTTGTCCGTCTTTCCCGTCTTTACCTTTTGAACCATCTTTACCTGCTGGACCTTGTACTCCTGCTGGACCTTGTTCGCCTTTTTCACCACGTTCACCTTGTGGACCTTTATCGCCTTTTGGACCTTGTGCTCCTGTTTCACCTTGTGGACCTTGTGGACCACGATCACCTTTGGCACCTGGTAGTCCTTGCTTACCTTGTTCACCTTGAATACCTTGTGAACCTTTTGGACCTGTCGCTCCTGGTGCTCCTTTAATTGCCTTTTTGAATTCGCTGTCGGCGTTTAATGCTTGCTTAATAGCGACTTTTTGAGCGTCTGTTAATGTAAAGTCTTTACGAGCAAAAACATTGTTTAATAACTTTGTTAATTCTGTTGTGGTAAATTTACTTGTTTTAAGGTATTTACTTAACTCTGTAATATCTGCTTTACCTGTTAATTTAGTCGTTAATTCGGTTGATTTAGTATATTTGCTAAATTCACTTTTTAACGCTGTCGTTAATTTATCTTTTAATGCTTTATCAAAGGTTAAGTCGTTAATTTTTGCTAATAACTCACTTGTAGTTAATTTAGTCTTTAATTCTTCCTTAGTTGCTAATGTATCAAACTTAAATTTTAACGCTTCTAGTAATTTATCTTTAAGCGGTTTATCAAAGTCTAAGTCCTTAATTTTTTCTAATAACTTACTTGTAGTTAATTTATCGTTAATCTTACCTTCTAGGTCTGTTTTTTGAGTGTTTAACGCTCCTGTTAAGGCGTCTAATTTTCCTTTGAAACTAAAAAGATAACTAGCAAAAGCATTTTTATATTCGTTTGTATCTTTGAATTTAGTTAAATATTCGTTTTTTACTAATGAAAACATTCATTTATTCATTTCTTTCCCATAGTTATAAAGGGTGTTATTTACAATTGATTTTTTACCCTGTTTATTCATTTGGTTAAAATTAGTTGGTAATGTTGCTTCATTTTTTGGTTTTTTACTAATAAACTCGTTATATTTCTTTTGGTCTTTTGCGTTTTTTAACTTGTTTAATTCACTTACATAACTAGTTCTTCAGTTATCTTTTTCTGTTTTAATTCAAGCATTAAACGCTGTTGTATATTCTGGTGTTGCTTTGAATAACTTATTAAACGCTTCAGTTAAGTCCTTATTAGTTAATTCTGTTTTAACATTATTTAATTCTGTTTTAACGCCGTTTAACGCTGTAATATCTGCTTTACCTGTTAATTTAGTCGTTAATTCGGTTGATTTAGTATATTTACCAAACTCTTCACTTAACGCTGTCGTTAATTTAGTTTTTAATGCTTCATCAAAGTCTAAGGCGTTAATTGCTTTTAATAATTCACTTTTAGTTAATTTATCGTTAATCTTACCTTCTAGGTCTGTTTTTTGATTACTTAACTCTGTTTTAGTTGCTTTATCGTTTAATTTACTTTGCACTGCACTAACTATTTTTGCTTTAAGGTCTTCATCAAAGGTTAACCCTTTAATTTTTGCTAATAACTCACTTGTAGTTAATTTACCTGTTAATTTAGTCTTTAATTCTTCCTTAGTTGCTAATTTACCTTCTAGTTCTGTTTTTTGAGTGTTTAACGCTGTAATATCTGCTTTATCGTTAATCTTACCTTCTAGGTCTGATTTTTGAGTGTTTAACGCTGTAATATCTGCTTTTTGGTTAATCTTACTTTCTAGTTGTGTTTTCTGTGCTTCTAATTTTTCGTTGAAACTAAAAAGATACTCACTAAAAGCGTCTTTATATGCTTTTGTTTGAATAAATTCATGTGCAATAACTTTATAAGCTCTTAATGGTGTTGTGTATTTGCTTGTTGTAATAAACGCTGTTTTTCATTCTTCGCTTGTTTTTGTTCCTTTGAAAGTGTCTAATAGTGTTTTATATGCGTTTGTTTGAATAAATTCGTTTTTATTAACCTTATAAGTGTCTAATTCGTCTTTATATGCTTTTGTTTTAATAAATTTACTTGCTTTATACGCTTTTAATGCATCTGTATATTTTTTTGTTGTTTCAAACGGACTAACTTTAAAAGTTTCCAATAGTGTTCCATATTCTGATGTTTCTTGTAATTCAGTCGCTAATTGTTGGTTTTCTTTGTGCGCTTTTAAAAGGTCTTTATATGTTTTTGTTTCAATAAATTCACTTGCTTTAGCTTTATAAGCGGTTAATTTGTTTGTATATTCTGGTGATTTTTCAAACTCACTAACTTTATAAGCGGTTAAAGCATTTATATATTCTGGTGATTTTTCAAACTGACTAACTTTATACGCTTTTAACGCTTCTATATATTTTGGTGTTTTTTTGAATAACTCATTAAACGCTTTCGTTAAGTCTTTATTAGTTAATTCTGTTTTAACATTAGTTAATTCATTATTTAACGCTTCTGTCGTTGCCTTTAACGCTAATTTACCTTCTAATGCTTGCTTTTCACTTTCTAATTGGTTTTTAAGCGCCTTACTTTTTCCTTCGGGACCTTGTGTGTTTTTTTTAAGAGATAAAAGTTGTTTTTCAAGTGTTTGAATGTTAGTTTTATTTAAATTTGAATTTCTAAACATTAAACCTCCAATTGTAATACCAACAATTAAAAACAATAATGTTCCACTTAACATTAATATATTTGCTTTTTTACGAACACTGCTTTTTTGATTGTTGTTTTGTTTATTATTTTCCATATTTGCTCCTCTTTTTATTTTTCAATTCATAAATTTATTAACTTATGATAAATAAAACGATGTATTGGTGATTATAACACTTTTAAATCAAAAAGAACGATGTGCTATTTAATATGTTTGTTTTTTGAACGATGCTATTTTTGGTTGTTATTCTACTATTTTAATTTTGTAATGATGTCTTTTTTATTTGTTTATAATTGCAATTTATAAATTTTATTTATTGATATTAAAAAAATTATTAAAATCAATAGAACATTTTTTTAATAAACAAAAATACCCGATTACCTTTTAAGTGAATCGGGTATTAATTGTAGTAGTTATTAAGTTAATTTAATTTAACTTTAAACGCTTAATCTTGGTCTTCTGTTAAACCTTTTGTGGGGGTCGGTTGAGATTTTTTTGTTTCACTCCTGAATCTACTGGTTTGGGTTTGGATCATAAAGATTGTCTTTCCCTTTAGTATTTCATGCATTACCTTGAAATATAACTTTTTGATATTTTTGGTCTTTAACTTTAATTAATTCACTTAATTTACCAATTGTTCAAAAATTGTTTTCTTTTATTGCTCAAATCGCTAATTCGTTTCGTTTTTCTAAGCTACCAGTTAATAATTCATTTAATTTTACGTTTGCTTGTGATACTGATTCAAATGCAAATGGCGCTAATTTGTAAAATGAATTTTTATTCCCGTCGATATTATTAAGATATGCGTTTTGACTAATATCTGTCTTGCTTGTTGCTAAAGCTTGAAACTCTTTAACTAAATTATTAATAAAAAAGAATTTAATAAAATTATTTTTACTTATGAATTGTTTAATATCAGCGTCTTTTCCGTCTTTACCATTTACGCCGTTAATTCCTGATAGTCCTTGAATACCTTGTGAACCTGTATCACCCTTAGGACCTTGTTTTCCTTCGGGACCTTGTGCACCAGTTTTACCTTGTGGACCAGCTTCACCTGTATCACCTTTTGCTCCTGCTGCTCCGTCTTGTCCTGCTGGACCTTGGTCGCCTTTATCGCCTTTTAGACCTTTATCGCCTTGCTTACCTTGTGGACCAGCTTCACCTGTATCACCTTTTGGGCCTTGTTCACCTTTAACACCTTGCTTACCTTGTGGACCAGCTTCACCTGTATCACCTTTTGGGCCTTGTGCTCCGTCTTCGCCATCTTTACCTGGTATACCTTGTACTCCTGCTGGACCTTGTGGACCACGATCACCTTGTGGACCTGGTAGACCTACTTCGCCATCTTTACCTGGCAAACCACGTTCACCTTTAACACCTTGTGGAACTTGTTTACCTTCGGGCCCTTGTGTATTTTTTTTAAGAGATAAAAGTTGGTTTTCAAGTTTTTGAATGTTAGTTTTATTTAAATTTGAATTTCTAAACATTAAACCTCCAATTGTAATACCAACAATTAAAAACAATAATGTTCCACTTAACATTAATATATTTGCTTTTTTACGAACACTGCTTTTTTGATTGTTGTTTTGTTTATTATTTTCCATATTTGCTCCTCTTTTTATTTTTTTAACAATTCATAAATTTATTAACTTATGATAAATAAACACAATATATTGGTAATTATAACACATTTAAATCAAAATATAATTAAATATTTTTACACGATTAATTTTTGCAAAAATTTGAGTAAATGAAAATGATAAAATGAAGATTAATCGTATTGAATTGCATATTTTTAATATTTTATTTTATTAATTTTAAGTTTGAAATTTGATGGATAAATAATTGTAAAAATTTTAGCATTAATTATAAATTAACCAAATCAAGAAATAAAAGTTAAAATAAATAAAAATAATGAAAACTAAAAACCATTATCTTAATCGTATGTGATTTTTTTTTGTAAAATCAAAATTACAAAAATTAAATCAATCTTTACATTTAGAAAATTTATTGAAATCAGAAATTATTGAAAATAATTCCGAACAAATCGTTTTTGGTGTGTCAAATCAAGCAAGCATTAATTATATTCAAAAAAACAAATTAGCAGATGCATTTTTACAAAAAATTCAAAGTAAAATTAAACAAATAAGTTTTGTTGTAACGCCTTTTGAAAAAACCGAAAATAAAACTAATTTAATATCAGAAAACAATACGAATTTAATTGAAAATAAAACAACAAATAAAATCATTTTAAATATCGATAAATCAATTGTCGTTGGAGATTTTAATCGTAAAATCATTGAAATTATTGAAAGGATGCTAAATGGAGAAAGTTTCTGAAGTCCACTTTTTATTTACAGTCATTCAGGTTTAGGTAAAACCAGCATTTTAAATTTAGTAAAAAACGTTTTACCGAAAAACGATGTTTGATATACATCAGGATTTGAATTTGTTTCAGAAGTGTTCGAAAAATTAACGCTTTCAGGATTTGAAATTGAAAAATGAAAAAAGGAAATTAACAAATATAAAGTTTATTTGTTCGATGATATTCACTTGTTGAGTAATAAAACAAAAACAAATGAAATTTTGTTTCAAATTATTGATTACGCTTTAAAAAGAAATAAAATTGTTATTTTTACCGCCGAAATTCATCCTGAAGATTTTGTTGGATTTGAAAAACGATTAAAATCACGATTTCAAAAAGGTTTGTTGTTAGAAATTAAAAAACCTAATTTATTAGTTAGTGCTAAAATTGTGCGTCAAAAAATTCGCTTTTTTTGTCCAAAAATGCAAATGAAAGAAGATGTTATCAACATTATTGCACAAAATTACGCGAATGATATTAGAAAATTAGAAGGAATTATTAAAAGATTATCGTTTCAATGAGAATTTGATGGTTTAAACAACACACAAATCGATATTAAAAGTATTAAACAAATTTTTGGAAAAAGAAAATGAAATGATCAAAGCAATAAAATTACGATAAATCAAATTTTTAATATTGTTGCAAATTATTACAATGTGAGTCGTAAAGATTTAACTAGTTTAAGTCGAAAACAACAAATTGTGAAGATTCGTTATATTGCAATGTATTTAATGCGTAATTTAACTTTGAGTACCTGTTTAAAAATTGCAAAGCTTTTTCATTTAAAAAATCACGCCAGTGTTTTAACAGCTGTTAAAATCATCAAAAGGCGAAAAAGCCAAGAAAAAAGCGTTGCTAAAGATATTGAAATTATAATCAAAAAATGTAAAAAACCAATTAATAATCATTAAATTTAAAATATTTTTTTTAATGATGAAAAACAAAATTGTGTAAAAGTTAATAACATTTTTTAAATAATATTTTTGATTGAAGAGCGTTAATTAAAATCTGATTTTAATTTATTAAAAAAGTGATTAAATAACAAATTAAATAACAAATTAAATAACAAATTAAATAACAAATTATTACCTTTTAATAGAGTTTTAAAAAGTTAATAACATTTTTTAACAAGTTAATAATAATAAAATAAAAATCTAATTTATCTAATTTTATTTATTCCTAAATTTAATTACTTTTTCGTAATTTATTATTTTGATTTTTAAGATTAAAAACTATTAAAGATAATAGATATTCAAAAAAATAAAGTAGTATAATATTTACAATTTATTGTAATTATATGAAAATTATTATTTCAGCAATTTTATTAAAAAAATTTTTTCGTTATGTAAATAAGATTGCTTCTTATGATAAAAATTGTAATTTATTGTTTTTAGTTAAAGATAATAAATTAATCATTCAGGTTAATAGTAAAAGATTGTCAATTAGTGCAACGTTTGATCAAAATTCATATGATTTTGAAGTAATTGAAGAAGGTAAAATATTAGTTAATGCTAATTTAATTAATGAATTAGTTCAAAGATTTTATGAAGAAAAATTGCATTTAATAGTATTAGAAAACAATGTGTTACAAATTATTACTAATAGTTCAAAAACTAGTATTAATTTAACTGAAATCGATCAATGAGAAGAAATTGACTTTAATATTGAAGGACCTTCTGTTGAGTTGCCGACAAGTGTTTTTCATGATATTAGTAATGAATTGGCGTTTGCAACTGCTAATAAAGAGGGAAAACCAATTTTTCAAGGTGTTAATATTAGTAATAAAAATTCTTATCTTGTTGCTTCAACAACAGACACTTTACGTTTAGTTTGAAAACAATTAATCCCTTTTACAGAAAAAATCGATTTAATTTTACCGATAAATACTGTTTACGAAATCAATCGTTTAAATGATATTGGTTGCGAAACAACTAAAATTATTTACAACAAAAATCAAATTTCAATTAATTTAGATGACAAAATTAAACTCTTAAGTCCTTTAATTGATGGGCAATATCCTGATTTAACTAAACAATTAAATCGTAATTTTACTACTGAAATTGTTTGTTTAACGGAAACATTAATTAAAGTAATTGAAAGATGTAGTGTTTTTCGTGAGGAAACTGAACCTTGAACGTCAGTATGTTTAGTTGTTAAAGATGATTTTTTTGAAGTTTCTTCTGCTTTCACTTCAAAAGGTCATCATAAACAAAAAATCACCACTTCTCATATTAATGGCGAAAATCAAAAAATTAAATTTCAATCTCGTTTCTTATTAGAAGCTTTGAGAAGTTTTCCAACCAAAACACAAGTTCGTATTAAATTTTCTGAAAAAGAAGGACCAATTCTTTTAAGAATCGTAGAGAATGATCAGATATTTAATTTAATTTTACCTGTCTGGGATTAAAATAATGATAAACAAAGTTCAAATTCAAAATTATTTTAAAATTTCTAAAATTGAATTAGAACTAAAAGAAAAAAACTTTTTAATCGGCAATAATAACACTAATAAAACTACTTTTTGTGATGCGTTATTTTTTGCTACCAATGGTTTTTCACAACTTTATCACGATATTAGACGAATTAAAGGCGACAATCAATTTTCACAAATCAATTGTTGATTAGAATCGGTTTCATTTGATAAAAAAATGATCAAAGTGTATTTAGAAAAATACAAAACTTTTTATTTTAAACAATATAAAGTAAAACCATTGTTTCTAGTTGCCCAAAATCCGACTTTTTTTGTTTCTTCCCAAACTTTAAATTTTGAAAAGATTCAAAAACAATCACATTTTTTCAATTTGCATATTAGTAAATTTGATAATGACTACAGAGATTTAATTGTTAAATGTTTTAAAGAATATTATGTTTGATTAAATATAAGATCAAAACTATCGACAAACGATTCTCAACAATCATCAGAAAATTTATTTGAAAGCGAAAAAAAACTAACTCATTACTTGTATTTAATTTGAGAAAAACAACATAATTTTGTGACGGAAATAAATAAAAACATCATTTATTTATGTCAACAGTTTTTTTCACAATTAAAAATATTTAATATTAAATTAATTAGTTGATTTAAAAACGTCCAACAAAAAAACGTTGGTTTTTTACAAAAACAACTGCTTGATTTTTGAAAACAAAAACGTCATGATAAAAATTTTAAATATTCGTATCAAATACCGATTATTAACGATACGATTCAATTTTTTGATTTAAAAACTGATCAATTATATGTTAAATGTTCTTGAACCACTAAAAATTTAATTCGTTTAATATTACATTTTGCAATCGCTTGATATATCAAACATAACAATAAAAAAATTACTTTTATTATCGATGGTTTTGATTTTTTAGATGAAAATTATCGTCATCAAATTATGCAATTAATTAATAATTTTGATCAAATTATAATTAGTTCAACAAACAATATTTTATGACCAGTGGTAAAATATTGAAAAAATAATTATCATTTAATTAATTTTAATAATTTAAAAAATGAAAACACCAAACCAACCCCTTCCAATTAAACTTTTAGCAATTGATTTAGATCATACTTTAATTGGATTTGGCTTAAGCAAGATTGATCCCAAAAACGTTGCCGCAATTAAACAATTGCATTCACAATCATTGTGTGAAGTTGTTATCGTTACCGGAAGAAGTTTTTTACGATCTTTTAATTATGCTAAAACACTTAAATTAAATTATCACATTTGTTTTGGTGGTGCTTTAACTTATGATTTAAAAAACCAAACTTTTTGCGCAGTTGAAGCAATTGATTTTTCTGCTTTACAAAAAGTTAAACAAATAATTGAAAACAATCGAAATTTATATGCAGTTTTTTATGTTTTCGATGAAAAAACTAGTAAAATTAACAGTTTTACTATTAATCAACCAAACGCCGGATTTGAATTTCATCAAATTGATAATCAAGCATTTTCTACATTTAACGAAGCAATTTTACAATCAAAAATTGTTCGTATCAATATTTTCACAAATCAAATTCCACTTTTAAATAGTACGTTTGTCAAAATCGACGCAATTCGCGAATTAAAAGTTAATAAAAATTACGATTCCGTTTTAGAAATTACATCAATTAATGGACATAAAGGCGCTGCAGTTGCAAATTTAGTTAAAAAATTAAACATTTCACAAGCTAATACTGGCGCAATTGTTGATAGTTTAAACGATGTTTCTTTAGTTAATTTTGTTAAATATCGTTTTGCGGTTGCAAACGCCAACCCTTTAATTAAACAACTTTGTCAATATCACACATCAGCTTTTGATCAACAAGGCGTTGCAAACGCAATTAAAAATTGAATTTTAAAATAACTTTTTAATACTGACTAGTTTTTTTTCACAAAAACAACGTAAAACTGTTAATAGCTAGAATTCAACCAATATTAACTAAAAATGGTGTTAAATAATTACTGTATACACCACTTCTTACAATTTTAAAATTGTAATAAAAGCTTCCCGGTTCTAAATTCATAAAAACTTTTTTATTTTTTAAAGCATCAGCAAAATTTTTTGCATTCTGTTCGATTGTTAAAATTATTTTTGCTGATTTTGCGTCGGGGACTTGAATTTTAATAGCATCAATTCATTTTTCCAATCCTTCGGGAGTAATAATTGCCTTTTTGAATTCTTCTAATGATGAAAATGTTGACTTTGAACTAAATTGATTTTTAATAATGCTGCTACCAAAATATTCGAAATTTGAACTGTAAAATTCATTTGGTTGTTCGGTTGTCATAATATTTTCAAATTCATTGATCGATGATGATGCGATCATTGTTTGCATACTTGGTTGAAATGGGCTAAGGAATGTTAAATATCTTCAAACTTGTGCACTTGATGAAATTTTACTGTAATTTAAAGCAGCGGAACGACTA
The DNA here is from genome assembly GCA_033560715.1 of Mycoplasmatota bacterium. Classification (GTDB taxonomy): domain Bacteria; phylum Bacillota_I; class Bacilli_A; order Mycoplasmatales; family MT37. The sequence continues at coordinate 372,298 of CP138194.1, read as the reverse complement.
TCAGTAAAAAATAGGTTTTCAATATCGGTTGGTCCAATTCATAATCCGGCGAAAAACAACATTCCAAAACAAGCAACAAGCGTGATTGGAAAAACGCTTTTAGCAGTAATTTTAAATGATGAAAACAATAATCCCAATGAAAGATTTGTTAACACAAATAAAATTAATGCAAAAATCATATATTTTCATTTAGTTATTTTCATAATATTATTTTTAAAACTAGGATAAAACGAAAAAATCGCAAATTTTGTTCCAATTGTAAAAATTGCTAACAAAAAATAAAAAATAAAAAACAACATTAATAAAACCCCTTTTGTTGTAAAACCACTAATTATTTTTTTAAAAAGAATCGTGTGTTTGATATCTGCAATTGAGACCGCTAAATAAATAAATGCTATAAAACCAATACTATAAATAGAAAACTCATATCATATTTTAATATTGTTAACTCCTGCAATACTTTTATAACCAAATAGGTTTTCTGGCACAATTTTTGTTTTGTATAAAATTAGATAACTGATTGATATACAAAACGGCAAAATGATTGTAATAAAAATAGCAATTCAGTCATTAAAAAATAATCGAACTAATAATTTAAAAACAATTCAATTTTGTCGAAAAAAATGATATTTAAATTCAGTATCTGATGTTTTTTTCGGATTTGTAGTTGATTTTAATGACGTTTTTTTGAAACGAAAAAAATTCATAATATTTTTCATTTTAACTTTTAATTTCTTTCTTAATATATTCGTAAACCATATTTTTAACTGTTTTTCATTTTTTAACAGCATCCGCTAAAGTGCCGTCATAAGTAATTTTTTTATTTTTTTTCGATATCATAATGATTCGATTACATAAATTAATTTCTTCAATGTCGTGAGTAATTCAAATCATTGATTTTTTCGGATCTTTTTTACACATTTCATCAAACATTCGTAATAATTCAACCCTTCCGTTGATATCAACGCCAGCTGTTAATTCATCAATAATTAAAAAATTACCTGGAACAAGTAAAACTAAAATTGCTTCTAATTTTTTTCTTTGTCCAAACGAAAGTTTATTAATTTTTTTTAATTTTAAATTATCTAGTTGCAATCTTTTTAACAAATTATCGATTACACTATCTTTGATATCTAATTTAAAAAAATTTCGATATAAATTAATAATATCTTTTAATTTCAGTTTTCTTGGATAATCACCAGTTTGATAAACAACTTGCGTTTTTAATAAAAAATTTTTTTTCGGAATGTTATAAAGAATTTTTCCACTTGTAGGCATTTTAAGATCTAAAATCATTTCTGTTAAAGTTGTTTTTCCACATCCGTTAACTCCGATTAATGCAATTTTATCGCCTTTTTTAATTGTTAAATTAACGTTTTTTAAAATAACGTTTTTGTTAAATGATTTACTTAAATTGATAATTTCAATCAAGTTTTCATTATTTTTTACTGAATAATTATTTTGGTCTTTTGTCGTGTTTGTTTTCATATTTAAACTTGATTATATAACACATTATTTTTTACTGAATAATTTTTTTGTTCTTTCATATTATATTTGTTTTCATACTAAAACCTGATTATAATAATAAATTATTTTTTAATGTAAATAAAAACATGCTAAGTTTAAAATTTCTCAGTAATTTAAGTATCAATAATTTAAAACGATTAAAAAGTAGATCTGAAATCAATTATCTTGATATTTTAAAAAAAATTAAATCTAACTACAAACGTTTAAAAAAATTAAATCAAGAATTTGATGAAACACAAATTAAACTGAAAGCAATTACAAAAATAATTATTAAAGACGTTGATAACAAAAAATTACTTAAAAAAGCAATCAATTACAAAACCAAAAATCAAAAAAATCGTCAGGAAATTAATAATTTAAAAATAATTTTACACAACCTTCAAATTCAGATTCCAAATATTCCACACGAAACAGTTCCAATTGGTGATGAAAAATGCAATCAAGTTGTTTTTCAAAAACTGAATTACCCTAATCAAAAATTTAATGATTTAAAACACGTTAAATATTTATCGCATTATGATATTTTAAAAAAATTAAATTTGTTAGAAACCAAAAATACAGTTCAAATGTCACAAACTCGTTTTGTTACCTTTCAAGGTCTAACAGCAAAATTATTACGAGCATTAAAAAATTTTTTGTTAGATTATCACATTCAAAATGGATATTTAGAAATTGTTCCGCCTTTTCTTGTTAATCGGCAATCTTTAATTAACACTGGACAATTTCCGAAAGCCGAAGCAGATTGTTACAAGTTAAGTGATGAAAATTTATTTTTAATTCCAACTGCGGAAGTTGCATTGGTAAATTTATACGCCAAAAAAACCTTCACTTCCAATCAATTGCCAGTTAAATTATGTGCTTATTCACCTTGTTTTCGTCAAGAAGCTGGCGCAGCCGGTAAAGATACACAAGGAATTATTCGTTTACATCAATTTCATAAAGTGGAATTAGTTCAATTTTGTAATGCTCAAAATTCATATCAGTGTTTGGATAAAATGACAAAAGAAATTACCAAGATTCTTGAATTATTAAAAATTCCTTATCAAATCGTTAATTTAGCAACTGCTGATTTAGCTTTTCAAGCAGCAAAAACATTTGATTTAGAAGTTTGATGACCTAGTCGCCAAAAATTTTTAGAAATTTCTTCAATTTCAAACACCGAAACTTTTCAAACCACACCATTACAAATCAAACTTAATGATTTAAAATCGCAAATTAAACCAGAATTACTTCACGCATTAAATGGTTCAGGATTAGCTTTAGATCGATTAATAGCTATTTTAATTGAATACAATTATGATGTCAAAACTAATCAATTTAATTGACCATCAATTTTAAAAAAATATTTATTTAATTAAATTATTATTCTTTTTAGCAAGTTTTACGAAACGAAAAAATACTTTCATATATAATATTAATATATGAAAAAATTTGTAAATTTTTATCGTAAATATCGTCCAAAAACATTTAATGAAATCAAAGGGCAATCGATTATTATACAAATTTTGCGTCATCAAATTCAATCAAAAAATATTCATCACGCGTATCTTTTTTCCGGCAAACAAGGAATTGGAAAAACATCGACTGCACGTATTTTCGCTAAAACAATTAATTGTCAAAATTTAACTCCGGAAACAGAACGTTGTTTTAATTGCAAATGATGTTTAGAAATTGAACGTCAAACAATTGATATTCATGAAATTGATGCTGCTTCCAATAACAGTGTTGAAAATATTCGTACTTTAAAAGATAATGTTTCACTTTCACCATTTTTAGGTCAATTTAAAATTTATATTATTGATGAAGTACATATGCTTTCACGAAGCGCTTTTAATGCTTTTTTAAAAATGTTAGAAGAACCACCACGACACGTAATATTTATTTTAGCGACCACTGAACCAGAAAAAATTCCAACCACAATTATATCGCGTTGCCAACATTTTAATTTTGTTTCACTAAACGTTGCCACTTTAGAGAATTTTTTAAATGAAATTAGTGAACAAGAAAAAATTATGATTGACAAAGCAGCATTAAATTTAATCGCTGTAATTACTAAGGGTGCAGTTCGAGAGGCACTTAATTTATTAGAACAAACAGTTGCTTATTTTCCATCTGGAAAACTGATTGATTTATCAATGTTGAAAAATTTTTTCGGTACTTTTCAAAAAGAACAAATTTTGATTTTGCTTGAACATATTTTTGATCATAACTATAAAATAATTTGAAATATTGTTGATAATTTAAATCATCAGAATACTGATTTTTTGTTATTAACACAACAAATGATTTCTTTATGCAACAATTTACAAATTCTTGCGCAAAAAAATCATGCTGAATTTATTCAAAAATATCATTATTTTAAAAATTGATCCGAAAAACAATTGACGTTATTAAATCAAATTTCACAAACATTATTAAAAAACCTACACTTTTTTCAATTGACTACTCCAAGTCAAAAAATTGTTTTTGAACATTTAATAATGACGATTATCATTTTACAACCATCGATTTCTTACAATCAACAGTATAAATTTTTACAAATTTTAAAAAATAACAAAAAATCATTTAAAGAGCAATTAAAAATCAAATGATCTAAGATTCAAAAAAATGATGTTAATTTAGAATTTTGAAATTGTTTTTCACAAGTTAAATTATTAGCAATTTCTGATCATGAAATTTTATTTTTAGGTCAAAAATCAGAAATTATTGATCTACAAACCAAACATCAACAATCATTAAAATCGTTTTTAAAAACTTACCAACTTGAAAATCATCAAGCAACGTTTATAACGTTTAAAGAACGCGATTTTTTAAAATCAAACATTTAATTTTGATCTTAAATTCAAAAATGAATTTGTTATACTAGAAACATTAGTTATTAATTTATCGATATGAAAAAGGGCATGTTAATTGTTTTAGAAGGAATGGATTTTAGTGGTAAAACAACATTAGTTTCGTGTTTAAAAAAACAATTAACTCAAAATTTTCCTGATCGCGAAATTGTATTAACTCGTCAACCAAATAATCCAAAAATTCGTCAATTACTTTTACAATCATTTGAAAAAAACTATAAGATTGAAACTGAACTTTTTTATTTTTTAATTGATCGCCAAATCAATTTTAAAAAGGTTGTTTTACCAGCTTTAAATTCAGGCAAAATTGTCATTTGTGATCGTTTTTTTTATTCAACTTTTGTTTATCAATCTGATATGGTTAAAAAAGATTTTCTTAAAACCGAACAAATTCATAAACTTTTAGATTTATTTATCATTCCTGATTTAGTGGTTTTTTTAAATCCTGATGTTAAAAATTTACTTTTACGTAAATATAAAGATAAACTTGATAAACGTGATCATTTTGCGTTTGCTAATTTAAATGCAATTAAATTAAGTTACGAAAAAATTTTTGCTTATTATAAATCACAAAAACATCCAATCATTGAAATTAATAATACTGATTTAACAAAAGCTTGTGAATCAGTTTACAATATCATTTTAAAGAACCCTAAATTTTAAAATGAAATGATCTTTCCAAAAATTAACCAACCATTTATTAAATTTAAAAAATAATTCACGTTTACCACATAATATTTTATTAGCAACTACTGATGAAAATGATGGTATTAATTTGATCAAAAAATTAACAAATTTAAAAAATTTAAATTCTAATCGAATTTTTTGATTACGTTATGATCCTGATTTTGAAAATCAAAAAGATCAAATCACTAATTTAATTTTTTGATCTAATTTAACGAAAAAAAACAACGAATACGTTTATTTTTATATTCCTGAATTAGAAAATTATTCACCTCTGTTTTATAACCGTTTATTAAAGATTTTAGAAGATCATCATTCGCAAATTGTCGGAATATTTCAAACTACCAATTTACATAAAATATTAATTACTTTACGTTCTCGTTGTCAAGAATTTATTTTATCTTCATCAACCAAAACCACACTAAAAGATGAATCATTTAATCAATTTGTTGAACGTTTTTTCACATTAATATCAACAAACGCTGAATATTATAAATTTCTCAACCTTTTACCTTCTAACTTAGCGGATCTTGATTTTTGAAATTGATTTCAAAAATTATTAAGCAACTGAAAGATGCAAATTAAAAACCAAACTATTATTGATCAAAAATTGTTTTTGATTTTAAATTACGGTTGAAAATTGGTTTTACAAAATTGTTTTGCTCATCAAGAATTTAATTTTCAACTAGACGGAAAAGCGAATTGAATTTTATTTATTGATAAAATATCAAAAAATTTATTATTTAATCCAAAAAACGATATACAATTAAAAAATACTTAAAACAAGTGACAAGCAATATAAACATTAATTACTATATAATAGTAGATAAATTAAAAATTACAATCACATAATTTTTATAATTCAAATTTAAATAAAATTTTATGAATTCAAATTTTAATAATCCCAATAGAGAACCAATTAAACCGCGTCGTCGCGTTAGTTTTATTTCGATTGTTTTTACCATTCTTGTACTTGGTTTATTAGCTTTATTTATTTATAATTATTTTTCTGCTCCTAGAAATTCTTTTTCACGAGAACAAACCATTGACAGATTAACTAAAATTCAAAATCAGGCCTTCGTTCCTAATACGGGAAATAAATTAAAATATGGCGAAGTTAAAAAAATTATTTTATATAATCCGACGACAAATTCAGAAGCACCTGGTTTAGTTGCAATTGAATACACACTTAAAAAAACTTCTGATGACAGTGTATTTTTAACGGAAAAAATTAATCTTAAAGTTAATAATATCGAAAAATTTGAACGAGATGATTTAGGTAAATATAATTTTAAAAGTAAAATTTTTGTTAAACAGAGTTATCCAACCAGTGTTTTCAAAATTTTTATTGCGATTGGAAAACAATTATTATTTTTATTACCAATGGCTTTAATTTTTTGATTGTTTTTCTTTCAAATGCGATCTGGCATGAACTTTGATGACAAATTTGCCGCTACCAAATTGAGCAAAAGTCGAGTGATGTTTTCCGATGTTGCCGGTATTAAAGAAGAAAAAACTGAATTATTAGAAATTGTTGATTTTTTAAAGCAACCACGTCGTTTTCTTGACGCCGGAGCACGAATTCCGAAAGGTTTATTATTGTTTGGACCACCAGGAACCGGAAAAACCTTATTAGCAAAAGCAGTTTCTGGTGAATCAGGAGTACCGTTTTTTTCAGCAGCCGGATCTTCTTTTGAAAGTATGTACGTTGGATTAGGAGCGAGCCGAATTCGGGAATTATTTGCAAAAGCGAAAAAAAATGCCCCTTGCATTATTTTTATTGATGAAATTGATTCTTTAGGTTCAAAACGTCAAAACACTTTTAGTAGTGCACAAAGTCAATCTTTAAATCAGTTTTTATCAGAATTAGATGGTTTTGAAAATAGTGCCGGCGTTATTGTGATTGCCGCAACTAACCGAATCGAAGTTTTAGATCCAGCATTATTGCGTTCTGGTCGTTTTGATCGTAAAATTCCTATTAATCTTCCCGATCTTAACGAACGAACCGAAATTTTAAAAATTCATGGTCGTAATAAAAAAATCGCTAAAACAGTTAATTTTGAAGAAATTGCTTCTCGTACACCAGGATTTTCTGGTGCTGAATTAGAAAACTCATTAAACGAAGCCGCTTTACAAGCAGTACGAAAAAACCGCACTGTGATTGAATCTGATGATATTGATGAAGGAATTGATCGTGTAATTGGTGGACCAGCAAAAGTTTCACGTGTAATTAATCAAAAAACCCGTGTAATTGTTGCTTTACATGAATCAGGTCACGCTTTAATTGGTTTAGTTTTAGCTGATGCATCAAAAGTGCAAAAAGTAACTATTATTCCCCGTGGTTCAGCTGGTGGTTATACAATCACAACACCAAAAGACGAAACAACAATGCATACAAAATCAATTTTAACGCATCGTATAATTGGACTTTTAGCTGGTCGAGCGGCGGAAGAATTGATTTTAGGCCAAGATCACGTTACAACCGGTGGTTACGATGATTTTTCAAAAGCAACCCAAATTATTGAACGAATGGTGAAAGAATTTGGAATGTCAGATCTTGGAGTACGTTTTACTAGTTCACAACAAAATATGATGATTGGATCAAATCAATTAATTTCTGAAACAAAAAAAACTGCCATCGATAATTATATTGATCACTTTTTAAATAAATGTTTAATTGAAGCAAAAAAATTAATTGCAAAACATCGTCGTTTATTATATTTAATTGCTGAATCATTATTGATTTTAGAAACGATTACTGCTAGTCAAATTGAATACATTTTTAAAAATAATAAACTTCCTAACGAAGCATTACTTCAAAAGGAAAAACATCCTGATAAAATATTTTTGGATTTATCATTATTTAATATCAAAAAAACTTCTAAAACCGCAAAAAGTTAATTTATAATACATAATCACTTATGATGTATCCACGTTTTAATAAAATTTACTATTTATTTAGTGGTTTGTTTACGTTCTTTCTTTCGTTCGGAATTGGGTTTTTTATTTATCATTATTATACAAACCAGATTTCGAAATTTACTTTTAATATTGTTTTTTTTAGTTTGATTGGTGCACAATTTTTATGCTTTTTTGTTTTGTTTGGTTTTTTTATTTGAGAACGTTGAACACGATATCGCGAACCACGCTCGCAAATCAAATTTAATTTTCTCCAATCAATTTTAAAAGCAAACGATAGTTGTTTAATTGTTCGTAATAAAGTGAACAAAATTATTTGATGCAATAATTGAAATTTTCTTCGATCAATTCTTAATAATAAATCAGTTTATTATTTTAATCTTAATCGCGTTGATAAACGAATTGAAAATTTAAAGATCAATCAATCAATCAATTTTGTTTATGATTATAAAAATGACCGAAATGAATATTCAATTACTTTGATTAAAAATAACTTACTTTTAATTTGCGCCAAAACAGAATTATTTAAAGTTTCGCAAATGTTTCTTCAACAAAAACCAGTTTTTTTAATTATTACTTTAGATAAAATTAGCTCTAATTCACAACAAAACGATTTTGAACGCATCGAAACACAAATTTTGACACAAATTCGGGTTGAATTGTACGAACAATTAAAAAATTACGATGTTTTATTATTTAATTCAAATCCGTATGAATGAATGTTAATTATGAGTACAAGCCAACTCAAAAAATTCCGTGATAAAAACTTTGATTTTTTAATTAAAATTGAAATTAAAATCAAAGAAATACATAAAATTTTAATTACTTTTTCAGTTGGTTCTTATTTAGGTTATGAAACGATTTTTAAAAATCGTGCTATGTATGAATTTAATCCTGCTAAATTAGTTAATTTATATCAAAAAACTTTAATTGCGCGCCGCATGGCACAAGTTCGTGGTGGTGATCAAATCATTTTAACTGATGCCTTTAATGCTTTTACTGTCTATGGAAAACAACGTGATTTACCAAAACTTGACACATCAAATGTCAAAAACTTTTTAGCTAATTTTTTTCTTTTGGTTAAAAAATATTCAGAAATTATTATTGTTGGACATAAACAAGCTGATTTTGATGTATTTGGTGCTGGAACAGCTTTAAGTTATTTTTTAAAATCACGCTATAAAAATAAAATAATTAATTTTGTCGTCAATTCAGTGAATGATAAAACTTTAAAATTTGTGAAAAGTAAAATTGACAAAAACTTTTTTAAAACTCACATTAATTTAAATTCAGCTAAAATTTTTGCGAAAGCCGATCCGAAAAAAACTTTATTAATTGTCATTGACACGAATAATTTAGAATTTGTCGATTTTCCTAACAACAAATTATACAATTTTGATCAAATTTTTATTGATCATCACATTAATTGTTTTAAAGGCAATCCAATTTTAGAACTAATTAACACTAATTATTCTTCAGCATCAGAAATAATTTTAAGTTTAATGATTCAATCAAACATCAAAAAACATAAACAATACAATTTTAATCATGATTTAGATGTGTTGCGACTTTTATTGTTTGGAATTTTAATTGATACAAACAACTTACAAACTCAAATTGGTAAAAATACATTAGAAGTTGTTAATTTTGTAATTAAAAACGGCATCAAAATTGAAGAAATGATCAATGAAATTAATCATTTTAAAATTGATTCTTCCCAATCAATTGATTTAAATTCTGGTAATTTTAAAGCCAATGTCATTGATAAAACAAAAGTTGTATTACAGTTTCGTAATGATTTTTTGATTACGGCAGAAACAGCTGCTAATTTAGCAGAAAAATATTTAGCTAACAATAAAGTTAATATGGTATTTGCAATCGGTCATGATCAAAACAAAAATATTTATATTTCTGGTCGTTGTCATTCTCCTTACAACGTTGAAGTGATTTGTAAAAAATTTGATGGTGGTGGTGATTCACGTCGTGCAGCAGCAAAAATCGTTGATATTGATGCCAAATTAGGCATCATAACCCAAAAATTGATTAAATTAGTTACGGAACAAAATTAGAATATTATATAATTGAATGAATGGCAAATTATAACTTACAAGTTGAAAAATCATTACTTGCAATTTTAATTCATTCAATTAAAATTCGTGCAACTAAAATTGCATATTTAAAAGCAACTGATTTTACTGATAAACGCAATATTAACTTATTTAAATTTTTAAATACTTTATTTCATAAACTTAATAATGGATTTGATGTAAATTTATTTTGAGCGACGATTTCAGAAGATTCAAAAATGCAAGAATATGGTGGACATGCATACATTTCGGAAATTTTAAGTTTATACAATGGTGATGTCTTTTTTGAAAATTACTTTAATTTATTAATTAATCACTCAATTGCACGTGATTTAAATATAGTTTTAGATGAAAATAAAACTAAATTAGCAACCACAAAAGATCCTCAAACTGTATTTAAAGAATTGTATTTAAAACTAAACACTTTAGAAACGAATTATAAACGTGAAAATAAACCTTTCATTAAATTAGCTGAAGTAATGCAAAACGATTATCAAAGAATGCAAAATTCAATTGATGAACATGATCAAAAATATTTCTCAACCGGTTTTTCAAAGTTAGATCAAAAAACGAATGGCTTTAAACCCGGACAATTGATTATTTTAGCCGGACGACCATCAATGGGAAAAACTGCTTTAGCTTTGAATTTAATGTTAAATGATTTCTTTTTTAATAAGAATTCATACAATGAAGATAGCGGTGATATTATTTTTTTTTCATTAGAAATGTCACCACAACAATTAAGTCAAAGAATTATCAAAACGTATTTAGATTTAACACCAAGTTTTTTTAAAAATCACAAACAACATCAACCAACCGAAAATTTGATTCAAGATTTAAAAAAGAGTAACATTTTTATTGATGTCACAAATACAACTGATATTTTTCAAATTCATGCCAAACTGCGTAAATGATCACAAAAACGTAAAATTAGATTGATTGCAATCGATTATTTGCAATTATTAAAACCAATTTATAATAAAAACCAACGATTTGAAAACCGTAATCAAGAAGTTGCCTTTTGAACTCGTTCACTGAAAGAAATCGCAATTGAATTTAATATTCCGGTTGTTTGTTTATCACAATTATCACGTAGTGTTGAAAAACGTGAAAATAAACGACCATTACTTTCCGATTTACGTGATTCAGGTAGCATTGAGCAAGATGCTGATTTAGTGCTCTTTTTATATCGTGAAGAATATTATTTAAAAAATTCCCACCAAATAAATTCTGATAAAATGAATTATAATGAATATAACCAACCACAAAAGGCGGAAATAATCATTGCTAAACAACGCGATGGTCCAACTGGAAGCATTGAAGTTTTGTTTGTTCCGCAAAAAACAACTTTTATGGATTATTTTGAAAATGAAGAATCAACATAATGTTTAAGCGAAAAATTATTTATCCTTTACTATTTTTGCCATTTTTAATTAGTATTGTATTGTTTTCAAGTGTGTTTTTAACTGCTTGTGCTTGTCAACCGTCACCGGGAAAAAAATTGAACGTACAAATTATAAATAGTAAATTAAAAGATCAAAAAGTGGTTTTATTACCAATTTTTAAAAAACTCATTAATCAACTTTCCAATCGATTATTTGAACGTAAAAACAATCAACCAGCATTATTTATTAAAAAATTAAATGCTTTAAATTGAGCTAATGATAAGAATGTAAAAGAATTTATCGAAACCTTCAATTCACATGAAGATCACTATTTTAATCCAATTGAAATTTTCGTTTCAAAAACTACTTTAGTTGATAAAAAAAATTATCCAGCTTTTATTGTTTTACCAAAAACATCCAAAGAATTAACAAACACAGGAAGAATGAAAATCGTTTTTAGTTTTGCTAAGAAGTGAACAATTACGACAGAAATTGACTTAATATTTAAATTTCCCAAACCAACCTCACAACAAAAACAACGTTTTGCTAATGGATTTAATTTACCACCTAATGATCAATTAAAATTTTCAATTGATTCGATAACTACTATATAAATCATTTTGCACATGAATTGAGTAAATTGATTAAACCAAGAAAAACGCAAATCTTATTTCATTGATTTACAAACTAAATTACATCAAGCATATAAAAATAACAATTGTTTACCACTCAATCGTCAAAATGTATTTCGAGCTTTAAATTTAACACCGATTAATAATGTCAAAATAGTCATTTTAGGGCAAGATCCGTATCCAAATCCTTGACACGCAACCGGATTAGCTTTTAGTGTTAATAAAAATCAAAAATTGCCCGCTTCACTTGTTAATATTTTTCATGCTTTGCGTTATGATTATCCTAATATCATTTTAAAACACGGTGATTTAACGGCTTGAGCTAAACAAGGGGTATTATTATTAAATACGTGTTTAACAGTTGCACCGTATCAACCTTTTAGTCATCAAAATTGAAATTGAGATCAATTTATCGTCAATTTGTTGAAAATGTTGAATGATTTAAATCAACCGATTGCATTTTTACTATGAGGAAAATCGGCACAAAAATATAAAATTTATTTAAGAAACAAACATCATTTAATCTTAGAAACATCGCACCCTTCTCCTTTAAGTGCTTATCGAGGATTTTTAAATGCTAATCATTTTATAAAAGTTAATCAATTTTTAATTAAACATAATATTTCCCCCTTAGATTGAAATTTATATTAAAATTAAGTTATGAAAAAATCATTTTTACATTGACTGAAAATCAATTGATTTAACTTGATTGTTTTTATGACTTTTTTAGGATTAATTATTTATTATTTTTATTCTAATACAAGTGAATTTAATCGTGATAATTTTGTAAATTATTTTTATTTTTTTGGTTTAGGAATTATTTTTTTAATGGGAATAATTTATTTTTTTTATTTTATTAAAAAAAAAAAATTACTTTTTAAACGCTTAACATTACACAATCAAATTCATAATATTGTGATGATTTCGCTATTTTCAGCCATTGCAACTGTGGTTTTAATCTTTTTTTCCAAAATTAATAATATTACTTTAATTCCGAATGTACGTGTTGCATTTGAAGGCGTACTGGTAAAATTATCAGGTTTTCTATTTGGGCCAATTGTTGGGTTAATTAGTGCCTTTGTTACCGAACTAGTAGTAATTATTTTTATTCCAACTTATTTTCATTACAAATATCTTTTAGTTTTAATGGCATTCGGTTTTTTTGCTGGTTTAATTAAAATATTTCGGCAAAACCATCTAAAAGATTGATTAGCAATTATTGTTTTATATTTAGGCATTATTTGTTTTTTTACTTTAACACTTTTTTTCTTTTTTTATGATATTAATAAAACCATTCCAATTCAAAATACTGATCAATGAATTGATAATATCAATCGTCAATTTATCAAAACATTCAATTTAAAAACTCTAATTTTTTGATTAAATGTTTTATTGTTTTTCATTTTAATCATTGCAATTACTTTTATTTTTTTTAATCGTTCAAAAACCACTTTTTTCTTACGTGAAATCGATCGTAATCGACATGCGATTATCAGTGTTTTATGTTTAACTTTATTTTCTGAATATTTAATTTCAGTTTTTATAGCCACCGGCGCTAATCGTTCCGTTTTTGGTGAAAATCCAGGTAATTCTGAATTATTATTTATTTCTGCTGTTTCGTTTGCGCCAATTAAAATTTTTATTAATACAACGATTATTTTAAGCGTCTATCGAGTTTTAATTATGTATAAACCAAATTTAAAATTTACTTATTAAAGTATGAAAACAATTTTACGATTAAATAATCATTTTACGAACCAAACTTATCAAATTAAAATTCCATCAATTGAACGTATGTCATTATACCTTTGTGGTCCAACTGTGTATGGTTCTTTACATATTGGTAATTTTCGGAATGTGTTTTTATTTGATCTTTTATATCGTTTTTTATTACGAAATAAACAAAAAGTTACTTACTGACAAAACATTACTGATATTGATGACAAAATTATCGCTGTTGCCCTGCAACAAAAAACGACTGAAACTGTTATTACAGAAAAATATTTGCAAGAATATCAAACCATTACGCAACAATGCAATATTTTAAAACCACAACAATTAAAAGTGACTGATCATATCACTGAATTAATCGATTTCGTTGCCAAACTACTTAAATCTGGTCACGCTTATCAAACTACATCAGGAATTTATCTTGCAATTTCTAAATTGAAAACATACAACGTATTACGTGATTTTAATCATTTCGAAAATATTAATCCTGAAAACAATCGTTTTCAAGCCGATAAACGTGATAAACGTGATTTTGTCCTTTGAAAATTTACCAATTCTGGTTTAAATTGAAAAACACCGTGAAAAAATGGTCGACCTGGTTGACACACTGAATGCGTTGCTTTAATTAATCAACATAATAATGGAAAAACCATTACTATTCATGGCGGTGGGCGTGATTTAATTTTTCCGCATCATGAAAATGAAATTGCCCAATTTAGTGCAATGCACCATCGTAATTTAGCACATTTTTGAATGCATAACGGTTTAGTTACAACTGGAGTTGGTAAAATTAGTCGTTCTGCTAAACCACCTGCAAAACTACAAATGAAATTAATGTTACAAAATTACGATCATAACGTGTTACGTTTATTTTATTTTAGTCAACCTTATTATAAAGATTTGTTGTATAGTGAACAAAAAATGCGTGATTTTAAAATGATTTGATTACGTTGACAACGTTTATTGATTACAATTCAACGTTTGGTAACGTTAAATAAATCGTCTTCACGTTGATATTTAAAAAAACCATCGTTAATTCAATTTCAATTCATCGAAAAAATGCTTGCTAATAATTTAAGTGTTGATAAAATTTTTCCTAAATTATTTGCGTGAGAAAAAATCATTAATACCAAAATTAATCAAAAATTTTTACTAAAAACAATTCTTAAATTTGCAACCGTTTTTTATTACACGCTGAAATCATTAGGATTTACACCGCAAATTCCGCGTTGAACTACTCATCAAAAACGATGATTAGAACTATGAAAATCAGCCCAAATTAATAAGGACTTTATTAAAGCTGATAAATATCGCCAAAAATTACAAAAAGCAAATCTTTGAATTTAAAATTATATAAAATGGTAAAAACACAATTTATTTATGGTAAAAACACCGTTTTGGAAATGATTAATAATCATCCAAAGCTAATTTTAACTTTATACACACTTTCTAAATCACATTGAATTACTTTAGCTTCCAAAAAAAATATCACGGTTCAAATGTGATCAAAACAGCAATTTAATGAGCAGTTTCCTAATCAAAACCATCAATTTATTGCTGTTAAAATTCAAAAATGACCATATTTAGATCGAAAAACATTTCTTAATCGAATCCAAAACCACACTTTACATAATAAAATAATTTTAATTTTAGATCATATTTACGATAGTTTTAATTTTGGCGCTATCATTCGCACCGCTACAGCTTGCAATGTCGCGGCAATTATCATTCCAAATAAACGTCAAATTCAATTAAATGAACATGTTGCCAAAGTAGCAGTTGGTACACTTTTTAAAATTCCGATTGTTAAAGTTGCTAATTTAGCAAGTATTATTCAAGTATTAAAAAAATATCACTATTGAATTTGTACCAGTGATTTAAAAAATATCCATCAAAAACCTTCACTTCCTAATGATTTAATCGATTTAAATTTAGTTTTGATCGTTGGTAATGAAGCACGTGGAACATCAAATCAATTACAAAAATTAGCTGATTTTAATTATTTGATTCCAATGAAAAAAACAACCGAATCTTTAAATGTTAGTGTTGCAACGGGAGTTATTTTATATGAAATTCGCAATCGCCAAAAATTTTGAAGAAACTAATTATTTAATTTATTTGGTAAAAAATACTAAAAACAATCGAGCCTGAAATCAATTGTGAAATCAATATCATAAATTATGGTATTGATATTTACAACATAATATTCAATATTTTAATTGTTTGAATGGTGAAATGTTGTTTTTAAGAATTAATATTTATCAAACTTTTTATGAAGCGATCATTCATTTTAAATATCAACCTAACGTTTCGTTTAAAAAATTTTTTTTACAGCGTTTACGCTGAAAAATGATTGATTTATCAAACGAAATCCTAAAATCAAACCAAAAATTACCATTTTTAAATTTAACTGATTGACAGTGATCATTAAATTCAAAACAAAATCAATGAATTTTTTCAAATCAATCACCATCAACAATTCAAAATCAAATTTATCAACACATTAATAAGTTTTCTGTTTTTGAGCAAAAGGTTTTAAATTTTCGTCTTGAAGGTTTAAAAAATCGTGAAATTGCACAAATTTTATTATTGACAAATCGGCAAATTGCTAACACATGAGAACGTGTCAAAAAAAAATTAAAAAGATATATAATATTAAAAAAGAGTATATAACTGTTTTTTAAACTTGTTAGTTCTAATTAACATAAGACAATTTTATGAAAAAATTTGATCTTAAAAATAAATTTTTAACCTGTAGAAAAAAAATTAGCAAATACATTTTTGGTTATTTTGTCGAAGTTAGTAGAACACATTGAACTAAACCACAGGTAGTTTTAAGTTATTTTGTTGGATTATTAATTTTATTGACAGTTTTAGGTTCTTTATTATTTGGCTTTGAAAAATTAATGATTTTAATTTTAAAATTAATCAAAGTATTATAAAATTTTATGATAAAAACAACAACCAACCAATCACAAGATTATGTTTGATACGCAATTAAATGTCAACCATTTAAAGACTGAATCGTATTAGATTATTTAGTTACACATCCAGAAATGTGTAAACAAGCACGTATTATCACTGATAATTCAAAACCACAACGTAAAAATGGTAAATTTTTCAATTTATCACCAGGTGTGATTTTTGTACAGTTATTGACAATCAAAGGCGAAATTAATTCTAAAATTCACAAATGAATTTTAAACGTTCCGTACGTGAAAGGTTTTAAAAATTATCGAACCCGTTCATTATCAGAACCAATGCCATTTAGTGCCCAAATGATTGCTAATTTAGTTAATCAAAAAGCAAAACCAAAAGTTAAACACGGTAAATACAGTACCGAAGACATTAATTTTGCAATTGGTGATTATCTTTTAGTATTACGCGGAATTTTTTCAAAATATGAAGGTGAATTAATCAAAATCGATTACAATACTGGCATTTTAACAATCAAAACAGAATTTTTTGGTCGTTTAACACAAATCGAAGTCAGTTTTCTTGATTGTAAAAAGGTAACTGAATAAAAAATAAAGGATATTTTAAAATATGAAAAGTATAAAACGAATCGCTAAACTACAATTTGCTGGATCACAAGCTAAACCAGGTCCTGCATTAGCATCATTAGGAATTAATATTATGGCATTTTGCAATCAATTCAATACACAAACGCAAAATCGTGCCAACGAAATTGTTCCAGTTGAAATCACAATTTTTACCGACAAAACATTTACATTTGTTTTAAAAACAACACCGGTAACTAATTTAATTAAAAAAGCCGCTAATTTAGAAAAAGGAGCTGCTACAACTGTTAAAGGCAAACCAATTGCTACTTTAAGTGAAAATCAAGTGATTGAAATTGCTAAATATAAAATGATTGATTTAAACACCACATCACTTGAAGCTGCTAAACGAATGATTTTAGGAACAATGAAACAAATGGGTGTTGAAATGATTAAAACACCAGGAGAAACAACTAAAAATGAAACCAACAACGAAACGCCATAAAAAATTTTTATCAATTGCCAAAACTAATTCTAATTTACAAAATTTAGAAGCAATTTTGACGTTTTTAAAGCAAAATCACACCCTTAAATTTGATAGTAGTGTTGATGTTGTATTTAATTTAAATGTTAATCCAAAGCGCGCCGAACACAATTTAAAAGGCACTTATCAATTAAAAAATCCGTTTGTTATTCAAAAACGAATTTGTGTTTTTACAAATAATGCCGATGCGTTTTTAAAAGCACAATCATTAAAAGTTGATTTAGTTGGAAAAACTGAATTAATTAATGAAATTATTAAGAACGGTAAAATTGACTTTGATGTTGCAATTGCAACGCCTGACATTATGCCTGAATTAGCAAAATTAGGACGTATTTTAGGACCACGTAAATTAATGCCAACTTTAAAAAATGGTACTGTAACGAACGATTTAGTTGATATTGTTCAAAAAATTCGTACCGGATATTTTACTTATCAAATTGATGGTGGGGGTAATTTACATTTTCGAATCGGTAAATTATCACAATCAGTTGATGCATTAAAAGAAAATTTTTATCAAATTCATAATTTAGTTAAAGCAATTAAACCTAGTTTTATTAAAAAACAATATCTGAAAAAAATTAGTTTAAACGCAACAATGAGTCCTGGATATAAAATAGACTTAAAACAAATTTAATTTTTGATATAATATAAAGTATATTTATCTAAACCAAAGAAAACAACGGTTTTAAACTTAATAATGTTGTTGAGGTGAAATTGTTTTTTTTGGTTATAAAATGAATAAAATTATGCCAATAAAATCAAATCATCCAAAAATTGCAATTGTAAATCAAATTCAGCATGATTTTGCAAACACACAATTCGTTATAATTGGTAATTATTCCCAAATCAGTGTTAAACAATTTCAAGCGCTTCGTCAACTTGTTAATAAAAATGATGGACAATTAAAAATTTACAAAAATAAACTATTACAATTAGCTTGAAAAAAAACCCCATTTATGGAATTAAATGGGAAATTAATTGGTCCTAATTGTGTAGTTAAATCAAACAATTTAGGTTTTGAATTTTTTGCTTTATTAGCTAATTTTAGTAAAAAATTTAAAAATTTAAAATGACACAGTGGTTTTTGAAACGGTCAAGTAATTGATCAATCAATGATTCTTAAACTTGGTCAAATTCCAAATCGTGCAACATTGCTTCAAAATTTGGTTTTAGTTTTGAAATCACCCTTATATCATCTTCAATCAACTCTTAAAATGATCACAATAAAAAAACAGGAAATAAAAAATTAAATTTTATTTAAAAAGGAAATAATAATGACAAAATCTGATAATTCAAACAAAATCAATCCAAAAATCGACGATTTAATTACTAAAATTGAAAAATTAACAATTTTAGAATTAAACGAATTTGTTGAAACATTACAAACTAAATTCAACATCCAACCACTAACTGCAATTGCTAATCAAAACGCTTCCAACACAAATCAAGAAGCAAAATCTGATAATGTTAACGTCATTTTAACTGAAATTGGTGAAAACAAAATTGCTGTTATTAAAGCTTTAAGCAGCATTACAAAAAAAGGTTTGATGGATGCAAAAAAAATGCTTGATAAATTACCATTAACAGTAATGGAAAATATCAATCCAACCCTTGCTGATGAAACCAAACAAGAATTAGAAAAAGCAGGAGCGGCAATTATTTTAAAATAAGTATTTTTTAAGATAAAGTAAATTCATAAGTATGAAAAAATCAAAACACTTGCCATTAAATTTAGTTAAAATTAACTGTATTACTTGTGATAGTAACTTTAACATTTATACTACTTTAAAAAATGATTTTAAAATCGATGTTTGTTCTGCTTGTCATCCGTTTTACATTGGAACACAAAAATTCGAATCAAAAGCGGGACGTGTTGAACGTTTTCGACGTTTACAACGTAAAAAATCTGATATGGTTAATCAACCAATTCCAACCAAAGTTGAAACCAATGATAGTAAAAAAGAGATAAAAAATGTACAATAATGCTGTTATTTGTGGTCGATTAGTAAACGATTTAGTTTTAAAAACCAATGTTCAAAATCAAAAATATTGTGTTTTTACGATTGCAGTCAATAATTACTATAGTAAAATTACCAATTTTATTCCATGTATTGCATCGAATAAAACTGCCGAAAATATGGTAAAATTTTTAAAAAAAGGTGCTTTAATTTTAGTTGAAGGATCATTAAGAAGTCAAACTTTTAAGGATAATTCACCAACTAGTCGATTAAATTATTTAACCATTAGTGCTAATAATGTCGTTTTTCTTGAAACAAAAAAACTACAAAACCAAAAAACCACTGAAAATAATGAAAAAATTCCAACCACAACATCGATTGATAATGAAAATAAAACACCAGTAACAAAAGATGAATTTGATACCAAACCAATCACGAATAATGATTTAATTGATGAAGAAAGTTTGGAAAATGAGGGTAAAATCGATTGAGAATAATTACAAATAATAAACCGACCAACGCAAATCATAATAGTCGCAACAAAACACGTAGTCGTTTTGCAAGTAATTTTAAAAAACGGCGTCGTTGTTATTTAACAAAAAATCGGATCACTTACGTTGATTATAAAGATATTGAAATGTTAAAACGATTTTTATCTAAATCTGGTCAAATTTTGCCACGATTTATCACTGGAACGAGAGCAATTTATCAAAGACAAATTGCTTTAGCAATTAAACGAGCTCGTTTTTTGGGATTAATCGGTTTTACTTCGCTAAGCGATTAAATTTGATTTATAATTATCATTTATATGATTTTAACACCAAACATTCGCACTCGATTTGCTCCTTCGCCAACTGGTTTTTTACATTTAGGTAGCGCGCGAACTGCGCTGTTTAATTATTTATTTGCTGCACATTATAAAGGGAAATTAATTGTTCGTTTTGAAGATACTGATCAAAAACGCAACGTTCAAAACGCAATTCAACAACAATTACAATCGTTACGTTGATTAGGAATTAAAATCGATGAAACGGTTGATATCTTAAACGGTTTATATGGCCCGTATTTACAAAGCGAACGTTTAGATATCTATCGTAAACAAGCTGATTTCCTTTTACATCAAAAAAAAGCTTATTATTGTTTTTGTACACCAAACGAATTACAAATTCAAAAAAAAATTCAGTTACAAAAAGGAATTAAAACTTATTTATACGATCGACGTTGTTATTATTTAGAAGCAGCAACGATTCATAAATTTTTAACGGCAAAAAAACCATTTTGCTTACGTATTTTAGTTCCCCAAAATCAAAAACTTACTTTTCGTGATTTGAACTTTGGAAAAATGGTCTTTCAAACTGCAGCGATCGAAGATTTTATCATTATTAAAAATAATGGTTTTCCAACTTATAATTTTGCGGTTGTAATCGATGATTATTTAATGAAAATAACACATATTATGCGTGGATCTGATCATTTATCAAACACAGCTAAGCAAATCGTTTTATATCAAGCATACAATTGAAAAATTCCTGTTTTTACCCATTTCACACTTTTACAAGTTGATCATCAACAAAAAATTTCCAAACGCAACTTTGTTGCCGAACATTATTTAGAACATTATCAAAAAATTGGTGTTTTACCAATTGCGATGCGTAATTTTTTGGCTTTTTTAGGTTGATCACCGAAAACAAAACAAGAAATCTTCACTGATCATGAATTAATTGAAGAATTTAACGGTAATCATTTTACTCGCTCACCTTCAATTCTTGATTTAGGAAAATTGCATTGAATGAATCAAAAACATATTCAAAATTTATCGGAAAATGAATTTTGAATTCGTTGCCAACCATTTTTACAAACCCAAATTCAAAATTCAGATTATTCAATTGAAACATGAATAAAAATCATCTGTTTATTTCAATCGGAAGTTGTTTTACTTTCCGAAATTACTGAATTAGTGAGAATTTTCACGATCCAAAAAATCACTTATGCACCAGCACAAAAATTAATTATTCATAATAATCGTAAATTATTAGCATTATTTTTAAATCAAATTGAAACTAAATTTGTTTGAAACAGCGAAAATATTCGTACTATTTGCAAACAATTGCAAATTAAATCAAAATTAAAAGGCAAATTATTTTATCATCCGTTACGAATTGCTTTAACTGGTCAGGATTATGGGCCAGCATTTCATAACTTGATTGCTTTATTAGGATTAAAAAAAACACTTAAACGGCTTAAATTAATTTTACAAAATGAATAATTACATTTTTAATAGTCCTGTTTATGGAAAAGTGGTTTTTAACGATCCAGTGATTGTTAAATTAATTAATAGTCCAGCAATGCAACGATTAAAATTAGTTTCACAACTTGGTACACGGCGTTTTTTAAATTACAATACAGATCATAATCGTTTCAATCATTCACTTGGAGTAGCTTATTTAATTCAATTTATTTTTGAAAACAATCCATATTTTAAAAATTTTCCCACTAAAATTAAACAAGAAACGATTATTGCTGGATTATTGCATGATATTGGTCATGGACCATTTTCGCACGATTTTGAAAAACATTTTTTTAATTTTCAACACGAAAAACAAGGAACAGAAATAATTTTAAATTCAAAATCGATTATTAATCAAATTTTAAAACACGATAATTTTAATCTTCAACGAATTACAAAATTAATTATCGGATCAGCCAAAAATGATTTTGCCCAAAGTTTAATTTCCTCACAATTTGATTGTGATCGAATGGATTATTTATTAAATGATCCTATTTATATTCAAAAACCACTCAAAAAAGCAATTGCTTGAAAAACTTTATTAAAAGCTTTAGTGCTTGATTCTGAAACTCAACAGATTTATTTTAAAATCAGTGTTTTAAGTGAGGTCGAAAATTATTTACAATCACGATATTTTTTACATAAACATCAATTTTGATCAACCAACCATTTATTAGTTTTTGGATTTTTTAAAAACATTTGAATGCGTTTACAACATTTACATCAAAAAAACCAACTTTCAACTAAAACACTTAACTCATATGAGTGTTTATTTAAAAAAACTGTCAAAATTCCATATAAAACTTTTTTAATGTGAAACGACCAACAATTAATTACATGATTTAAAAATCTCAAATCAATTTTAAATGATCCGATTTATGATTTCTTTCTGGAAAATCTTTTCAAACCATATCGCAAGGAAAATCATATAATTTTACGTAATTTTAAATTATTAGAAAATGTATCAGAAAATGAATTACAACTATACAATTATTTAGAATTTAAATTTAAAATTTCGCAATACAAACGTTCTAAGGCACCAATTTGATTCATTAATTTAAAAACACGTCAAAAATTTAAACTGGAAGAAATTTCGGAATTTTTTATTAAACCATTTCACATTGAAGAAAAATATCGTTATTGATTATGATAAGTAATAGCAACATTATCGATTAATTTTAATTTATAATAAATGCAGTTTAATCGGTACAATTACACCATTTTATAAATTCAATTTTTGTGTTTAACGCCCAAGTTATTTTTCATTTTAATTTTCATAATCTAATATGATTAGAAAATTTAGCATCAATTTTGCCGTTAAAACATCCAATTTTAATCGCTTTTACTCCCGTACAATTACATCGTTTAGGTGGTTTTAATGCGATTAAACAATTTTTTACTGATTGAAAAAACCGTAATCCAAACGCCAAAAACGTATTTTTAATGTTAGATCACGCTACTAGTGTTGAGATGTGTTTTCAAGCCATCGATCATCAATTTGATATGGTGATGTTTGATGGATCACATTTAAGTTTTACCGAAAATTTAAAATTAACAAAAAAAATTGTCACTTATGCTCATCAAAAAAATGTTCTTGTCGAAGCTGAATTAGGAAAATTAAATTGAAACAACTACGCTAAAACTGAAATTGATCAAGTTAAAACATTTACAACCAAAACTGGAGTTGATTTTTTAGCAGTTGCGGTTGGAAATTATCATGGTTTAACAAAAAAACCAGTTGAAATTGATTGAATTTTATTAAAAAAATTACGTAATGAAAGTCAAGCCAAATTAGTATTTCACGGCGCAAGCGGTGTTTCACAAACAATTTTACAAAAATTAATTTCACAACAATTAATTGCTAAAATTAATTTTGATAGCGATCTTCAAAAACAATTTTTATTAAATTGACCAACCGATTTAAATTCATTTGATTATCATTTACATTATCAAATTGCTTTTCAAGCAGTTTTAAAATACATCCAAAAAATTAGTAATGATTTAATTACTAACACTAAAAAATGAAACGATTAAAAATTGCTATTAATGGTTTAGGTGCAATTGGACGAATGTTATTGCGTTTATTAATTGATGATTCACGTTTTCAAATTGTTGCTATTAACGATCCGGCAAGTCATCATAATTTAATTAACCTTTTAAATCGTTCTTTGCAAAATCATAATTGATCACGTAATCAATTTAAGTATGAAAAAAATATTTTATATTATCAAAAGCAAACAATTACTTGCTTACAATTTCAACGACCAATTGATTGTAAATGAGATCAATTTGATTGTGATTTAGTAATCGAAGCAAGTGGACGTTTTACCAGTTACAATGATTTACAACAACACTTACAAGCGGGCGCAAAACAAGTTTTTTTAACAACAAATTTTCATGATCCAATATGAGCAACCAAAACCGTTATTTATAATTTTAATCATTCTGAAATAGATTTAAATCAACCAATTTTATCGTTAGGTTCATGTACCAGTCATTGTTTACTTTTGACACTAAAAACCTTACAAAAAACACTTAAATTTCAAACCGTGAATGCAACAAGTATCCACGCTATGACTAATCAACAAGCATTATTTGATCGTTTAAATAATCATTACGTTACCAGTCGTAGTATTCTTAACAACATTTTGCCAGCAACCACTAATGCGAATAAAATTATCCATACTTTAATGCCAAATTTAAAAATCGCGATTAATGCATTAAGAGTTCCTGTTTCGATTGGATCACTTTTACAACTTAATTTAATTTTACAAACTCCAATTGAGCTTACAACTTTTCATCATCAATTATCACAACTTCAAACCGCTTCTTTTCAGGTTAATAACAGTAATTTATCAGCAATTGACATTGTTGGAAATTCAGCAGCCGCCATTTTTGATCCTAAATTAACAGTTAAAAATGGTAATTTACTTCAAATTGGAATTTGATACGATAATGAATTTGGTTATGTAAGTCAAATTTATCGATTTTTAGTTTTTTTCGTTAATTCAAAAATTAATTAATGGTCAATTTTAATGGAATGTTTTTCTTTATGATTTTTTTAAGATAAAATTAAATTATTCAGTTATGAGTAACAATAAATTTTTATTATTTAATTGAAAGCATAAAACTGATTTAAATTTAGCAAATTCAATTACTAAATTCGATCCGTTCCAAAATCAAACATTTTGAAATTTTTTCTTACTTTGTAATCACGAATTATGAAGTTTTTTTAAGCCACATCATCAATTTAAAATTATCGCGCAAAATTTTAATAAACTATCATTTTCAGTCTATTTACAAGCGGTTAAAATCGGATTTGAAAATAACCATTTAAAAGGCGTTTTACTAAATCATTTTGAGATTAATAATTCATCATTTGAAATCAATCAATTGATTGATTTAGCTAATCGTTTTCATAAAAAAATCTTTTTTTGTTTAGGAAAATTTGTTAATTTTAATGCAAGTTTTAATATTAATAGTAAAATTTTAATGCGGGAAATAATTGCTTTAAAATCACGTATTTTAAATCCAAAAAACCTTGTTTTAATTTTTGAACCATTATTTTTGCACGACCAAAACACATTATTGTTTAAAAATTCACAATTAATTATGCGAACAATTCTTTTTATCAAAAGATTTGCAAAAGTTATTTTTAATCATCAAATTGCGGTTCTATATGGTGGTGGAGTTAATCCATTTAATTATGCAAAATTACCACATATTGACGGATTTATTGTTGGTAAAGCAAGTTTAAATTGAGATCAAATATTAAAATGAAGCTTAATAGGTAAAAATGTTTAAAAAATTTTTTAATAAAATTATCATTTTTGGTGCTGGTAATGTTGGTGCTACATTGGCATCAATTTTAATTAATAATAATTATTCAACATCAATTTTACTTTTTGATCCAAACCAAAAACGTTTAATTGCCCAAGTTTTAGATTTACAAGATCAAGCTACATTTCAAAATTATATTGGAAAAGTTGATGTTGCAAATTGAAACGATTGTAATAATGCTGATGCTATTATTATCACTGCCGGTTATAAACAAAATCCTGGACAAAGTCGCGATGATTTAGCACAAAAAAACGCACAAATCGTTCGACAAATCATTGATAAAATCAATCAAACTAAATTTCAAGGTTTTTTAATTGTTGTTACTAATCCGGTTGATCAAATGACTTATTTAGTACATCGTTTATCCAAACTACCAAGTCATAAAATTATTGGAACGGGAACTAGTATTGATACCGTGCGTTTTAAAAAATTATTAGCGCAAAAATTTCCATCTAAAAAACACAATTTAGTTGTTTACGGTGAACACGGTGTTAATGTTTTGATTTCGACGATTTCAAATGATTTATTTGCAAATCAAACCATTAATTATGATGAATATAAAAATAAAATCATTACAATTCCGCAAAAAATTATTGATGGCAAAAATGCAACTTATTATGGAATTAGTAGTATTATTTATAAAATTATTTTACAATTAAACCAACCACGACCATTACAATTGAATTTAGGTGTTTTGATGAATAATTGTGTTATTGGACATCCAAGTCAAATTAATTATTTAGGTGTTTTACCAATTGCACCAATTTTTACCAAGGAAGAAATTAAAAAATTTCAAGATATTTTTCAAAAAATGTATCAAAAACAACAAAAAATTTGAAAATACATTCAATCTTGTTAATGTTAAATATTTTATTTATTTATCGATATTGAACATTTTTTGTAAAAAATTAAAAAAAAATGATATTATTTATATTGTATGTTTGATAGTCAATACATAGTTATGTAAAATCATTTATTTTAATAAATAATGATTCTTTGTATTTGATATTTAAAAATATTTATAAAATAAAACGCTTTTAATAATAAAAATTGTCTTTTTTCATTATTAAATATTATTTTTTATTATTCGATTTTTCAAAAAAAAGGAGATAAATTTATGAAAGGTATTAATGTTTTTTCCGAAATCGGAAAATTAAAAAAAGTCCTATTACACAGGCCTGGTAAAGAAATTGAGAATTTAACACCAGATTTATTAGAACGTTTATTGTTTGACGATATTCCATATTTAAAAGTTGCTCGTCAAGAACACGATTATTTTGTGAAAGTTTTACAAGAAAATGGTGTTGAAACCGTATTTATCGAAAATTTAGTTGCTGAAACGCTTGATAAATTACCCCATTTAAAAGCTAAATTTGTAAATGATTTTATTTATGAAGCGAAAGTCCACTCAACTCACGAGCCGAAATTAAAGGCTTATTTACTTTCATTATCTAATCAAGCAATGGTAAATGTAATGATTGCCGGATTAGAAACAATTGAATTAGGAGTTGAACCAATCGATCAATATCCATTTGTTATCGATCCACTTCCAAATACTTTATTCCAACGTGATCCACTTGCAACAATTGGTCGTGGTGCTACTATTAATCGTATGGCATCAGTTACTCGAAATCGTGAAACATTATTTTCTGATTTAGTATTTCGTAATCATCCAGATTTTGCTGGGCACATGTCTTATTTTTACAAACGTAATAATCCTCACACTTTAGAAGGTGGAGATATTTTGGTTTTGAATCACAAAGCATTGATTATTGGTTGTTCTGAACGCACAAAATTACCAGCGATTGAACATTTATCAAAAACTATTATTAATGATCCACAAAGCGGATATGAAACAGTTTATGTACTAAAATTACCTGAAAAACGGGCATTTATGCACCTTGATACTGTCTTTACAAATATTGATTACGATAAATTTATTGTTCATCCAACTATTTTTAATGATATGAATGCTTTCAAAATTCTTAAAATTGATCACAACGGAACAGTTGAAATCAAACAAAATTTAAAAGAATTTTTATCCGATGCGGTTGGTAAACCAGTAACATTAATTCAATGTGGTGGAAATTCACCAATTGCGGCTGGTCGTGAACAATGAAATGACGGAACAAATGTTTTAACAATTTCCCCCGGAAAAGTTATTTCTTATTCTCGTAATCACGTTACAAATAAATTGTTACGTGACCAAGGAATTGAAGTTCACGAAATCCCTTCATCTGAATTATCACGCGGCCGTGGTGGTCCACGTTGCATGAGTATGCCATTAATAAGAGAGGATCTATAAGATTATGCCATTTAATTTACGTGGGCGAAGTTTTT
Source organism: Mycoplasmatota bacterium (assembly GCA_033560715.1). Classification (GTDB taxonomy): domain Bacteria; phylum Bacillota_I; class Bacilli_A; order Mycoplasmatales; family MT37. The sequence goes on along the minus strand of CP138194.1, from coordinate 344,012 downwards.
TAACTTTATTAGACTTCACACCCGAAGAAATCACTTATCTACTTGATTTATCAAGAGATTTAAAAGCTGCTAAATACGCAGGAACAGAGGTTAAAAAACTGACAGGAAAAAATGTTTGTTTATTATTCCAAAAAGATTCAACTCGAACGCGTTGTTCTTTTGAAATTGGTGCTGCTGATCAAGGTATGCACGTTACGTATTTAGGTCCACAAGGATCACAATTTGCGAAAAAAGAATCAGCTGCTGATTCAGCACGAGTACTTGGGCGTATGTTTGACGGAATTCAATTCCGTGGATACAGTCAAGAAATTTGCCAAGAATTAGCTGATCATGCAAATGTGCCGGTTTGAAACGGATTAACTGACAAATATCATCCAACGCAAGTTTTAGCGGATTTTTTGACGATTTTAGAACACAAAAAACGACTTAAAAACATCCGTTTCGGATACTTTGGCGACGGACGCAACAATGTTGCTAATTCGTTAATGATTGGTGCAACAAAAATGGGAATGGATTTCGTTTTAATTGCTCCACGTTCATTATGACCAAGTGATACATTAATTAATCAATGTCAAGCTTTTGCTGCAACCAGTGGCGGATCATTGACAATCACTGATAATGTTATGGAAGGTGCAAAAAACTTAGATGTAATTTACACTGATGTTTGAGTATCAATGGGTGAACCCGAAGCAGTTTGAGAAGAACGAATTCAATTACTTTCGCCATATCGAGTAACAATGGAAGTTTTACGCCAAGCGGCAGACGATGTAATTTTCTTACATTGTTTACCAGCTTTCCACAATACTGAAACTGAAGTTGGAAAAAAAATTGCCGAAAAATTTGGCATCACCGAAATGGAAGTAAGTGATGAAGTGTTTGAATCAAAACATTCAGTCGTTTTTCAAGAAGCTGAAAACCGTTTGCACACAATTAAAGCAATTATGGTCGCTACGATTGGAAACTAAAAAAAATACAAAAAAAGGAGAAAACTATGAATATGAATAGTTTAAAAGGGAAAAACTTTTGATCGCGTTTTCGGATGCCACACGTTTTTACCCTGTTGTTTGCTATTATTGTTCTAATGGGTGTTGTTTCACTTGTTTTAGCATATAGTGGTGTAACTTATACTGACTCAAAAGGAGTAACCAAACCAATTCTTGGAGCTGGAATATTATCATGAATTGCGGCACCAATCGCTGGAATGAAAAATGGGATTTGAATCATCATATTCCTATTTGTGCTAGGAGCTTTTATTTATTTTGTTGTTAAATCACAAGCTTTAGAAGCAGTAATGGGTCGTTTAGGTTTGAAATTAAAAGGAACTACTTTAAATGATCATTCACATAAATCTGGTATTCGATACTACTTATCAACAATTGGCGAATTTTTCCGTCATACTTGATTAATTTTTCCATTAGTAATGTTTTTTGCATTCTGTGGAACTAGTTATGGAATGGCCGAAGAATCATTAGCTTTTTATGCAATTATTATTCCATTAACAATTGCTGCTGGTTTTGATATGTGAACTGGATTTTTAATTGTGTTTGCTGGAGCCGGAATTGGAGTAATGGCCTCAACGATTAATCCTTTCTCTGTTTTAGCTGCCAATAGTGTTATGAAAGATGGAGCAAAGAATGCATCTTCTGAAATTAAGGCTATAATCGATGGAGCTACTAACGATGGTGTTGCTTGAAGATGAATTACTTGAGGAGTATTATCATTAATGACAGCTTTCTTTGTGATGACATACGCATTTAAAGTGAAGTTAAATCAAAGTAAAGCGAAATTTGCTGATATGTTTGAAATTCACAAAAAAGAATTTGGAATGGCTGACGCACAATTGCCAACTTTGACAAAACGTCGTATTATCACTTCTGTATTATTCCTCATTACATTTATTATTATGGTATTAGGAATGATGCAATGAGATAAAATAATGGATTCAAAAACAGTACCATATTACAAATATTACGATGATCCAACAGTTAATATTGGAAAAATTGCAAAATTTAATTTTGATAATTTTTCATCTAAAAAAGCAACGATGTGATTTTATAATAATGATGTTTTAAATAGTTTTGGTGGTGATGCTTTTGTATGAGGACAATGATATTGAATTGCAATTATTAGTTTGTTTTTAATTTCTGGTATTACAATTGCAATTATTAACCGTAATAGTGAAACTGAAATAATGGAAGGAATTAACATTGGTGCAAAAGACATGATTAGTGTTGCTTTTGCCGTGGGAATTTCACGTGGTATTTCGGTAATTATGGCAAAAACCGGAATGCAAACTTACTTTTCGGAAAAATTAGGAAACATATTAAAAGGTATTAAAACGCAACAGAATATTGTTATTCCGTTAATTTCTTACTTCTTATTCATTCCATTAACATTCTTAATTCCATCAACTTCTGGATTAGCAAACGCTGCTTTCCCAGTACTTGGAACATCAGTTGCGTCTGCCGCTCCAGCAGCTTTAAGTGGTACAGTTACTGCTTATGCAATGGGAGCCGGATTTGCAAACATGTTTGTACCAACTTACGCTGTTGTTGTTGGTGCGATCGGAATTACGAAAATTTCATTCTCACGTTTCTTTAAATCAATTGGATCCTTCTTAGGATTAGCATTTGTTGCTGGAATTGTGATGATTGTAATCGGTGGAGCAATTACCGACGGAAAAATTTTCTAGTTTTAAGTTAACAACGAAAAACTAAAATATCGATATAAAATAGGAGAGGTGTTAAATCTCTCCTATTTTAGAATTAAAAGTTTAAATTCAATAATTAAATTTAAAAATTAATCAACTTTGTGATTGGTTTTTAAATTTTTATTAGAATATAAAAGGAGATAATTATATAAAAAAAATGGAAAAAATCATTATTGCATTGGGCGGAAATGCACTAGGAAATACGCCTAACGAACAAAAACAAGCAGTTAAAAAAACCGCTCAATCAATTGTTAATTTGGTTGTTAACGGGCATCGTGTTTTAATTTGTCACGGTAACGGTCCGCAAGTTGGAATGATTAATTTAGCTTTTAGCGAAGCGAATCAAAAAACCAACGGCAAAATTCCTAATTTGGATTTACCAGAAGCAACCGCAATGAGCCAAGGATACATTGGATTTCATTTACAAAACGCTATTATGAACGAATTAGCGCGGCGTAATTTACATCACATTAATGCAATCAGTGTTGTTTCACACGTTGAAGTTCATCGTTCTGATCCGGCGTTTCGTAATCCAACCAAACCAATCGGTAATTTTTACACCGAAGCAGAAGCAAAACGTTTAGCAGCAGTCAAAAACTGAGTGGTTAAAGAAGATGCTGGTCGTGGTTGAAGACGTTTTGTTCCTTCACCGAAACCAATTGATATTGTTGAAAAATCAGTTATTAATGAATTATTAAATCAAAACAACATCGTAATTGCGTGTGGTGGTGGTGGAATTCCAGTTTTCCGTGATGATTTTGAATTAAAACCAATTGCCGGTGTAATTGACAAAGATAATGCTTCAGCAAAATTAGCATCATTAATTATTGCTGATAAATTTATTATCTTAACAGCGGTTGAATATGTAAGTATTAATTACAATCAACCAAATGAACAAAATTTATATCGTGTTAGTTTAAAAGAGTTGCAAAAACACATTGATGATAATCAATTTTCACCAGGATCAATGTTGCCAAAAATTCAAGCTGCAATGGATTTCGTTTCAAAAAATCCAACTAAACAAGCAATTATTGCTCACTTAAATGATTCACTCGAAGCCATTCTTGGACGTAAAGGAACAATTATTTATAGCGATAAAACTTCAAGTAATACTTATTAAAATACTTTGATTATATAAAATAAAATGCTAGTTCAAAAAACCCATCAAATTTTGATTGAAACTTGTCAACAATTAAAGTATCAAATTCCCAGCAAATTTTTAGTTTGAATTGATTTAAAATCAATTCATCAAACTGATGTTTGTAGTAATTTGGTAATGATAATTGCTTCACAAACTAAAAAACAACCAGCAGTAATTGCCAAACGAATTATCAAACAAATTAATTTTGCTAACCACAATTTAACATCAGTTAAATATCAAGATGGTTATTTAAATTTTAAATTTACAATTGATTTTCGCAATTCGATCATTAATAACATTCTCAAAAATGGTGCTAATTTTGGAAGAATTGATTTAGGGCAACAAAAAACGGTAAATTATGAATGAATTTCCGCTAATCCGACTGGTTATTTGCATATTGGTCATGCCCGTAATGCGATTTTAGGAATGGCGATTTCAAACATTTTAGAATTTGTTAATTACAAAGTTTACCGTGAATTTTACATTAATGATCAAGGTAAACAAATTTATAATTTAGCAAAAAGTATTTATTACGCTTATTGTAAACAATTAAAACAACCAATTGCACATCAAGATGATGAAATTTACGTCAATGCTGAAATTGATCAAGCGGCAAAACAATTAGTGACAAATGTTGATACACGATATTTACAAAAAGATTTTTTCAAAAATAAAACGTTACAAACAACTTTTATGACGTTTGGAAAACAGTTTTTTTTACCAAAAATTAAAGCTCTTTGCGAATCACTTAATATTCGTTTTGATCGTTGATTTAAAGAATCTGAATTGTTTACTAATAATTATGAAAAACGTTTTTTACATAAATTAAAATTAAAAGATTTGCTTTATAAAAAAGATGGTGCTTTATGATTTAAAATTGATGGTGAAAATGATTTTGTATTGATTAAAAGTAATGGTGAAGCAACCTATTTTTTTGGTGATTTAATGTATCACGCAGATAAATTCGACCGCAAATTTGACTACTGTATCGATTTATGAGGTGCTGATCATCATGCCCATTATTTAAAGATTCAAAAAGCTTTAAAAGTTTTAAATTATCCAGCTGAAAATTACTACGTTAATTTAATGCAAATGGTTAAAATTGTACGCGGAAAAGAAACTTTAAAAATGTCAAAACGACAAGGAACAGCATTTTACATTCATGATTTATTAAAAGAAGTTGGCAATGATTTTATGAAATTTATGTTACTTTCATCAAAACGCAACAATAAATTTACGTTTAATTTAGATTTAATTAAACAACGCACGCTGAAAAATCCGTTATTTTATTGTCAGTACGCTTATGCAAGAGCGTGTCAATTAATTATCAAACACAAACATTTAATTAAATCAAATTTATTACTTGATCAATATCATTTACTTGATACTTTAACCGAACAAAAATTAATTTTGAGTCTGAATGATTTTACGAATCATATTCAAAAAGCGGCCCAAAACTTTGAGCCGTATGTTTTAATTGAATATGTGCAATATTTATGTCGTACTTTTAATGGTTTTTACGAAAATAATCGAATTAACAGCGCAATTGATAACGATTTAAAAATCCAACGTCTTGCTTTGACAAAAGCATTTTGTCAAGTGTTTGTTAATATTTTTAATTTGTTTAAAATCTCAACACCGGAAAAGATGTAAATTATTTTTAGTTCAATTATTAATTCTGTTAAAATAAATTTATTATTAAAAAATAAAACTAAATTAAACCTTAATTTAGTGATTTAAAGAGGTTTTTATATGACAAAAAATTTAAAATATTATCTTGGATTAGATCTAGGAATTAGCTCGGTTGGTTGAGCAGTAATGGCCGAAGATGTTACAACCGGCAAACACACTTTGCATGATTTTGGTGTGCGTTTATTTGATGTGGCTGAAGAAAGTAAAACAAAAACTTCTTTAGCAACTAAACGCCGTGAATTTCGTTCAACGCGACGTTTAATTCGTCGACGTTTCCATCGTTTAGAAATGTTAAAACGCCATCTTAATCAAATTAATTTATTTGATAAACAAGCGTTTATTGATAATTTTCAAACCCAATTTAAAGTAACTAATAAAATTGTGTTTCAAAACAATCAATGAACAACTGAATCCGGTTATTTTAATCCGTATGTTTTAAAAGCAAAGGGATTAGATTATAAATTAAGTAAAGACGAATTGTATGTCGTTTTAATTAATTATGCCAAAAAACGTGGTTATGCTGATAAGTTTAGTTTGGAAAATGATGAAAATCAAAGCAAAGACGATAAAACAACAAAAGCGAAAACAACCAAATTAACTGATTCAGCTAATAAAGCTTCGGAATTAATTAAAAAATACCAATCAATTGCAAAAGCAGTTATTCAAGATTCACAATTTCATTTATCAGCATCAAAAACAACCCGAATTTTATTTACAAAAAATAGTTCAAAATTAGTTTATAAAAAATCTAAATCTGATCAATATAAAAAATATATTGATGTTAATAGTGTTATTGATAAAAAACAACGTGATGAATTATCAAAACGAATTAATTTTCGTCATTTATTTGATCGCCAAGATTATCAAAACGAAGCAAAAACAATTTTATCAAAACAAAAACAATATTATCCGAAAGAATTAACAAATGAAAATTGCGAAAAAATCATTAAAATTATTTTTCAAAGTCGTGATTTTGAAATGGGAGCGAAATGTAATGATTGTACTAAAGTAATGATTGATTCACCTGATTCATATCAAAATCAACTTCACAAATGCAAAAACAAACACTGTTCAAATTTTGGTATTTTTTGAGATATGACTGGAAAATGTCATTTTTATCCAACCGAAAATCGTGGAACGAAAGCTTCAATTTTATTTACTGTTTTCTATTATGTTAATGAATTATCAAAGATTTGAAATATTTTAGCTAATCATAAATTAATTTTAACTCCAACTGAAAAACAATCTGTTTTACAACAAATGTTAACTAGTGATTGAAAAGATCGTCGTGCAGCAATTAAGTTAATTCAAATTGCCATTCAAGCAAGTGCAGCTTGAAAAATTCATGGTAACAAAGATTTGCTCGATTCAAAAAAAATTAAAATTTGACAAAGTGAAAAATCAAGTGGTTTAGAATTAAAACGCCCAAGTTTTTTTAAAACATGTTGAGAAACTTCAACTTTAAAACCCTTTTTAACTAAAATTACTATTAATGAAAAAAACATTGATCAATGAGAAAAGAATTTAATTTCTCAAATTGGATCATTTACTAGTCGTTGAATAACGCCGCATCGTCGTAAAAAAGCAATTGAAAATTTATTAAATAAATTTCAAATTAAATTTGATGCAAAAACAATGAATCAATTTTTATCACCAAAGTTAGTCACTTCTCCTGCCAATGTATCTTTCCAATTTATGAAAGAAGCCATTCAAGCGTATTTAAAAGGAATTAATTTTGCTGATTTTCAAGCTGAAAAAGTTAAACAACAAGACGAAGTTATTCAAACCCGATTTAAAAAAAATAGCAATTCAAAAAAACTATTTGCTAAATTTACTGATTTAGAAATGACATCAAATCCAGTTGTATTTCGAGCAATTAATCAAACCCGACTAATTTTAAAAGCATTACATAAAAAATACACTCAATTTGAAAACATTGCTGTTGAAGTTGGACGTGATATTTATAAATCAGCCAAAGATCGTAATAAAATTGAACAAGCACAAGATAAAAACTTAAAGAAAAAAATTGCAATAATTCAAAAACTTGCAGAAAACAATATTCCTCAAAATCAAAAAACGATTTTAGCTTATTTACTTTGAGAACAACAAAACAAACAATGCATTTATTCTGGAAAAACAATTGATTTAAAAGATATTAATCCAGTCGATAAAATGGTTGAAATCGATCATATTATTCCTCGTAGTTGAAGTGCTGATGATAGTCGAAATAATAAAGTTTTGGTTTTAACTGAAGAAAATCAGCAAAAAGGTCAACAAATTCCGTATCAATATTTAAAAAATAATTGAAAAACATTTACAATGCGAATTCATAAATTAGAAAATTATTTAGGTAAAACGAAAACGAATTATTTATTAGCAAAAACGGTCGAAGAAGCAGTCGAAGGCTTTGCTAGTCGTAATTTAAATGACACTCGTTACATTTCAAAATACATTCACAATTATTTATTATCAGAATTTAAAAATCACCAAATCAAAACGAATGTTTTTGCGGTTGTTGGTCAAGTGATATCACGTTTACGTCGTAAATGATTAGCGTCTTCTGCTTGAGGATTAGATCAAAAAGTACGTGATATTTCTCCATTCCATCATGCAATTGATGCAAGTATTTTATGTCAATTTAAAAAGAAAATGGATATTGAATTAGCAGTTGATTTAATTAAATTAAAAGATTTAAAAACCGCAATTGACCGATTTGAATCAGAAGGAAATCCAACTAAATTAACAAATGCTTTAGCAAATAAAAATGCGTTTATGGAAAGTATTAAAAATAAAATTAAAACGTTAAAAACAGCTTCGAAAAACGATCAAAAAAAACGTTTTTACAATGTTAACGAATACATGGAAAGAATTTATTTAGCTGATCGGAAAAATCAATTTGTTAATAATTTATACATTGATGATTTTCAAAACCAATTAGAAAAGCGTATTCCAGTCGAATTAGAAATTCTTGATTGTAAGTGTTTTGATACCGAAACTAAAAAAATTCTAAATTTAGCATGTCAAAACTGTAATGGGAGTCGTAAATTACCAAAATATGTTAATGTTTTAAATGAAGAAGAATGAAAAATTGCAACCAAAGATTTAGATACTACTAATATTGATTTGCATTATCCACACATTTCACGAATGGTGCGTTACAAAGTCCGTGGTCAAATTTCAAGTAGTGAAAATTTAGGTTTTGTTTTGAATGGATTACCGAATCCAAAAAAAACTATTTTAGAAAAATCAAAAAATAAACTATTTCGCTTATGATTGCGAAATAATAAAATTACTTACACAGATGCCAAAAACCAAATAAATAACATTTATTTTAGTAATGATTATTTTAATAATTGAATAATTGAGTTTTGTAATTGAAAAGATCCAAAAAATAAATCTAAACCATTTATAACATCAGGTAATGTTGATGGTAAAGTTGGTAATATTATTGAAATTAAACGTTTTTATGGCTTAAAAACACCTTTACAAAAATTAGATTCCAGCAATCAACAAAAAAATCAATATGAATGAATTTCTATTTATGATGCCAAAAAAAACAAAAATTTATTTCAAGATTATTCCAAAATATTACTTCATAATAAATTAATTAAATACTACGACAATAAAATTTATAATAAAAATCTTAAAAAAAACGGCAAATATATTGTGAAATGCTTTTTTTCCAGAAAAGATGAAAAAAAAGCTTACTTATCAGTTAATTCTCTTACAAAATCGACTGACAAAACACAAAAAATTTTTAATTTTAATAATTCTGTTGATAGCGTTTCTAATCTTTTCAAAAATAAATGATCATTAATAGAGGTCGATTTATTAGGTAAAGTTATCTAGATTAAATTCAGCAATTTAATAATGCAATTATTACCTAATTTCATTAACTTTTTAAAGTATGTTTATGGTAATATTTAATTTTTTTTAGCAATTAATTCATGAAATATTATTTTTTCACTTTTTAAACATAAAATTAAAATTAGTTTTACAGAAAAAGAAAAATCAAAAAATGAATACATTTAATTTAATTGAATTACATAATTTAGATAAAGATACAAAGACCAAATTAAAATCCAGCGGAATTTATAGAATTTTCATAACCAATCCCAAAACACAAAATCAACAATCGTATATTGGTATAAGTGTTAATATTTATGCTAGATTAAGCAAACATAAAACATTAATTAATGCGACATTAAATAACGATAAACGTTTGATTAAAGATACGGGCGAATATAAAAATTTTACAAATTATTTAATTAATTTTATTAAATTCAATTCGGTTAGTGCTAATTATGCTTTTTATCAAAAATTATTTATGAAATTAATAGAGTTTAATTTAAGTTTGGAAAATGTTAAGTTTGAAATTTTAGAATTTATTCCTAATTATAAAAATTTAGATATTTTCACAATTGAAGAAAAAGAACAAACATATATAACCAAATACAACTCTGAAAGGCAAGGATTTAATGGAATATTCAATTATGAATTCAAATATATGAGATATATTCGTTATTCAAAAGACGAACTTTTAATAAAGAAAGTAGAAAAACAAAAAATAAAAAAATCACAACAGAGAAAAGAAACAATTATTAACGCTTTAAAAAACAACGAAGTAATGAACGAATGAATTTATTGACAAATAAAAGACTTTGATAATTGAATGAATATGCAAGATAGTAAAGTATTAACAACAGAATATAATAAACACAACATATATGAACGATATTGTAGTAATATTATTTCAAAAACAATACCATTTTTCACCAAAAAATTAAACAATTCAAAGATCAAAGTTAAACAAATGGAAGAACAGTTAGATAAATTGAAACCAATCACCAAAGATCAATTAACAGAAAAATTAAAAATGATACAAACAATTAAATATGAAATAAATTTACAATCACAACGACAAGAAGTTTTAATTAATATTTTAGAATCTAAAGGACAAAAACGCTTAAAATTAAGAACAGGAAAATGCAACGAATGTTTTAATACATTTCCAAAAAGCGAATTATTAAAATTTGGAATAAGACCATTAACCAATACTCTTTTTTGTAAAGAGTGTTATAACAAAAAACACAAAACAAGAAAAAACAAAGTTGTCATACAAAACTTTTTTTACATTGTAGTAGTAGTAATAATAATGGTGATAATTTTTTCCAGATAACGAAATAAATTATATTAAAGTATTTATTTATTAAATTTGGTAACTGAATAAGACTACAAGACGAAGTAGAAATAGCAACTGATAGTATTTATTCTATTAAATTTGGTAACTGAATAAGACTAACATGTCCGTATGACTTTTTATTTAAATGTATTTATTCTATTAAATTTGGTAACTGAATAAGACTTGTTGAACCCACTAAAGCAGAAGAATTTCGTATTTATTCTATTAAATTTGGTAACTGAATAAGACATATATGTTTTGGTAAAGGATAATTTGGTTGTATTTATTCTATTAAATTTGGTAACTGAATAAGACGACTAACGCCGATTAACTTGCTTAATTTAGTGTATTTATTCTATTAAATTTGGTAACTGAATAAGACCACCACGGGCCATAAAAATTTCAGTTGCTTGTATTTATTCTATTAAATTTGGTAACTGAATAAGACCTCTAATTTTAATTGTTTAAGTTTTAATTCGTATTTATTCTATTAAATTTGGTAACTGAATAAGACACATTAAAAGAAGGTCGTAATATACCTTCTGTATTTATTCTATTAAATTTGGTAACTGAATAAGACAACAAAACGAACAGCACAACCTGCTAAAAAGTATTTATTCTATTAAATTTGGTAACTGAATAAGACCCTACTTATCTAGACTGGCGACTTTTAGCGGTATTTATTCTATTAAATTTGGTAACTGAATAAGACGATAAGGACTTAGTTCTTCGAGTAATTCGAGTATTTATTCTATTAAATTTGGTAACTGAATAAGACCTAAGTAATTAACAAACTTGTCCGCAAACAGTATTTATTCTATTAAATTTGGTAACTGAATAAGACTCCGTCGGACTTCAATTTGATACTAAAATAGTATTTATTCTATTAAATTTGGTAACTGAATAAGACTTTGGCGGACTGTCAAGCGGTTATAAACTCGTATTTATTCTATTAAATTTGGTAACTGAATAAGACCATCTCATTCTTCACTAGTTAATATTTTTTGTATTTATTCTATTAAATTTGGTAACTGAATAAGACGCAATTTCGTTTGTTTCGTTGCTGTTTTTCGTATTTATTCTATTAAATTTGGTAACTGAATAAGACCTAATGATTGATTAAAGCGGTTGTAATAATGTATTTATTCTATTAAATTTGGTAACTGAATAAGACCATTTTGACGATGTTGTTAGATGCCAAAATGTATTTATTCTATTAAATTTGGTAACTGAATAAGACACTTTTTGCTTCGTTTGCTTTTTTAAGGTGTATTTATTCTATTAAATTTGGTAACTGAATAAGACTCAGTAAAGGAGTTAAACCTTGAATTAGAAGTATTTATTCTATTAAATTTGGTAACTGAATAAGACAATTGACGCACTCGACTATTTCCGCAGCTGGTATTTATTCTATTAAATTTGGTAACTGAATAAGACTTGTTCGTTTAATCTTGATTATTCAAACTTGTATTTATTCTATTAAATTTGGTAACTGAATAAGACTATCAGTGTTCGACTGATTTAATAAATGGAGTATTTATTCTATTAAATTTGGTAACTGAATAAGACTGTATATTTCACTTCAAAAGACAAAATTTGGTATTTATTCTATTAAATTTGGTAACTGAATAAGACTAGTCGAAAGATTAGATACGGGAGATATTCGTATTTATTCTATTAAATTTGGTAACTGAATAAGACAAAGGAGATAAAAACTATGAAAGACTTTATGTATTTATTCTATTAAATTTGGTAACTGAATAAGACAGCCTGTTGTTTTTGGAACAAACGAATATTGTATTTATTCTATTAAATTTGGTAACTGAATAAGACATCTAACAATGTGAGCTGTATTAGGAGAGTATTTATTCTATTAAATTTGGTAACTGAATAAGACTTGCTTCACGCTTTACTTAATATTTTACTAGTATTTATTCTATTAAATTTGGTAACTGAATAAGACCTTGTCGAAAGATTAGATACGGGAGATATTCGTATTTATTCTATTAAATTTGGTAACTGAATAAGACTTTCTAAATCAATTACATTACTATATTTAAGTATTTATTCTATTAAATTTGGTAACTGAATAAGACAAAGGGGGTTCTGGGGTAATTTAACCAGTTGTATTTATTCTATTAAATTTGGTAACTGAATAAGACTAATATTAGTGAATATATGATTCACTTTAAGTATTTATTCTATTAAATTTGGTAACTGAATAAGACAACAGTGGAGCAATTGAAAGAGACGAGCGAGTATTTATTCTATTAAATTTGGTAACTGAATAAGACACGAATTAATCGAAGAAGCATTAAAAGAAGGTATTTATTCTATTAAATTTGGTAACTGAATAAGACTTAGGAAAATTTGCAAAAAAAGTTAATTACGTATTTATTCTATTAAATTTGGTAACTGAATAAGACCCCTTCTTTTTGAATCAAAAAATCAATTAAGTATTTATTCTATTAAATTTGGTAACTGAATAAGACTACTTTGAAATGTCCAGGCTGGTTTTTTTAGTATTTATTCTATTAAATTTGGTAACTGAATAAGACCTCTCCCACCGCACAAAACAATAAAAGCATGTATTTATTCTATTAAATTTGGTAACTGAATAAGACGGCTCGTTTGTTGGTTGGATTAACCGCTATGTATTTATTCTATTAAATTTGGTAACTGAATAAGACTACATTCTCTGTCTGTGCTTTGATAATTATGTATTTATTCTATTAAATTTGGTAACTGAATAAGACCCCTTTAAGGCTTATTTCCACGCTATCTATGTATTTATTCTATTAAATTTGGTAACTGAATAAGACCAATTATTTTATTTGCTTTTTTGTTTTCCAGTATTTATTCTATTAAATTTGGTAACTGAATAAGACTGCAAAACGAACAACCAGTATTAAAAGAAAGTATTTATTCTATTAAATTTGGTAACTGAATAAGACGAAATAGACGCTGTGAGTGGGACACGATACGTATTTATTCTATTAAATTTGGTAACTGAATAAGACACCAATTACGTTTTGGTGGGGTATATTTTGGTATTTATTCTATTAAATTTGGTAACTGAATAAGACACAAATTGCGGCGACAATTTGAGCGGACCAGTATTTATTCTATTAAATTTGGTAACTGAATAAGACTTGGAGTTTCAAATAACACGACAGGAATCAGTATTTATTCTATTAAATTTGGTAACTGAATAAGACTCCAATAATTTTTACTATTATTATTATTATTATGTATTTATTCTATTAAATTTGGTAACTGAATAAGACTTGGTGCTGCTTGTTTAATATATGGTTTAAGTATTTATTCTATTAAATTTGGTAACTGAATAAGACGACGCACAAAATTAACCATTATCTTTACCTGTATTTATTCTATTAAATTTGGTAACTGAATAAGACTTTAACATTAACAACTAAAATTTGTTTGCAGTATTTATTCTATTAAATTTGGTAACTGAATAAGACTTCAATTTGTATTTATACTGAATTTGTATTGTATTTATTCTATTAAATTTGGTAACTGAATAAGACCAGTGAATGTGGATATTCATTAAATAAAAAGTATTTATTCTATTAAATTTGGTAACTGAATAAGACTGAGTTTATCTAAAAGAACTGAAAACTAATGTATTTATTCTATTAAATTTGGTAACTGAATAAGACTATAAAAAAAGTTGATGTTAGCTATAATATGTATTTATTCTATTAAATTTGGTAACTGAATAAGACTTGTAGAGCGATTAGACACTGGCGATATTCGTATTTATTCTATTAAATTTGGTAACTGAATAAGACATTTATTTATATGAAAATTATTATAATTAAGTATTTATTCTATTAAATTTGGTAACTGAATAAGACCCAAATATGCATTTTTAAATTTAATATGGTGTATTTATTCTATTAAATTTGGTAACTGAATAAGACTGAAACTAATAAATTTTGAGAACAAACAATGTATTTATTCTATTAAATTTGGTAACTGAATAAGACAAACACGGTGATTTAACGGCTTGAGCTAAAGTATTTATTCTATTAAATTTGGTAACTGAATAAGACAATTATCATTATCTAAACGAACAAACGCCTGTATTTATTCTATTAAATTTGGTAACTGAATAAGACGAGTTCAATTATTTGTTCAAGGAACTAAAAGTATTTATTCTATTAAATTTGGTAACTGAATAAGACTACTTTTTCTTGGTATATAGTTCCCCAATGGTATTTATTCTATTAAATTTGGTAACTGAATAAGACTATCATTATAATTAGTAAATGTAGCAACAAGTATTTATTCTATTAAATTTGGTAACTGAATAAGACCAATATTTGTTTTCAAATTTAGAATTTTTGGTATTTATTCTATTAAATTTGGTAACTGAATAAGACTTGTTGATGAATAGATTTTAGTAAATTTTGGTATTTATTCTATTAAATTTGGTAACTGAATAAGACTAATTCAAACAACATTTAATTTAATGTTATGTATTTATTCTATTAAATTTGGTAACTGAATAAGACCCTTTTAATGACTATTTCCACGCACTCTATGTATTTATTCTATTAAATTTGGTAACTGAATAAGACACGCAACACGAATAACAAACGCTATTAAATGTATTTATTCTATTAAATTTGGTAACTGAATAAGACTGGTAAAAGTTTTAAAACTTGATGAGACAAGTATTTATTCTATTAAATTTGGTAACTGAATAAGACAATAATTCGTGTATGGTTCATTAAGGCGTTGTATTTATTCTATTAAATTTGGTAACTGAATAAGACTGCGATATTAAATATATAAAAAATTATTAAGTATTTATTCTATTAAATTTGGTAACTGAATAAGACGTGACCAGTTCAATATTGATTGTTTTATTAGTATTTATTCTATTAAATTTGGTAACTGAATAAGACCATAAAACCATTTTTAATATTAAAGTTAAAGTATTTATTCTATTAAATTTGGTAACTGAATAAGACTATATTTATCTCATTCTTTCTTTCATCATTGTATTTATTCTATTAAATTTGGTAACTGAATAAGACGTGAATTTACGAATTCACAAAGAGATAAAAGTATTTATTCTATTAAATTTGGTAACTGAATAAGACAACATAAACAAAGTGATTAACAAAATAAGTGTATTTATTCTATTAAATTTGGTAACTGAATAAGACAGAACAAAAAATTGAAGCGGCAGAAAAAAGGTATTTATTCTATTAAATTTGGTAACTGAATAAGACTATCAGCAATAAATATATTACTTTTAGAAAGTATTTATTCTATTAAATTTGGTAACTGAATAAGACAAGGAAACACTGGACCAACTGGACCAACTGGTATTTATTCTATTAAATTTGGTAACTGAATAAGACTCCGCCGTTAATTGTTCGTTGTTATCGCAAGTATTTATTCTATTAAATTTGGTAACTGAATAAGACATATTGCGAATGCCGTCAAACAGGAGCAACAGTATTTATTCTATTAAATTTGGTAACTGAATAAGACATGTTATTGGTCGCGAATAAGCAATGTCGTGTATTTATTCTATTAAATTTGGTAACTGAATAAGACCTGTTTTTGGTGCTCATGGGTTAGAATTAAGTATTTATTCTATTAAATTTGGTAACTGAATAAGACTTCCATATGTATATATAAAAAATTAACGCCGTATTTATTCTATTAAATTTGGTAACTGAATAAGACACAGTTCAAACTCGAAGAAATGAATATTGGGTATTTATTCTATTAAATTTGGTAACTGAATAAGACCATTATTAGCGTCAAGCGGTTTGTCATTTTGTATTTATTCTATTAAATTTGGTAACTGAATAAGACCATTTCGTCTCCTGTGGAGCAACTTCCAACGTATTTATTCTATTAAATTTGGTAACTGAATAAGACTCTTTTATGATAGTAATAAAATGTTAATTAGTATTTATTCTATTAAATTTGGTAACTGAATAAGACAACTTTCTAATGTTGATATCTTTTATATTGGTATTTATTCTATTAAATTTGGTAACTGAATAAGACTCGGGTATTCAAACATTAAAGATCCAAAGCGTATTTATTCTATTAAATTTGGTAACTGAATAAGACACTCCAAATTAGTAATCAAGCTACTAATTAGTATTTATTCTATTAAATTTGGTAACTGAATAAGACCTCATGATCCTAATCCTCCCGATAAAGGTCGTATTTATTCTATTAAATTTGGTAACTGAATAAGACAATCGTTAAACTAAGGCGTTAGTAAAGATGGTATTTATTCTATTAAATTTGGTAACTGAATAAGACAAAGAATTAGATTTAGAAAATTCAAAAATGGTATTTATTCTATTAAATTTGGTAACTGAATAAGACTATCAGCAATAAATATATTACTTTTAGAAAGTATTTATTCTATTAAATTTGGTAACTGAATAAGACGTGTTATTAAATACTGGTTTAGAAACTTCAGTATTTATTCTATTAAATTTGGTAACTGAATAAGACTTGTCTCATTCTTCACTAGTTAATATCTTTTGTATTTATTCTATTAAATTTGGTAACTGAATAAGACCCGCTATTCCAGTTGGTCCAGTGTTTCCTTGGTATTTATTCTATTAAATTTGGTAACTGAATAAGACTTGGTAACCAATTACTTGCTCGTTAAGCGTGTATTTATTCTATTAAATTTGGTAACTGAATAAGACCCAGTCCTGAGCGTGGCGTCTCTCGTCGGCGTATTTATTCTATTAAATTTGGTAACTGAATAAGACTAAAAGTGACATATTCATCCTTTTTTTGTTGTATTTATTCTATTAAATTTGGTAACTGAATAAGACAGGAATGGTGTATCGTAGTATTCTTTTACAGTATTTATTCTATTAAATTTGGTAACTGAATAAGACTTTATTTTTTCACCATTTTCATTTTTTTAAGTATTTATTCTATTAAATTTGGTAACTGAATAAGACCTTATAACCCAATCATGTGAGAAAGTGGAAAGTATTTATTCTATTAAATTTGGTAACTGAATAAGACCATAAGTAAATGCGAGTTTTATTTTCCCAAGTATTTATTCTATTAAATTTGGTAACTGAATAAGACAGTATTTTATTAGTAATTAAATATTCTAAAGTATTTATTCTATTAAATTTGGTAACTGAATAAGACCTTAAAACATCTTTACTAACGGAGTAGTTTAGTATTTATTCTATTAAATTTGGTAACTGAATAAGACACGATGTACTTTTTATCTCTAAAACGACTGGTATTTATTCTATTAAATTTGGTAACTGAATAAGACCTTTTTTAATTTTTTCAATTTCTTTATAAAGTATTTATTCTATTAAATTTGGTAACTGAATAAGACCTGATAACAGGTCGCAATCGGTTAATGTTTGTATTTATTCTATTAAATTTGGTAACTGAATAAGACTGAGCTATATGACTAAAATGGTGGTTAAGGGTATTTATTCTATTAAATTTGGTAACTGAATAAGACGATATGAGTTGTGTAATCACTATTTGCTTTCGTATTTATTCTATTAAATTTGGTAACTGAATAAGACTATTGGAATGACTTATAATTTAGACGGAGGGTATTTATTCTATTAAATTTGGTAACTGAATAAGACATGCGGAACCAGTTCATTTATATAATCATCGTATTTATTCTATTAAATTTGGTAACTGAATAAGACCTTATCAAAAATTATATATCCCATTAGATTTTGTATTTATTCTATTAAATTTGGTAACTGAATAAGACAGTATCAGGACTTTGAAGACCAAGCGCTTTGTATTTATTCTATTAAATTTGGTAACTGAATAAGACTAGCTAACATCTCCTGTTTTATCGAATTTTGTATTTATTCTATTAAATTTGGTAACTGAATAAGACAAACATCTAATTTTGTATTACCATCAGGTAGTATTTATTCTATTAAATTTGGTAACTGAATAAGACTTGTCCAGTTTATGTTTGGTAATGTTAAAAGTATTTATTCTATTAAATTTGGTAACTGAATAAGACGACAACTCAAAATAACGATGCAGAATTTTTGTATTTATTCTATTAAATTTGGTAACTGAATAAGACATCGGAAAATTTGCTAAAAAAGTTAATTACGTATTTATTCTATTAAATTTGGTAACTGAATAAGACAACTTACCCGGCCGGAATAATTAACTTAGAGTATTTATTCTATTAAATTTGGTAACTGAATAAGACGATAAAGAAGTTTTATTATGGTATATTATTGTATTTATTCTATTAAATTTGGTAACTGAATAAGACTAAAATTGCTCCGATCAAAAAAAACAAAGCGTATTTATTCTATTAAATTTGGTAACTGAATAAGACTTTTTAGATAATCAATGAATCACTGAATACGTATTTATTCTATTAAATTTGGTAACTGAATAAGACTCTACAGTTTCCTTAATTATTTTGTTCGCTGTATTTATTCTATTAAATTTGGTAACTGAATAAGACTATTAGCTGGTGGTAATAAATACTTTAACGGTATTTATTCTATTAAATTTGGTAACTGAATAAGACAGTGTTATATGTTCACGTCTCGATGTTTAGAGTATTTATTCTATTAAATTTGGTAACTGAATAAGACTATGTTAAGGGGGACGGGGGGGTTAGAATAGTATTTATTCTATTAAATTTGGTAACTGAATAAGACCCGCCGTTAATTGTTCGTTGTTATCGCAAAGTATTTATTCTATTAAATTTGGTAACTGAATAAGACACCCTTCTATTACTAAACACCCAACTCAAAGTATTTATTCTATTAAATTTGGTAACTGAATAAGACCCGCCTTAAGTTCTTCTTCATTGTCGCAAAGTATTTATTCTATTAAATTTGGTAACTGAATAAGACGGCGGGCGAGAGGCGTTAGGGGGTGTTTTGGTATTTATTCTATTAAATTTGGTAACTGAATAAGACTATTTTATCTATGTAGCTCTCACTTCTTTTGTATTTATTCTATTAAATTTGGTAACTGAATAAGACTTGCTGCTTGCGGTTGATTATTGTTATTTAAGTATTTATTCTATTAAATTTGGTAACTGAATAAGACTGAAACCATATTTTAACAACACTTCATCATGTATTTATTCTATTAAATTTGGTAACTGAATAAGACACGGCGATTATTGTTGTAAGAAGGAGGAAAGTATTTATTCTATTAAATTTGGTAACTGAATAAGACCATTAGACGAGTTAGCTTCTTCAATGTTAAGTATTTATTCTATTAAATTTGGTAACTGAATAAGACATTAAGTATTCTTTACTACATCCCTGAAATGTATTTATTCTATTAAATTTGGTAACTGAATAAGACCCGAGATGGAATTTAGAAAACAATTAGAGAGTATTTATTCTATTAAATTTGGTAACTGAATAAGACTCTTCTTTTGGTTCGTTGCGTGAATTGAAAGTATTTATTCTATTAAATTTGGTAACTGAATAAGACCATTAACTAAGCAAGCGCTAAATGATACTGGTATTTATTCTATTAAATTTGGTAACTGAATAAGACAAAAGGAAGAATTGAAGGTGCACCGACAAGTATTTATTCTATTAAATTTGGTAACTGAATAAGACGGACACGCTCCGCATTTAACGCAATAATCGGTATTTATTCTATTAAATTTGGTAACTGAATAAGACATTGGTTACATTTTTCACAATTAACGTCAAGTATTTATTCTATTAAATTTGGTAACTGAATAAGACGTAAATTATGATGATACTTATGGTGCAATTGTATTTATTCTATTAAATTTGGTAACTGAATAAGACTAATCAACAATACAGAGAAACAAACAAACGGTATTTATTCTATTAAATTTGGTAACTGAATAAGACAACATGCTGGGTAATCTCCATAATTACATTGTATTTATTCTATTAAATTTGGTAACTGAATAAGACCCCATTGTCTAGACTGGCGACTTTTTATGTGTATTTATTCTATTAAATTTGGTAACTGAATAAGACCACCCATTATTTTAATTTACTCCCTTAACAAGTATTTATTCTATTAAATTTGGTAACTGAATAAGACTTTCTAATAATTCTTTAAATTTATTATTTTGTATTTATTCTATTAAATTTGGTAACTGAATAAGACCTACATTCCCGTTTTCAAGTTCAAAAAGTTGTATTTATTCTATTAAATTTGGTAACTGAATAAGACTTTTTTTTCTTTAACTTCATTTTTAATTTTGTATTTATTCTATTAAATTTGGTAACTGAATAAGACGAAGAAGGTTATTAAACATAGGGAAGTTTTGTATTTATTCTATTAAATTTGGTAACTGAATAAGACAATCTTATCAAGTGATATGACTGGAATTACGTATTTATTCTATTAAATTTGGTAACTGAATAAGACCAACACCAACACCAACAACAACAATAATAAGTATTTATTCTATTAAATTTGGTAACTGAATAAGACTATTGTTGTTGTTCATAATAATATATTTCTGTATTTATTCTATTAAATTTGGTAACTGAATAAGACAGCAAAAAGTATTTAATCAACGATGATTAAGTATTTATTCTATTAAATTTGGTAACTGAATAAGACCGATAATTCTTTATAGTTATAATTAAATGTGTATTTATTCTATTAAATTTGGTAACTGAATAAGACCTTGTATCTTTCTAACTTGCTTTGCTATTAGTATTTATTCTATTAAATTTGGTAACTGAATAAGACGATTGATTAGACGCCTTAAACTTAATTGCTGTATTTATTCTATTAAATTTGGTAACTGAATAAGACCTACTAATAAAGCAAAGATTAACACACTAAGTATTTATTCTATTAAATTTGGTAACTGAATAAGACTAATAAACTAGCGACTAAGGCCACTACAACGTATTTATTCTATTAAATTTGGTAACTGAATAAGACAGCAATCAGCAAATGATTAACAAATAACACGTATTTATTCTATTAAATTTGGTAACTGAATAAGACTATTTTTCGAGTTCAAAAACAAAAAATAATGTATTTATTCTATTAAATTTGGTAACTGAATAAGACATAACGCTCGGGCGGGCGGTGGTAGTTATTGTATTTATTCTATTAAATTTGGTAACTGAATAAGACAGATAGGTCATTGGAGTCCCTTTTTTCCCCGTATTTATTCTATTAAATTTGGTAACTGAATAAGACTTGTTTTTTTCAACGATTGCGTGCTGATTGGTATTTATTCTATTAAATTTGGTAACTGAATAAGACCTGTTGCTTCGTTTTATGTGTAGCTACAAAGTATTTATTCTATTAAATTTGGTAACTGAATAAGACTCAAGGGAGCGCTATGGTAAAAATAATCAAGTATTTATTCTATTAAATTTGGTAACTGAATAAGACAATCTTATCAAGTGATATGACTGGAATTACGTATTTATTCTATTAAATTTGGTAACTGAATAAGACAACAAAAGCGGTTATTAAATACCCTTCTAAGTATTTATTCTATTAAATTTGGTAACTGAATAAGACAATATAATTATATTAGTTTGAAGGAATAAAGTATTTATTCTATTAAATTTGGTAACTGAATAAGACCCGGTAATTTACCAACACCTAATGCGGTTAAGTATTTATTCTATTAAATTTGGTAACTGAATAAGACGCTTTCTCTATATAGTAGTTTTTCGTCATTGTATTTATTCTATTAAATTTGGTAACTGAATAAGACCATCTCATTCTTCGCTTGTTAATAACTTCTGTATTTATTCTATTAAATTTGGTAACTGAATAAGACCAATTATTTTTTCAAAAAATATTTCACTTTGTATTTATTCTATTAAATTTGGTAACTGAATAAGACCCAGCACCAGCATTAGAAAGTAATAACGAAGTATTTATTCTATTAAATTTGGTAACTGAATAAGACCTCTCTCTAAATCTTCCTTGCGATATTTAAGTATTTATTCTATTAAATTTGGTAACTGAATAAGACAGGTTTTGGGCACAATCACCTTGCCGCTTAGTATTTATTCTATTAAATTTGGTAACTGAATAAGACAGTAGCAGATATTCGTAACAATGCTATTTAGTATTTATTCTATTAAATTTGGTAACTGAATAAGACGACAAAAAAAATAAAGAAAACACAGAAATTGTATTTATTCTATTAAATTTGGTAACTGAATAAGACATAAACCCACCAACAGCAGCACCGATCGTTGTATTTATTCTATTAAATTTGGTAACTGAATAAGACGAATGATTTTTGCTAATGGCGTGTCTTTGAGTATTTATTCTATTAAATTTGGTAACTGAATAAGACCTGAATAGCTTTTTTTAATTGTTTTTCATTGTATTTATTCTATTAAATTTGGTAACTGAATAAGACCTGGAATACCAGATGGGTATGAAACGCCAGGTATTTATTCTATTAAATTTGGTAACTGAATAAGACGGTTGGAATTGTGTATTCGCAACGCTACCAGTATTTATTCTATTAAATTTGGTAACTGAATAAGACTATTTCTATCGCCAGTGGCATAAAACAAGTGTATTTATTCTATTAAATTTGGTAACTGAATAAGACTATGACTAAATAATGTCGTTTGATGGGGCCGTATTTATTCTATTAAATTTGGTAACTGAATAAGACGTGTTCTTGTTTGCAATTATCAGAACAATAAGTATTTATTCTATTAAATTTGGTAACTGAATAAGACAAAATGATAAACCACTTGACGCTAATAATGGTATTTATTCTATTAAATTTGGTAACTGAATAAGACTATTAGTTAAAGCACTTCAATCTCAATTATGTATTTATTCTATTAAATTTGGTAACTGAATAAGACCACTGATAAATTACCAACCGAACAAAAAGCGTATTTATTCTATTAAATTTGGTAACTGAATAAGACTTATAAACAAAAGGAATTTAACAATGAATAGTATTTATTCTATTAAATTTGGTAACTGAATAAGACACCCAAATGTATTACCACTTATAACACAAAGTATTTATTCTATTAAATTTGGTAACTGAATAAGACTAATTACCTTTGCCTTTAATTCGTTTGTAGGTATTTATTCTATTAAATTTGGTAACTGAATAAGACTCAAAGGACACGACTTAGATTATTAAAAGTTGTATTTATTCTATTAAATTTGGTAACTGAATAAGACTAACAGGGGGGTTCAAAACAGATTATTAAAAGTATTTATTCTATTAAATTTGGTAACTGAATAAGACCATTATAACAAAACACATGCCAAAAAAGTATTATAAATTTTTAATTTATTCGTTCTAACCGAACAAAAAAAATAATCATTTATCATTTTTTTTAAAATTCTTTTTTCAAAAAAGTTGCAATAAATTTAGATTTTATTGCAAAAAATTCATGTTTTTGAAAAAACTAACTTCATAAAAAGTTAATTTTTTGATATTTTTGTTGATTTTTTTCACTAAAAACCGTTTTAATTTCAAACGCTTTTGCAAAACAAAATAATATAATTTGATTTTTATAATTTGAGCGTGAAATTAAATTAAATTTTTCACTAGCCGAATCAAATTTAATTAATTCACTTTCATTAATAAAGGTAATTTGATTAGCAAATAACATTTTAAATCAATTTAAAAATTCACTTTGTCAAAACAATGTAAATTCGCGTTCTAAATCTGCAATTTCAAGAATTGGTTTCAATGCAATTTGATATGCCTGTCAATTTTGATGGTCAGTACTTTTTCAAAAACTAAAAATGGTAATAGCTTTTTCAATAATAGTTTGATAATTTTTAAAATCAATAATTTGACGATTTTTAATGTAATGAATTGCACTAATTTTACAATTCATTTGCTGTACAAAATCAGCATTACTAGTTGCAATACAAATGTAAAGATTTTCAAATTTTAATAACTTTCTTAATTCGAACGCAAATTCAGTAAGAGTTTGATAATTTGCAAACGCTGCTGGATCATCAATTAAAATCACAATCGGTCTTTGTAAATCGGTAAAATTTAAACCTGCCAATAAAACATTAAAAACGACCATTCTTAATAAAAAGCTATTAAAACTTTTTTCATCGAGTGAATTTTGATTAATTTGATTAATCAAATCTATGTTTAATAATTTATCAACAATTTTTTCCAAACTAAATTTTGAAGTATCAAATTTTAATTTAATATTTTGATTCGTAAAAGCATTAGCGTGTGGATTTAATGCTAAATTAGTTAATTCTTCAATTTTATTTGCTAATTGATCAATTTGCGAACTAAGTTGTTGATAATTTTGATCATTAATTAATAAATGATTAATTTTGGAAATTAAATGATTACGAAACGAACTTGTTTTGGTTAATTTGATTTCATCTTTTAATCGTGTTTCGCTTGATAAATAAGCAACTTGAAACTGACCTCTTTGAACCGGTTGTTGATCAATTAAAACATGATTACTACCTTCTTTTAAAGCATCAGCAATTTGTTCTAAAATTAATGTTTTTCCTGATCGATTATGACCAGTTAAGATTGCCAAACGATCTTCAAAGGTAATTTTTTGCCGTTCAAAGCGAAGATTAGTAATTTCAATTGTTTTCATAATAATTAAATTTCTAAAATTGGATCAGGATTAAAAAGCATTTCTTGATAACTGCGTTTACCAGCAAAAAAATGCATTTCTTGATATTGTTTTTCCGTGATAACTAAACAACGAACATCACCAATTTTCGGACTATTTTTTTGTACTTTTTTAATAACTAATTTTGCTGTCATATAACTTTTGGCAAAACAACAATAAATTGATTCTTGAATCATATAAAAACCATTTTTTAATAAAAAACTGTGAAAAACATTATAAATTTTCTGTGCTTTGACAGTTGTACTTGGTAAATCATACATTAAAAGAATTCGCATCATTCTAATTCTTGAATTCATTGAATCATCTTCTATTCTTAAATTTATTTTAACAAAAACTCGTTTTAATTTTCAAAAATTAACTTTGGAACAACAAAAGTATTAAAATCATTATTTTTAATTGTTTGAACAAAGTGATTTATCATTATTTCGATTGCATTTATAACAGTATGTTGTTGATTTTTAATTAGGACCTTAAAATTTAAAATATTAATTAATTTTAGGCGTTGATTATAAATTAAACAATCGTCAATTTCTTCACCCATCGAACTAACAAAATAATCAACTAATGGTCGAAACGGTTCAATTAAATCATATGCTAAATTAAATTGATTAGTTTTACCAACGTGATGAATTCCCAAATAATTTAATAATCCGTACTTTACAATTGTTCGAGAAATTGCTGAAACAATAATTTTATAACCATAATTTAAAGCGGAATTAATCCCATCATCAGTGTGTCTAACAAAACTACTACCGTATAAAGCTTTAAAAAATAAATGCGCTGTAATACCTTCATAATTTTGTGGATCATTGAAAATTAATTTTTTCAATAATGTTTGTTGTTTTTCAATGTTTTCGGGATTAATTTTCAACATTTTACAAACGGCAATTTGATTTTGAATCTTTGTTTCAATTAATTTTGTTCATATTTGTTTTTTTAAGTTTTTTCCCATTTCAAGTTGATAATTTAAAATCTTTAGTGGTTGAAAATGATTATGAAACGGTAAAATAACACCGTTTGGATCATGTTTTTCATTACAAAAAATGACATAAACATTAGCTTTTATTAATGCATTTAATAAAGGGACAGATAAATTTGTATTCGTTTTTTCAATGATAATACAATTAATATCTTTAATTGGAAACGCTGTGGTTTGGTTTTCTTGTTTAAAATGTAATTGTCCGTTTTTTAAGAACAGATAATCACTAATTCGAACAACAATTGTTTTTCAACTCATTTTTGATTTTTATTTATTTTAATTTTATATTTTTAAAATCATTTTTGATGATATAATTATATTCGGTAACTAGAAAAGAAGTTTTAACTTTTTTTCTAAAGTAATAAGATAAAGGTCTACATTTCGTAGTAACCTGTAGGGTTGGGGATCCCAAAAGCCCCAAATTATTTTAATAAAAAAATTAGGCACATTTTATGTGCTTAATTTGTTTATTAATCAATTATTTTATTGATATCGATTAATAAAGTGAATTGTTTTTAATTCTTTTAAATAAAAGTTATTAAATATATGAAATCTAATCAACGTTTTATTTTTGTTATTGGTGGTATTTTTTCAGGAATTGGAAAAGGTTTAGTTGCCGCTTCATTAGGAAAACTTTTTAAAGAGAACAATAACACCGTCATTATTCAAAAAAATGATAGCTATTTAAATATTGATCCGGGATTTTTAAATCCCAATGAACACGGTGAAGTATTTGTTACTAATGATGGATTAGAAACTGATCTTGATTTAGGGCATTATGAACGATTTTTAAATCAAAATTTAACTCGTCAATCATTGATTACCGGTGGACAAATTTATTCAGAATTACTAAAAAAAGAACGACTTGGCAAGTTTCTTGGGAAAACAATTGATTTTTATCAAGTTGTTGCTGAAATTAAAGATCGTTATGAAAAATTATTCATCGATAATCCAACTACTGATATTTTTATTATCGAACTTGGTGGGACAGTAACGAATAATGATATTCGGGTTTTTTTAACTGCCGCAAAACAAATGCAACGTAAATACGGGGTTCAAAAAGTCGCATTTACGTATTTAACTTACATTACGTTTTTAAGTCATGTTGAAGAATTTAAAACTAAAGCAGCACAACATTCAATTCAAGAATTGCGTGAACACGCAATTGAACCTGATTTTGTTTTTGCGCGTTGCGATCGTATAATTCCCGATGAAATCATGGCCAAATTTCAAAAACTAACTTTTCTTGATTCTAATCAAACAGTACAAATTCCTGATCAAAACATTTATTTAATTCCAAAAACAATTAAAGCATCTGGACTATTTAATAGTTTATGTAAACGTTTAAATTTGAAAGACCATCAAAATCCTGACAGTTGATTAACAATTACGAAAAATTTTGAAATTGCCAAAACTAATCAACCAATTAAAATCGCGATTGTTAATAAATATCCTAATTTTCGTCAATCATATCTTTCGCTTTATCATGCACTTTTAATTGCTTGCAATTATCATAAAATTGCCTTTGTATACGATGAAATAAATCCATTAGAATTAACAGTTGCAAACGTTTCACAACGATTAAATGGTTACGATGGTATTCTGATTCCGGGTGGTTTTGGAAAACGTGGAACTGAAGGCAAAATGATTGCAATTGAATACGCACGCAAAAATAAAATTCCGTTGTTAGGAATTTGTTTAGGATTTCAACTCGTTTTAATTGAATTAGCACGTAATGTTTTAAAAAAAATGAATGCAAATTCAACTGAATTTGATCCTAAAACAGCATTTCCAATTATTGATTGGTTTGATCCAAATATGAAAAATATCAATATTGGTGTCCAGAAAATTTCATTAACACCAAACACTTTAACAGCAAAAATTTTTCAATCTTCAACTGTATTTGGTCGATTTCGAAATCGTTTTCAGTATAATAATCTTTTTGAAACTGATTTTATCAAAAATAATCTGGTTTTCAGTGGTCGTGACGATCAAAATATTCCGGTTATTTTAGAACTCAAAAATCATCCTTTTTTTGTAGCTGTCCAATTTCATCCTGAATGAACTTCTTGACCATTAAACCCTAACCCTTTATTTTTAACCTTTATTAATAAGTGTTTAAATCATCAAAAATAAATAAAAACCACAAAATTAAAAAAGAGTGATAAAATAAAAATTCTTATTTTCATTTATATATAAAACATGACTTTCAAAATAACATCTTTTGGTAAGAACGCAAAGCGGCGTAATTATAATAAAAATGATCTTTCGTCGTTAAAAATCAATTTAAATCGTTTTGTTGAAGAAGATTTTAATTATTTTTTAAATACTGCATTACCAAAACTTTTTGAGTCTTACTTTCCAGTTTATGCAACTGATAAAAAACACCAAATTGTTTTAAAAAAACTTGATATTGGTAAACCACGTAAAACTTATCAAACTGTTAAAAATGAATTGGGTTCATATACGTTTTCAATTAATTTAGATTTATTACTTAAAATTCAAAAATCAGATATTGAAATTCCCGCCGGAAAAATTGCGGAACGTTTAAAAAACGATCCGGTAAAAGTTCTAAATTTATGATTAAAACAACGTTTAAATTTCACCCAACCAGTTTTAATTGCGCAAAACAATAATGTTTACAGTTTTACGGACGAAAAAAAACTTTATAAAAACAAATTATTAGTAACAGTTACAATCAAAAAACAAAAAGCAGAATACTGATATTTAGATTTAAATCTTAAAAAACGTGAAAATGTTTTCTTTGGCGAATATCCATACATTTCTCATAAAGGTTCATTTTTAATTAACGGAAATGAAAAAGTAATTGTAATGCAATTGGTAAGAGCACCAGGAGTTTACTTTGCTGAATCAATTAGTCAATTAAATAAAGTGTTCAAATCCGAAATTATTCCTAATTTTGGAACATGAATGGATTGTGTTATTCGTCATATTAGTTATAAAAAATTGACTAGTGAAACGAATCAAAAAGCATTACCGATTTTTGAAATTATTCTTAATAAACAAAAATCAAATAACGTTTTAATCAGTAATCTTTTCACAATTTTAGGATTAGAAAAAAAAGTTATTTTAGATCTTTTAAATCATCACGAAGTGATTGTTGGTTCTTATCAGCATTATCGTTACGAAAGCGAAATTGTTAAAACAGTTGAAAACGTTTATTCAAAACTATTTAATCCTAATAAAGGATTAGATTTTCAAGAAAAATTACAAACAATTTTAGATCAATTTTTTACCGATCGGAAGTTTCATTTAGGACAAATTGGTCGTTATAAAATTAATCGTAAACTTTCAATTGTTGATTTATTGTTTGATCGTGTTTTAGCAACTGATTTAATCGATGAAAAAACCCAAAAATTAGTAATTAAAAAAGGCACATTAATTACGAAAGAATACTATCACATTTTAACGAAATTCTTTAATGAAGACCGTAATCATTTAGTAGCGTTAAAATTTGATAAAAAACTAATTAAAAGCCACAATTTATTTCAAACTGTGCAAGTTTATGAAGATAATTACGATCAAAAAAAAGTGATTAATTTAATCGGTGTTGATTCACAATGTCAATCTGAAACATTAACAGTTGTTGATTTGGTTGTGATTGTTGCTTACACTTTAAATTTATCAATTGGTGCTGGGCAACTTGATGATATCGATAGTTTGAGCAATCGATACGTTAAAACTTTATGTCAATTATTAATTAATCGTTTTCAAACTGGTTTGAATAAAACTCGTAACGATTTAATTCGTAAATTAAATGATTTAACAATTAATTCATTTAATAATAATGAAGATAAAATCGTCAATTTAATTAATTTAAATTTCATTTCTGGAACCGTTAAAGATTTCTTTAATACTTCGCAATTAAGTCAATTTTTAGATCAAACTAATCCATTAACGGAATTATCAAATAAACGTCGTATTACCATTTTAGGTGAAAGTGGTTTGAAACGTGAAAGTGCATCTTCGAAAATTCGTGATATTCATTCATCATTTCTTGGAAAAATTTGTCCGATCGAAACTCCTGAAGGACCAAACATTGGATTAATTACCAATTTAGCTTTTAATGCACGAATTAATAAATTTGGTTTTATTGAAACACCGTATCGACAAGTAATTAACGGACGTTTGACAAATAAAATCGTGTATTTATCAGCACTTGATGAAAAACACGCTTTAATTGCACCAGCAACAACAAAATTTGATGATCAAGGTCAATTAATTAATGAATACGTTATTATTTACTTTAATGATAACTTAACTTCTGTACCGCGTAATAAAGTTGAATACATTGGTTATTCAACCGAACAAATGTTTTCTGCTCCAACTGCTTCGATTCCATTTTTAGAAAATAACGATGCCAACCGAGCATTAATGGGAGCAAACATGCAAAAACAAGCGGTGCCTTTAATTCAACCTGATTCACCAATTGTTGCAACCGGAACTGAACACATTGTGGCACGTGATTCTGGATTTGCAATTGTTGCGCGTAATGCCGGAAAAGTAACTTATGCTGATAGTCAAAAAATCGAAATTTTAAATGAAAATGCCGAAACTGATGTGTATTATCTTGATAATTTTTTACCTTCGAATCAAAAAACCGCTTTATATCATTCATCTTTAGTAAAAATTGGTGATCAAATTGCCAAACAACAAATTATTGCTGATGGTGCTGCAATTGATAACGGTGAATTAGCAATTGGGAAAAACTTATTAGTTGCTTTTACAACTTGAAAAGGTTACAATTACGAAGACGCATTAATTATTAGTGAACGTTTAGTACGAGAAAATGTTCTCAGTTCAGTTCACGTTTATGAATATGAAATTCGCCGTTTAAGAACTAAATTAGGTGATGAAGAATTTACGACCGAAATTCCTAATACTAGCCAAAATGCTCGTCGTTTACTTGATGAAAACGGGATTGTTGTGGTTGGAAGTGAAATTTTGCCTGGCGACATTTTAGTTGGAAAAGTAACACCACGTGATAAAGGTCAAATCACTCCGGAAGATCGTTTATTAAATCAACTATTTCGTGGTCGTGAACAAAACGTTGAAAATAGTTCATTAACAGTTGCAACCGGTGATTATGGAATTGTACAACGTGTACAACGTTATTCAAGTGTTGATTATGATATTACGTTAAATAGTGATGTAATTGAAATTATCAAAGTTTTTGTTGCCCGTAAAATTCCGATTCAAGTTGGTGATAAAATTGCTTCTCGTCACGGTAATAAAGGGGTTATTTCCCAAATTTTACCGGAAAATAGTATGCCATTTTTAGCTGACGGAACTCCAGTTGATATCTTAATTAATCCGCTTGGTGTTCCATCCCGAATGAACGTTGGACAATTATTAGAAATGCATTTTGGTTATGCGGCACATAAATTAAATGTTAAAATTGCCACACCAATTTTCAATGGTGCAAGCAAACAAGATTTAAAAGCAATTATGCAAGAAGCGAATGTCGATTTATCAGGTAAAGAATTTTTATATGATGGTGAAACCGGATTACCTTTTGATCAAAAAGTAGCGGTCGGAATTTTATATTATCTAAAATTATCACACATGGTTAATACCAAAATTCACGCTCGTAACGTTGGACCTTATACATTAATTACACAACAACCATTAAAAGGTAAAGCTCAAAATGGTGGTCAACGTTTTGGAGAAATGGAAGTTTGAGCATTAGAATCATACGGCGCTGCCCACAATTTACGTGAATTATTAACAATTAAATCCGATGATATTATTGGACGTAACCGAATTTACAACAATATTATTAACGGTAAAATTAAAAACTTTTATTTTGAGAACTTTCCAGAATCATTTAACGTTTTAATGGCCGAAATGAAAGGATTATGTTTGAATACAGAAATTATTAACATCAATAAAAACGATTTCACAAATAAGGAACCACAATAAATGCGTAAACCATATGATAAATTTTTTCTCCGAATCGGATTAGCAAACGATGAAATTATTCGTTCTTGATCATCAGGCGAAGTTTTAAAAGCTGAAACTATTAATTACAAAACCGGAAAACCAGTTTTTGGCGGATTTTTTTGCCAAAAAATTTTTGGTCCCGTTAAAGATTATGAATGCGCTTGTGGTCATTACAAACGAATTAAAAATAAAGGTAAAATTTGTGAACGTTGCAACGTCGAAGTAACGGAAAGTATTGTCCGTCGTCAACGTTTAGGGCACATTGAATTAGAAGAACCAATTGTTCATATTTGATTCTTTAAATCAATTCCTTCGCGTTTATCAATGATTTTAGAAAAAGATTTAAATACGTTAGAAAGTATTATTTACTATCGTGCTTACGTTGTGGTCGAAAATAACAATCAAACTGATATTCCAATCGGATCAGTTATTGATGTTAAAAACTATAAAATTTCTAATTTACACGATAAAAAAAACACTTTTACCATTTTACATAATATTTTTAAATACATTATTTCCAAAAATGATCCACAAAGTTACGCTTATACAGAAGCTAAAAATTATTTAAATAATTTAGATCGTGGTGAAGAAAGTATTTTCTTTATCGAAGAAAGTTTAGATTTCATTAATAAAAACAGTGATATTCAACTTGAAACTGGTGGATTAGCAATTGAAAAATTATTGTTACATATTAATTTACCAAAAGAAGTTGAACGTTTGAAAATGATGGTTAATAATGAACATTTACATAATAATTTAACAATTGAAAAAGCATCAAAACGCTTAACAATTCTAAATAATTTTGTTAAAAGCAATCAAAAATTAGAATGATTAGTAACACGGACAATTCCAGTTTTACCACCGGAAATGCGACCAATCGTACAATTAGATGGTGGTCGATTTGCAACGGCAGGAATTAACCGTTTTTACAATGAATTATTAATTCGGAAAATCCGTTTACAAAAATATAAAGAAAAAAACGCACCTAATTTCATGTTAAACGAGCTTCGACTTTCGATTCAAGAAACAGTTGATTTATTGTTTGATAAAGATTTAGTGGAAAGAACACGAAAATTAAATTCTCAATACCAAGCAATTAAATCATTATCAAATAATTTAAAAGGTAAAACAGGACGTTTCCGTCAAAACTTACTAGGAAAACGGGTTGATTATTCGGCTGGTTCGGTAATTGTTGGTGGTCCCGATCTAAAATTAGATGAATGTGGATTACCACGTGATATTGCGATTGTTTTATTCCATCCGTTTATTATTGCAAAATTATTAGAAAAACAAAAAGCAATTAATAAAAAAATCGCTGAAAAAATGATTTTTAATCGTGATCCGGAAGTATGAAAAGAATTAGATGAAATTATTCAAAACTATCCTTTAATTTTAAACCGAGCACCAACTTTGCACCGTTTAGGAATTCAAGGATTTTATCCGAAATTAGTGCGAGGAAAAGCAATTCAATTACACCCATTAGTGACAACTGCTTTTAACGCCGATTTTGATGGTGACCGAATGCCAGTTCATTTACCATTAACGGAAAACGCCAAACAAGAAGTCCGTGATTTATTATTAAGCACCAAAAACATTTTAAATCCACGAAGTGGAAATTTAATTACCATGCCTTCACAAGACATGATTTTAGGAATTTATTATTTAACTAGTGAAAATTCAAATCAAAATGGTGAAGGAATGATTTTTGATGATTTTGAAAAAGCGCATTTAGCGTTTCAAAACCACAAAATCGCTTTAAACGCACGGATTTTTATTGCTGTCAAAGCATTACAAAAAAATTATTTTTCATCCGATGAAACAGAAAAATACATTTTAACAACAATTGGTAAGTTAATTTTTAATCGTATTTTTCCGAAAGATTTTATTTATTTGAACCGATTTAATTGAAACGAATCAAGTCCATTATTCAATTTAAACCATAATCTTAAACAACAATTAAAAACACAACCAATTGAAATTGCTTACACTAAAAAACAATTATCAAAAATTATTAACGATTGTTTAGATTCATATCCAAGTGATGTTATTATCAAATTGTTGGATGGAATCAAAAACTTAGGCTTTAAATTTTCAACGATGTCAGGAATTACGATTTCTGCTTTTGATTTATTTTATGATACAAATAAATCAGAAATTTTTGAAGCAACGGATGGTAAGATCCAAAAAATCCGTGATTTATTTGCAATTGGTGGAATGACCGCTAAAGAAAAACGTCAATTTAAAATTAACGCTTGATTAAAAGCTAAAAATCACGTTGAACAAAAATTACAACATTTTTTCCAAATCGGTGAAGTAAACAATTCATTATTAAGCATGGTTAATTCCGGTGCAAGAGGAAGCATTTCTAACTTTACCCAATTAGTGGGAATGCGTGGATTAATGATTAATACAAAAGGTGAAACAATTGATACACCAATTAAATCATCATTAATTGAAGGATTAAGTGAATTAGAATTTTTCATTTCAACTTACGGGGCCCGAAAAGGAATGGTTGATACCGCCTTAAAAACAGCCGATTCTGGTTATTTAACACGGCGTTTAGTTGATGCAACACACGATTTATACACCACTGAAACCGATTGTAAAACCGAAAAATTTTACGAAGTTAGTGCAATTAACGATTATCAAACTGGAACTGAAACTATTTCTTTACGAAGTCGAATTTATGGTCGATTTGCCGCTAGTGATTATTCAACTCCTACGGGAGAAATAATTGTTAAAAAAAATGATTTAATTACGCATCAAATTTCAAAAGCCATCGTTAAAGCCGGTCATTTAAAAGTTAAAATTCGTTCAATTTTAACATGTGAAGTTGTCCGTGGTGTTTGTTGCGTATGTTATGGATTAAATTTAGCGCGTAACGTTGTTATTAAAAATGGTGAAGCGGTTGGTGTTTTAGCATCACAATCAATCGGTGAACCTGCTACACAGTTAACAATGCGAACGTTCCACACTGGTGGAGTTGCTGATGTTTCTGATATTACACAAGGTTTACCAAGAATTATTGAATTATTTGATGTTGTTGAACCAAAACGGAATCGTAAAGCAATCATTTCACGTGTTCACGGTATGGTTCGTAATATTAGTTTTAATGATAAAACTAATTTACATGAAATTACGGTTTCAGTTGCAGGAAGTAAACGGATTGTTGTCTACGAAGCACGCAGTGAATTAACTATTTTAGTCGAAAAATTAGATCAAATTAAACCCGGTCAAGCGTTAACTGACGGAGTGATTGACTTAAAAGCACTTTTAGCTTTAACACACGATCAAACTTTAATTGCCAACTACATTATTCAAGAAGTCCAAAACGTTTATCAAGTGCAAGGAATTGATTTATCTGATAAATACATCGAAATTGTGATTCGTAAATTACTTTCAAGAGCGATTATTACCGATGCTGGTGATTCGAATTTTATTCGTAATCAAGAAATGGATGTTCATATTTTAAAAACAGAAAACCAACGTTTATTAGCTGAAAACAAACAATTAATTAAATTTGAAGTAATTATTTGTGGTTTGAAAACAATTTCATCAAAAGCAACTTCATTTTTATCTGCTGCCAGTTTCCAAGAAACGACAAAAGTTTTGATTCAAAGTGCAATCGAAAATCGTACTGATAAATTATACGGATTAAAAGAAAATGTGATTGTTGGTAATTTAATTCCAGTTGGTTCCGGATATGAAAAAGCCACTGAAGAATAATTCACTTGTAACTTTAAAACATTTAAAAATTGTAATTGCTTGTGATTTGGCTGGTTTAACTTTAAAAAACCAATTAATTAAATGATTAAAAACTATTCCGATCACAATCATTGATATTCCGATTAAAACAACAAAACCAGTTGATTATCCACAAGTAATTAAGAAAGCTTCCAAACAATTTCAAATTACCAATGCCGATTTTAGCATTTTAATTTGTGGTTCTGGTATTGGTGTTGCAATGGTAGCAAACCGTTTTCGTTTTTGAAGAGCGTATCGATTTTGTCAAACCGATTGATCAGGTTTAAAATTAGCACGTGAACATAATAATGCAAACGTAATTACCTTTGGAGCGCGCTTATTGCATTTTCGAACTGTTAAAAAAGCGATATTAATGTTTTTAACTACTGCATTTTCAAATGCAATTCGCCACCAAAAACGAATAAAATTATTTAGTTAAATCGGTTTTCACTTTTAATTTTTTAAAATAACGAATCGCATTTAAATGTCCACATTCTTGTAAATAACGTAAAAACATTAATAAATCACTTCCAGCAGGTAAAGATTTTTTTTGATGATTTGATAATAATAAAGA
This sequence comes from Mycoplasmatota bacterium, assembly GCA_033560715.1. Classification (GTDB taxonomy): domain Bacteria; phylum Bacillota_I; class Bacilli_A; order Mycoplasmatales; family MT37. The sequence continues at coordinate 307,378 of CP138194.1, read as the reverse complement.
TTTTGTTTCATGTTTATCATTTTTAATCAAACCACAAATTTCAAACCGATATAATTTATCTTTTAAAGCGTTTTTTGTTCCTTTTAATTGCAAAAATCCACCATCAACTAATAACAAATCGGGTTGATTTTCAATTTTTTCGTAAGTTTTAGTTACAATTTCGGCAAAAAATTCTTTTTCGCTTCAATTTTGATTATCTTTTCAAATAAAATAACGATGTTGATTTTTAATTTCTCATCCGTTTAAAAATCGATTCACAACCCCAATCACTAAATTGTCTTTATTTAAATATGATAAATCGATAAAATCGATTGTATTTAATTTTTTTAATTTAATCATCGCTTTTAAAGCTTGTAAAGCAATCGTTTTTTGTTGACTTTTTGGTGATTGATGCAAATAATTTTGAATTTTTGATTGACAATTTTCAAACATTAATTGTAAAATATGCAATTTTTTACCACGTTGCGGTGTGACAATTTTTAATTGTGGATGTAAATTTTGAAAATTAGTTAATTTTAAATCACGATTAATAATAAGTTCATTCGGTAAAATATGATTTAAATACATTGATTGTAAATAATTTTCGATCGTTTCGTTACAATTGTCGTTGTACAATTTAGTTCAAAAATGGGTTTGCATTTGTAGTTTACCGACACGATAAAAAAAAACTTGAATTAAAATGTGATCATTAATTTGATAATATTGAATAAAATCACGATTAAGATAATCATTAAATTCGACAATTTGTTTGCCGACAAAATTAATCAAATTATCACGTGTTTTCTTTCATCTTCCGGCTTGTTCAAATTGCATATTAGCACTTGCAATTTTAATTTTTTGATTTAAATTTTTCGTTGCAAATGCAATTTTACCTTGAAAAAATTTCTTAATGTTTTTTAATTGTTTTTGATAGACTTCAAGGGGAATTTTTTTTCAACATCCACCTAAACACTGTCCAATTTGATAATAAATACAAGGTTTATTTTCTTTTTCTAAACGACATTTTTTTAATGGAAATAAATTTTCTAATAAATTTAATAATTGTTTTCCACTGTATTGATCTGGAAACGGTCCGTAAAAATCACCAACCATTTTTTTTGGCAAATAAATTAAATAATAACGCGGATTTTTATTTTTACTACTAATATAAATATAAGGATATCTTCGATCATCTTTTAAAATAACATTATAACGCGGCAAATATTTTTTAATTAGATTTTGTTCAAGAATAAACGCTTCTTTTTCAATATTAGTTAAAAAAAAATCTCAATTCGTTGTTTGTTTTGCCATCGCTAAAGCGCTACGGTTTTGTGGCCGAAAAAGATGCGTTTTTATTCGCTTGGCAATGTTAATTGATTTTCCAATGTAAATAACCTCATTTTCACGATTTTTTAAAAGATAACAACCAATTTTGTTGGGAGTTTTTGATAATTTAATAAGAATTTCTTTATTCATACTTTAATTAGTTTAATTCAGATTAGCGGAAATTAATTTATAATATACTTTATATTATGACAAATTCACTTAAAAAACCACATCTTGATTTATTATTAATTAAAAAAATTGGTAAATTAGAAGTTAAAGCCCACGCTAAAAAACAATCACAAACACCACCGGTTATTTTAAATAAAAAACCATATAATTGATGAAAACGTTTTTGTTTGTTTTGACGAAAATTTATTTTAAAAATCAAGCATTAATATGTTAAAATATAACTGTTGTGGTTTATCAAATTTATACATTTAAATTTCCACATGGAGGATAGAGTTATGGATTGTAATTGTTCTTGCTCACAAAAAAACAATTGTTGCTGTTGTAATTGCAGTTGTAACAGTTGTAACTGTTCAAATTCAGCTAATTGCAAATAGTTATATTTTTTGAAAAAAGATATATAGCTAGATTAGTTTTATTGTCATTCCCACTATTAATTTAGTGGGATTTTTTTTTGTAAAAATTTCCTTTTTGTGTTAGTATATATTGAAAAGTAAACTAAAATTTCTAATCCTAAAAATTAGTTTTTTTATATTAAAAAAATCAATTATGAACGATCAAAAAATTAAAATTATTATTTCTGGTTATGAGCACAAAAATGTTGATGAAACCATTAAAAAAATTATTGTTATTGCTCGCTCATTAGGATCAAAGGTTTATGGACCAATTCCTTTACCCACCAAAAAAGAAATTTTTACCGTTTTGAGAGGAGTATTTCGTCACAAGGATTCTCGTGAACAATTTCAACGCTCAACTCACAAACGACTTTTGCTAATCAAGCCCAATTCAAAAACCATGGATTCATTAAGAACCATGCAATTACCAAGTAGTGTTAATTTAATTGTTAAAAAAAGTGATTAAAAACAAAGAAAAGAACAGAAAAAACAGTATTTAATTATGATCAATAAAGCGTTATTCGGAAGAAAGTTATTTATGGGGCAATTATTTCAAACTAACGGCGAAATAATTCCTGTGACATATATAACTGTTCAAACCAATATTGTTAGTCAAGTGAAAACAGTTGCTAAAGATGGTTACAATGCAATTCAAGTAGTTGCCGATTCAACATCAAAATCAGCTAGCAAAAGTCTTACTAATCATTTAGCGAAAATTAATTTTACAAAAAGAGCTTATTTACGTGAAATTCGTACTGATCAAACTTATCAATTGAATGATAAATTAACAATTAACCTTTTTAAACCAGGTGATATGATTGATGTAATTGCAATTTCAAAAGGTAAAGGAACAGCAGGTGTTATTAAACGCCATAATTTTAGTCGTGGACCAATGAGTCACGGTTCTAAGCACCATCGTGCACCAGGTTCAGTTGGACTTTCACGTCCCGATAAAATTTGAAAAGGGCAACCACTTCCTGGTCGAATGGGAAATCAACAAATTACTGTTCGTAATTTGCAAATTGTGAATTGCCTTTCCGATAAAAATATTATTATTGTTAAAGGTTCAATTCCAGGGATTCGATCTACGCTTGTTAAAATTCGTAATGCTAAACAACCGTCAAAACAATCAAAACCAATTCAATTATTTAATAATTCGCAATCAAAGGAAAATAAATAACGTTTATTATGAGCTCAGAAAATCAATTATCAAAACCAACCCTTTCAAATAAATCAGCGGTATTATTGGAACAAAATCAAACGTTTGATGCAAAAAATACCTATGAATTAAAGGAAAACTTTTGAAAAACCGAAGTGAAAAGTATTACTGTTCAAAGCGTTTTAGTTGCCGAACAAGCTGCAAAACGTTTATCTAATAGCCATACTAAAAATCGTGCTGAAGTTTCTGGTAGTAATCGTAAACCATGAAAACAAAAAGGAACTGGTCGTGCTCGTCACGGTTCTAAACGATCACCAATTTGAGTTGGTGGTGGTGTTACATTTGGCCCAACTAATCAAAAAAATTATCATAAAAAAGTCAACCGTAAAATTTATCGAAAAGTTTTAGCGGGAATTTTATCAAATGCTGCGCTTGAAAATCGTATTTTTGTAATAAATCAATCGCTTCAAATGAAAAAACCAGCTACAAAACTTTTAATGCAACAATTCAATGAATGAAAAATGAATCCAATGCAAGAAAAAATTTTATGAATTGATGTAAAATTTGATAAAAATACTAAATTAAGTGGACAGAATATCGGTAAACTAAAAATGACATCAATTGATCAAATTACTGTTTTTGATCTTTTAAAAGCCAATAAACTAATCATTGCTATTGATGTTTTAGCACTTTTAGAAAAGAGATTACTTTTATGTTAGCTACTCAAATTCTTATTAAACCGCTTTTAACGGAAAAAAGTCATCAATTACTTAAACAAGAAGTTTATTTGTTTATTGTTCACCCTAATGCAACCAAAACCGATGTTAAAAAAGCATTTGAAATTGTGTTTGGTGTAAAAGTTGATAGTGTTAATTTATTGGTTCGTAAACGTAAACCAAAATCTTTGGGTCGTTACCACGGATTTAAAAAAGCAATTAAAAAAGCTTATATTAAAATTGCTCCGAATCAAAACTTTAATTTTTTGAAAGAAAATGATGATAATTTATCTCAAAATGATTCATCAAAATCAAATGAAAAAACTAATAAGGGTTGATCATTTTTTGAAAGATTTCGTTCTTCTGCTAAAAACACCGTTATCGATCCTGTTTCTGTTCCAAAAGGAGAATCAAAACAATAATGCCAGTTAAAAAGCTTCGTCCGATAAATAATAGTTCACGTAATACAGTTTTAATTGATTACCGTCGGACATTAACAACTAAAAAACCCGAAAAAACTTTATTAAAACCATTAAAAAAGTTTGCGGGACGTAATAATCAGGGAAAAATCACGGTTCGTCATCGTGGTGGCGGAACACGTAATAAATATCGTGTCATTGATTTTAAACGAAATTTAAAAAATTTAATTGGAACTGTTAAAACAATTGAATATGATCCTAATCGTAACGCTTTAATTTCTTTAATTTTTTATCCTAACGGAATTAAACGTTATATTCTGACACCAAAAAAACTCGAAATTAATGATCGTATTGTTAGTAGCGAAAAAGCTGATATCAAAATTGGTAACGCTTTACCCTTACATAAAATTCCGGAAGGAACTTTAGTTCATAATATCGAACTTCGTCCTTTCCAAGGTGCAAAAATGGTTCGTTCAGCTGGAAGTTGAGCGCAAATTGCTGGTTTAGATGATACTCAACGTTACATGATTTTAAAATTACCTTCTGGTGAAACACGTAAAATATTAAAAAATTGTTGAGCAACAATCGGTCAAGTCGGAAATGAAAATTACCGTTTATTAAAATTAGGAAAAGCGGGAAGAACTCGTTGACGTGGCGTAAGACCAACTGTTCGTGGCGCTGCTATGAATCGTTGTGATCATCCCCACGGTGGTGGTGAAGGTAAATCACCAATTGGTCGTGATGCACCACGAACAAAATGAGGCAAAAAATTCATGGGTATTTCCACTCGTGATCAGAAAAAATTTTCAAATAAATTAATTTTACGTCATCGACGCCGTAAGAAATAACCAAAATTAAGTGTATAATAATAAATAAAAAAATAAACTATGAGTAGATCAATTAAAAAAGGCCCATTTATCGAACTTTCTTTATTAAAAAAAGTGGAAAAAGCAAAAGCAAGTAAAAAACGTCAAGTAATTAAAACTTGATCACGTCGTTCGACAATTTTTCCTGAATTTATTGGTTTAACTTTCGCAGTTCATAACGGTAAAAAACACATTCCAGTGTTTGTTACTGAAACAATGGTTGGTCACAAATTAGGAGAATTTGCGCCAACCCGTAAATTTGGAGGACATGGTGACAACCGTAAAAAATAAACCTATCCAAGTGACAGCACAATTAAATCGTTTACGAATGGCACCACGTAAAGTACGACTTGTTTGTGATTTAGTGCGTGATTTAAAACCACAAAAAGCATTAGCGGTTTTAAATAATACACCTAAAAAAGCAGCTCCAATTGTTGGTCGTTTAATTTCTTCAGCGATTGCAAACGCCGTTAATAATTTAAGCGCATCTTTTGATTCTTTATTTATTAAAGCGTTATTTGTAAATGAGGGACGAACTTTAAAACGTTCACGTCCTCGTGGTCGTGGTAGTGCTTTTAAGATCTTGAAACGTTCATCACAAATTAAAATTGTAATTGGTATTCAAACTAATCAAGAGGGAGGAAAATAATTTCATGGGACAAAAGATTAGCCCCTTCGCTCTTCGTTTAGGAATTAATCAGGATTGAATTTCACGTTGATTTACCGCTAATAATCATCGTCGAAATGCATTGTGAATTAAAGAAGATTATTTAATTCGTAAATTTTTCCAAAACCAACCAACGAACATTGTTTTATCGAAAGTTGCAATTGAACGTCAAAACACAAAAATTAAAATTTTTTTATATTCATCAAAAATTGGTTATTTTCTCGGTCAAAAAGGCAAAAAATTACAATTAATTCAAAAACAAATTCAACGTTTATTAAAAAATCGTAAATACATCATTCGCATTGAATTAATCGAACAAAAAAAACCAGCTCTCAATGCACAATTAATTGCAAATGATATTGCAAACCAATTAGTTAATCGTCAAAATTATAAAAAAGTGCAAAAAAACAGTATTCGTTCCGCTTTACGTTTAGGTGCTTTTGGGATTAAAACCCAAGTTTCTGGGCGTTTAAACGGTGCTGATATTGCTCGTAAAGAAGGTTATAAAGAAGGTAAATTACCACTTTCAACTTTTCGTTGCAAAATTGATTATGGTTTTGCCGAAGCTTTAACAACTTATGGTCAAATTGGTGTTAAAGTATGAGTTTATTCTGACCAAACAAAATCACCATCACAATAAATTAGGAAAAGAGTTTTGTTATTTTCAAAACTTTTTTTATGTTAAAATAAACAAAAAGAGCTAAAAATATTATGTTAATTCCAAAAAAAACCACTTGACGCAAACCACATCGCGTTAGTTATGAAGGTAAAGCCAAAGGCGCTAAAACAATTGTGTTTGGTAGTTACGGTTTACAAGCATTAGAAGGTAATTGAATTACCAATAATCAAATTGAATCAGCCCGGATTGCAATTAATAAAGTGATTAAAAAATATGGTAAAATTTGAATTCGAATTTTTCCCCATTTTGCCAAAACATCAAAACCAATTCAAGTGCGAATGGGATCGGGAAAAGGAAATATCGATAAATGAGTTGCCGTTGCAAAACGAGGCACAATTTTATTTGAAGTTGGTGGTGGTGCAAGTGAAGCACTTTGTAAAGAAGCAATTCGTTTAGCAATTCATAAATTACCATTACGTTGTCGATTTGTGAAGAAAAATGAGGAAAGTTTAGTTTAATGAGTCAAATAAATTATCAAAAAATGGATCTAAAATCCTTAAAAAATGAATTACATCAAGTTCGTGGCAAATTATTAACTTTACGTTTTCAAATTGCAACTGGTGATAATAATGAATATTACAAAGTTTCCCAATTAAAAAAACAAATTGCTCGTATTTTAACTGCGATGAAAAATTTAAAATAACCTTTTATTAACATTTCAAAATTAAATAATGATAACTAAAACAACTAAACCAACCGCGGTTTCAAAAACAACTAAACCAAGTTCAAATCCAAAACCAAAAACCACTCGTTTGCGTTTTTCATTTTGAAAACGTTTGCACAATTATTTCAAATCGATTTCCCAAGCATGTTTTAATTTGTTTAATCGGATTCAAATTTTCTTTCAATTAACACCACAGCAAAAATTAATTCGTCATTGATTAATCGCTAATCACAATAAAATTAAAAATTTATTGTTGCAAGCACATCAATTAAAAATTAATTTAAACGATTATATTCCTAATTATCAATTACTTTTTTCCATTAAAAAAAATCGCATTTTAACTAAAAATCCTAATTTAACATTAGATGAATGCAAAAAAATTCTTAACGTTAATTTACAATCTTTAAATACTAAAGTTGGAAATTTAAAACTTCATAATTGAAAACAACAAAATTTACTGTTTTTTAAATGATTTATTCGTTTAAATATGAAACCAGATAAATTCATTCCCTTTTTTAATGAAAATTTTCGGATTATTGATGATCAAATTAACCAAATCAGAACCAGTGATTTTAACATTGAACAAATTATCAAAGCAACTGATTTAAGTGTCACAAAACTCATCAACAAAACGATGCAAAAAACTTTAATCACATTTTTAAATACGTGATTGAAAAAAAATCATGTTGTTTTAGAATCTTGATACAACATTTTACAAAATGATTTTTTCTCGTATGATTTAATTCCAATCGAAATTAATCAATATTTTTTTTACAAAAATGAAACCGTTTCAATTAAGAAAAAATTTTTTGAACCACAAAAAGTATTTGAATTAATTGACTATAACAAATTGCAAATGCAAAAAATGAATGAAAAAGTTTTTCATAAATTTAAATTATTAAAAAAGTTTAATGTATGGTTTGTTAATAATTATTTTTTATTAAAAGAGTTTGTTAAATCAAATATTCCATTTAAATTAATTGATACTAATTTAATTAAATACATTAATTTAAAAACCCTTGGTTTGGCAAAAAAATTTTATTTTGATGAACAAACAATTATTAAAATCATTAGCTTTACCGGATTTAAAATCAAACAAATTATCAATTATCATTTAATGCGAGATTGAATTCGTAAGAATGAAATTATTTTACTTAGTTGAAGCAGAATTAATTTATCATATAAAATTATTTTTCCTGGTTTGGATCAAAAAATCGTTGCTCACGATAATCAAGTTTTGATTCGTAAAGGTGTAATTTTACAGGATTTATTGGTCCAAAAAGTGATTAATTTATCTCCTAATATTTTAGAAACTGCTTATAATGTTTACAAAAATACGAAAAAATTAAGCCAAGCGCGTGATACTTTTAATAAAAAAAATTGATTAAAACGTTTGTGAACAAGTTTATGAAGTAAAAAAATTCAGTTTGAAACCGATGATATTCCTAAATTATCAGAACGAATTAATTTAAACTACATTGACAATAATAATCCTCCAATTCATGATTTTATTTCATTTAAAAACAACAAAAATGAATATAAAAAAATGCGTAAATACCATTCAAATAAAATTTTATATAAAAATCAAGTGGTTGGTTTAGTGGATGCTGATATTCTTCCTAACGAATACATAATTGAAGTGAAAAATATGAGTAAATATTTTGTTACTGGTCAAAAAGTAAACCGATTATTTTATAATTTTAATTTACGAATTAAACGGAATGATTTTGTTGTTATTTTAGGACCTTCTGGATCAGGAAAAACAAGTTTATTAAACATTCTTTCTGGTTTGGATCAAGCTGATTCAGGTGATGTTTTTAGTAATGGTAAAAACTTAACTTTATTAAATAATAATGATTTAACACTGTTTCGTCGTAAATATGTCAGTTTTATTTTTCAAAATTATAATTTATTACCGAACTTAACAGCGTTAGAAAATGTTGAAGTTGGTGCATATTTATTACCAAAAGGAAGGCCACCTTTTGATATTTATGAACTATTTGAAACGCTTGAAATCGATTCACAAAAAAATAATTATCCTTCCCAACTTTCTGGTGGTCAACAACAAAGAGTTGCAATTGCACGCGCACTTTCAAAACATCCCCAATTACTATTTTGCGATGAACCGACTGGTGCTTTAGATCAAAAAATGTCAAAAACGGTTTTAAAAACTTTATTAGATATCAATCGAATTTATAAGATGACAATCATTTTAATTACCCACAATGCTGAGTTTGCTAAGATTGCTGATTCAGTCATTTATATTAAAGATGGTCGCATTGAAAAATACGAATCTTCAAAATCACCAACCAAAGTTGATGATTTAAAATGATAATGAAAATACATCCAGATTTAAAAACCAAGTTAGAAAAACTTGAAAAACTCGGTTTTAAACCGTTTGCAACTGATTTTATTCGTCAAGCAACTTTAAAAGCCACCCACACTAATTTAAATAAATTAAAAGCAACCGCATTTCCAATTCAATTAAAAGCTTCGGTTGCCGGCCGTATCAAACAATTACGACGGTTTAAAAAATTAACCTTTGCGGTTTTAGAAGACGCAACGTTTAGCTTGCAAATTCTTTTTATTCATCCTGATTTTGATCAACGCTATCAAACGTTAATTTTAAATTTAGATCGTGGTGATTTAATTGGAATTAAACAAGGATTTTTTAAATATACTAAAACAAACGAATTAACTTTAGTTGTCAAAGAATTTGTTTTATTAACCAAAGTTTTACAATCACTTCCGGAAAAATATCACAGTTTAACTGATGTGGAACAACGTTATCGTCAGCGTTATTTAGATTTAATTATGAACGATCAAGTTTATCAAAATTTTCGTAATCGTAGTCGCATTATGCAATTAATTCATCAGTTCTTACAACAAAAAGGATTTTTATCAGTTGAAACACCAATTTTACATCCCATTCTTGGTGGTGCTAACGCTCGTCCTTTTAAAACTTTTCACAATAGTTTATTTACTAATTTTTATTTACGGGTTGCACCCGAACTATATTTAAAGCGTTTATTAGTTGGTCGGTTTGAAAAAGTTTACGAAATGGGACGTTTATTTCGAAATGAAGGTTTATCAATTAAACACAATCCGGAATTCACTGCTTTAGAAGTTTACCAAGCATATGCAAATATGGAAACAATGATGCAATTAGTTGAAAATTTAATTCGTCATTTAGTAAATGAAATGTTTTCGACTGCAATTATTGAATATCAATCACAAAAATTAAATTTTGAATTACCTTTTCAACGTTTAACGATGATTGAAGCTGTTAAAAAATACACGGGAATTGATTTTACTAAAATCAATTTACGCCAAGCAATCCAATTAGCAACCAAACATAATTTAGATCTTGCTTCACATCAAAAAACAGTTGGACACATTTTGAATCATTTTTTTGAAAATTTTGTTGAATCAAAATTAATTCAACCAACATTTATTTACCAATATCCAGTTGAAATTTCACCGTTAGCACGATCTGATCAAACTCGCGCTGGTTATACTGAACGATTTGAATTATTCATTGATTGTCGTGAATATGCCAATGCTTTTAGTGAATTAAATGATCCGCGTGAACAATTATTACGATTTGAACAACAAATTAAAGAACGCGAACAAGGCAACGAAGAAGCAAATGAAATCGATTTTGATTACATTAATGCTTTAACGTACGGTTTTCCTCCTAGTGGTGGTTTAGGAGTTGGAATTGATCGTTTGATTATGTTATTAACTAATCAAAAATCAATTACTGATGTTATTTTATTTCCAACTTTAAAACCAAGCAAACCAAAAACATAAAAAGTTATTTTTTTATGTGTTTTTAATTTAATTATGTTAAAATAACACTAATAAATTTTAATATAATAATCATTATTAAAATAAGGAGATTAAATCAAATTGCGAAAAAAACGTTTACAATTACGCGGCAAAGTTATTGCTAATTCATTAGCAAAAACAATCACTGTTTTAGTTCGTCGGGTTTATAGTCATCCGATTTATAAAAAAACCGTTTCTAATACAAAAAAATATTTAGTTCACGATGAAAAATCCGCTGCTTCGTTAAATGATGAAGTTTTAATTATGGCAACACGCCCTTTATCAGCACGTAAACATTTTCGTTTAGTAAAAATTTTTACTAAATTTAATCATAAAAATAATGATTTAAAAGTTGATAATTTGGAAAAATAACATGATTTGACAAGAAACACGTTTAAAAGTAGCTGATAACACTGGTGCCAAAGAATTATTGGTAATTCGTAATTTATCGAATCCAAAAGGTCCGGCTGGCGTTGGTGATATTGTACGTGCGACTGTTAAAAAAGCTATTCCATCTTCGAATTTAAAGAAGGGAACGTTAGTTCGTGCGGTGATCGTTCGAACTAAAAATCGTGTTTCAAACGGCGATGGAACGTTTGTTCGTTTTGCGGAAAACGCCGCTGTCATTATTAATAAAAATGATAATGATCCACGTGGAACTCGTATTTTTGGTCCAGTAACTAATAATTTAAAAAACCGCGGGTTTAAAAAAATTATTTCATTAGTGAGTGTGATTTTATAATGAAAATTAAAAAAGGTGATTTTGTTCGTGTTATTGCCGGTAAATTCCGTGATATTGAAGGTCAAATTGTCCGTGTTATTCCGAAAAAATTACGTGTTTGCCTTGAAGAAATTAAATTCAAAAAACACGTTAAACCTTCCCAAAATGATACAAAAGGCAAAATTGCTGAAATTTATCGCCCAATTCACATTTCAAACGTAATGTTATTAGATAAATCAAAAAAAGCCATCACTCGGGTTGGATATCGTTTTCAAGCTGGTAAAAAAGTTCGTTTTGAAAAGAAAAAAGGAGCTATTTTAGCATAATTTATGAAAAGTATTTTTCACCAAACGATTAATAAAACAATCAATCCAGTTTTAATGAAAGAATTAAAATTAAAATCATCGATGCAACTTCCCTGCATTCAAAAAGTTATTATTAGTATGAGTCATCGTGAATTAATTCGTAATAAAAAATTAATTGAAGAAATTAAACATGATTTATTAGTGATTACTGGTCAATTACCGGTTATTACTAAAGCACGTAAATCAGTTTCAACTTTTAAACTTCGAACTGGTATGCCAATCGGTTGTATGGTAACTTTACGTCGTTTTCGAATGTATGAATTTTTATATCGTTTAATTCATGTCGTTTTACCACGATTACGTGATTTTAGCGGATTAAGTTTAAAATCATTTGATAAATTTGGTAATTATAATTTTGGAATTAATGAAGAAATTGTTTTTCCAGAAATTGATTACAACAAAATCACAATTAATAAGGGAATGAATATTACATTAGTTATAAAAAATGCTACAAAAGTGAATGCAATTGCTTTACTACGCAAAATCGGCTTTCCTTTGAAAAAGGGGATAAATTAATATGGCACGAAAAGCATTACGGATGAAACAAGCGAAAAAACATCAATTTTCAACTCGTAATTATACGCGTTGTAATATTTGTGGACGTTCGAATGCAGTTTTACGAAAATTTTTATTGTGTCGAATTTGTTTTCGTACTTTTGCCCATCGTGGTATTTTGCCAGGTGTAAAGAAAGCATCTTGATAGAGGAAATTTAAATATGTTAACTGATCCAATCGCCGATTTATTTACGAGAATTCGCAACGCAACAATGGTTTTAAAAAATAATTGTACTGTTAGTTATTCAAACCAAAAATGAATGATTTTAACTGTTTTGAAACAAACCGGTTATATTACTGATTTTCAAAAAATAAAATTAGATAAAAATCGTTTTAATTCAATTGTTATTCAATTAAAATATTATCGTAAAACATCTGTTATTCGTCATATTCAACGAATTTCAAAACCAGGATTAAAATTATATACAACGGCAGATAAAATGCCGAAAATTCACAATAATTTAGGGATTGTTATCGTTTCAACTTCAAAAGGAATTATGACTGGAATTGAAGCAAAAAAAAATAATGTTGGAGGCAAGTTAATCGCATCCGTGTGATAATAATATAAAAGTAATTATTATGTCAAGAATTGGAAAACGTTCATTAATTATTCCCGAAAATGTTGAAGTTAAAATTGCAACCAATTTTCGTTTAGTAGAAATTACTGGTCCGTTAGGAAGTTTAAAATATAAATTTGCTGGATTAATTGCAATTAAAATTGCTGATCAAAAAATTACAACAACTCCTTTAAAAACAACTCGTTTAGCTAAAATGATGCACGGAACAGTTAATGCGCTATTAAATAACGCTTTAAATGGGGTTGTTAAAGGATTTGAAAAAATTCTTTTAATTGAAGGATTGGGTTATAAATTTACGATCAAAAATCCGCAAACATTAGTTTTAGACATCGGTTATTCACATCCAGTGGAATTAAAAGTTCCGGAAAACATTAAATTAGAACTTCCTAAACCGAATCGTTTAAAAATTTTTGGATTTGACAAACAAGCGATTGGATTATTTGCTAGTATTGTACGTAAATTACGTCCTTGTGAACCGTATAAAGGAAAGGGAATTCATTATCTTGACGAAAAAATTAAACGCAAGGTTGGAAAAACATCTTCAAAATAATTATGAAAACTAACACAAAATCTTATGCACGTAAAATTCGTCACTATAAAATTCGTAAAATGATCGTTGGAACAAATGCAAAACCACGTTTAGCGGTTTTTCGTTCTAATCGCCATTTTTATGCTCAAATCATTGATGATATTAACCATCAGACTATCACTTCGTTTTCATCGTTGAATTTAAAATTACAACGTCAAAACGTTAATATTAAAATTGCACAACAAATTGGATTTGAATTAGCTAATTTATTGATCAGTAAAAAAATTATTTCAATCGTTTTTGATCGTGCTGGATTTTTATATCATGGTCAAATTGCTGCATTTGCAAATGCTTTGCGTCAAAAAGGAATAAAATTTTAATAACATAAAGGAAAACTTATGAATCAAACCGAAAATCAATCAACTACAACTAAATCAACTGATTTAAATTCAAAACCAAACATGTCTTCTCGTCAAGAATGAGAAGAACGTCAAAAATTACAAACAAAACGTAAAATTTTATGAAGTAAAAACTCTAATAAAGTTAAAAAAACTTCAAATACTAGTTTCACACTAGTGGAAGTGAAACGTGTTGTTAATGTTACTAAAGGTGGACGCCGTTTTCGATTTTTTGCCATTGCGGTTGCCGGTAATCGTGCTGGTTTAGTAGGAATTGGTTCTGGAAAAGCGAACGAAGTTTCATTAGCGCGTGACAAAGCGTTTGCTCAAGCTGAAAAAAATATGATTTTTATTCCATCAATCAACGATACAATTACTCATACAGTTAGCGCAAAATTTTGCGCTTCCAAAATTATGTTAAAACCAGCTTCAAAAGGTTCAGGATTAATTATTGGTGGGGCAGCACGATCAATCATTGAATTATTAGGAATTAAAAATATTACTGGTAAATCATTTGCTTCAAACAATCGTATGAATTTATTACGCGCGACTTTAAAAGCTTTAAAGCAATTAAGAACTCCGAAAGCAATTTTAGTTGCACGTGGTTTAATACCGTCAAATAACTCAGAAGGAGTCAATTCAAATGTCACAAACAAAAACTAAAAAACCCGAAAAATTTCAATCCCGTTTTTCATTAAATAATTTATCGACCGCAAAACGTAAAAATAACAAACGTTTAGGACGTGGAATTGGTTCTAATACCGGAAAAACTTCTGGTCGTGGACATAAAGGACAACGATCACGTTCAGGTCATAAAATTGGTTTTGCGTTTGAAGGGGGACAAACACCATTTCATCGTCGTTTACCAAAACGGGGATTTAAAAATTTTAATCGTAAAGTATTTCATCCGGTTTCACTTGCTAAAATTGTCAAATTAAACGTTTTAGAAATTACCCCAAAAATTTTATTTGAAGCTGGTTTAATTAATAGCATTGATCAAAAATATAAAATTTTAGGAACTGCTAATTTAACCCAACCGTTAAATATCGTTAGTCATCGTTGCTCAGAAAACGCTAAAGCAGCAATTATAAACGGTAAAGGGACCTTAAAACTGCTATTGAAATAAGATAGATGGTTAAATTTTTTAAAACTTATCGCCAAATTATTAAGCGTGTTTTAATTACAATTTTTTTGTTGATTATTTTTCGGCTTGGATCTTTGATTTCAATGCCAGGAATTGAATTAAAAGATTTTGCTAACACTAATAACAATAGTTTTTTAAATTTACTTTCAATTTTAGGTGGTGGAGTTTTAAACCGCGTATCATTTTTTGCAATTGGTATTTCACCGTTTATTACTGCTTCAATTATTGTGCAATTATTAAGTAGTGGATTAATTCCCGCTTTTAAACGTTTACAAATGCAAGGTCAAAAAGGGGAACGAAAATTAAATTTAATTACCAAAATTATTATGATTCCACTTGGATATATGCAAGCACTTGGAACGATTAAAGCTTTGGAAAACAACGGAATTATTAAGGTTAATTGATCGTTAATTGATAGTTATCAAGATCCAGTTTTTTATTATTTTTTATGTCCATTAATGTTAATTGCTGGTTCAATGATAACGCTTTTAATTGCACATATAATTAATCAAAAAGGCATTGGACACGGTACTTCAATTATTATTTTTACTGGTATTTTATTAACTTTACCGCAAAATTTTGAAAAAGCGGTCAAACTTTTATTTATTAATAATGTCGATTCACAAAATTTAGTTTTAAATAGTGTGCGATTTGGGTTTTATTTATTAATTTTAGGTTTATTAATTTATTTAATTATTTTATTAAATAATTCCGAACGTCGAATTCCGATTCAACAAACTGGTGCTGGATTGCGTTTAAATAATCAACGGATTTCTTTTTTACCAATCAAAGTTAATCCAGCTGGTGTGATTCCAGTCATTTTTAGTTCGACATTAATTTCAATTTTTCAATCAGTTGCAACGTTAATTAATAAACCAAACAGCAATTATACTAAATTTGTTAATCAATATTTTAATTTTAATTATTGATCAGGAATTCTCGTTTTTGCAATTTTAACATTTTTTTTTGTTTTGTTATATGCGCGAATCATTTTTAATACCGAATCATTAGCAAATAACTTTGCTAAAAACGGTACTTATTTAATTGGAATTCAACCAGGCCAAACAACCGAAAAATATTTAAATCGGATTTTAAATCGCTTAAGTATTTTTGGTGGGTTTTATTTAGCGTTTCTAGCAATTTTTTCATTAATTTTTTCGAAGTTAGTTTTTCCTGAATTAGGAAAAAACACATTCATAATTAATGGAACCAGTTTATTAATTATGATTATGATTGGTCAAACCATTTTACAACAATTAAAAAACTTTCGTACCCAATTGTATTACGTTAATTTACGCACTCAAAAAGGAAAGCAATTCCAATGATAAAGCAATTAATTGTTTTGATTGGTCCGCCCGGTTCAGGAAAAGGCACACTAGGGCAATGATTACAAAAAACTTATCAGTACTATCATTTAAGTACAGGATCGATTTTACAATACGCTTTAACTGATCAAACTTTAAAAAAACAATTAACACCAATTTGAAAAAGTGGTCAATTAATCGATGATCAATTAATTAGTGATATTGTTTATCATACGTTACAAAATCAAAAATCAAATTCAACAATTATTTTAGATGGTTTTCCGCGTAATTTTGCTCAGCATAAACTATTAATGTTACAAATGGCCAAATTAAAGTTGTCAAATTTACAAATTATCATTTTTGATCTTGATTTAAAATTATGTCAAAAACGAATTGAAAATCGTTTGATTTGCCCAACTTGCCAACAAATTTATCATCAAATATTACAACCACCAAAAATTGCTAATATTTGTGATAAAGATCAAACTAAACTTGTGAAACGCAGTGATGAAGCAAAAATTATGACCCGCTTTTCAGTTTTTCGTCAGCAAACTTTACCATTGATAAAATGATATAAAACCCATCAAGTTGATCATAATTTTAAAGTTTTTATAATTGATGGAAATCAACCTATTTTTAAGATTCAAAAATATTTTCATCAAGTTTTTAAAATGAAGGTTAAAAATGATTAAAACACCATCACAAATTGCTAAAATGCGTCACGCCGGATCAGTTGTTGCTAATATTTTAATGCATTTACGTCAAATTGCTCAACAACCAAATATGAATGGCGTTAAATTAAATCAAATTGCTCACGAAATGATTTTAGCAGCCGGATGTAAACCGAATTTTTTAAATTATCACGGTTTTCCAGCGGTTCTATGCGTTTCAATCAATGATGAATTAGTGCACGGAATTCCAAAAGCTCATCATTTTCAACCGGGTGATTTAATTAGTCTTGATTTAGGTTGTAGTTATCAAAATTGACATGCCGATGCCGCTTTATCATTTACAATTGGAAAACCAAATTTGGAAATTATGCGATTAATTGATACAACTCGTAATAGTTTAAATTTAGTGATCAAAAAAATCAAACCTGGTATGAAAATTAATCAAATTGGGTGTATAATAGAGAAGTATATCACTGAGCGTGGTTATTGTTTAACTGCTCAATACACAGGGCATGGAATTGGTAAGCAATTACATGAATTTCCACCAGTTTGGAATATTTGTCGTGCTAAACCAGACCTTATTTTGCAGCCTGGAATGGTATTATGTATTGAACCAATGGTGTTAATTGATTCTCCTACCACTTACGTTGCAAAAGACGGATGAACTGTAAAGAGCGTGAATAAAAAATTAAATTGTCATTTTGAAAAAATGGTTTTGATAACTGAAACTGGAACAGAAGTTTTAACAAATTATGCAGATTAGAAAAACAAAAAAACGTGACAATTTTATTGTTAAAGGTAAAATAATCAAAAATATTGGTGGTGGAGTTTATCAGGTAAAATTAGAAAACTCACATTTCATCAATGCTCATATCGGTGGAAAAATGCGAAAATTTTCAATTCGTGTCCTTGAAGGTGATATGGTAGAAATTGAAATGTCAATTTATGATAATAGTAAAGGAAGAATTATTCGCCGTTTATAAAAAATATGAAAGTTCGTACATCAGTTAAAAAAATTTGTAAATCATGCAAAATCATCAAAAGGAAAGGACGCGTTGCGGTCACATGCTTAATTAGCAAACATAAACAACGCCAAGGTTAAAAAAAATGCGAATTAGTGGAGTTGATATCCCTCAAAACAAACGAATTGTGATTGCTTTAACGTATGTTCACGGTATTGGAGTTAGTTTGGCAAAAAAGATTTTAACAACCGTAAATATTGCTTTTGATTTGCGAACAAAAAATTTGACTGATAAACAGGCAAATGCCATTTTAATGGAAATTAAAAAATACGCCACAGAAGGTGATGTCCGTCGTAGTGTCCAAATAAATATTAAACGTTTAAAAGAAATCGGCTCTTATCGTGGAATTCGTCATCGTTTACATTTACCAGTTCGCGGGCAAATCACACAAAAAAACGCTCGAACCGTTAAAGGACCACGTAAAACTGTCGCAAATAAAAAGAAACCAGATAGTAAAAAATAATGTTTAATAAACAACAATCGGAATAAAATTATGAGTACAAAACAAACAACAAAATCAGTAAAAACCAAAAAACCAAAAAAAATTAAAGAAGTTATCGAAACTGGAATCATTAGTATTCACGCCACTTTTAATAATACGATTATTAGTTTAAATCGTATGAATGGTGCGGTTTTAAAACAATCATCTGCTGGAAGAGTTGGTTATAAAGGAAGTAAAAAATCAACCCCTTACGCTGCTAAAATGGCAATGAAACAAATTTTAAAATTTGTTGAAATTTATAAAATGCAAAAAGTAGCAGTTCATATTAAAGGAATTGGTCCCGGTCGAAATGCAATTTTACGAAGCTTAGAAGTTTCCGATCTGCAAATTATTGAATTGACTGATAAAACTCCGATTCCGCACAACGGTTGTCGTCCACCTAAAAAACCGCGTGGTTAAGAGTAATTAATTTAATTCACGCAAATTATTTTGAAATATACAATATAAAATCATCATCAAGGAGTAAATAAAATAAATATATGTACCAATTCATTAAACCAGAATTTAAAACACTAAATGATCAAAAAAACGCTAATCATTTAGAATTCGAATTTCAACCTTTAGTTCAAGGGTTTGGAACTACACTTGGTAATTCACTTCGTCGTGTTTTACTTTCCGTTTTACCAGGAACAGCAGCCTTTGCTTTTAAATTATCAAACGCTGAACAAGAATTTCAAACGATTGCTGGTGTTCATGAAAATGTTTTAAAAATCGGTTTAAACATTGAAAAAATCATTTTTCAAGCTGATCCCGTTTTGTTTGAAAACCAACCGTTTATTAAACTTTTTACTAAAATAAATCCAAATCAAAAAGTTGTTAAAGCAGGCGATATTGAAGTAATTGGAGGATTAAAAATTATTAATCCGGAATTAGTTTTAATGAATGTTGTTGAAATTAAAAAACCGATTGAATTAACGATTTTTATTCGTCAAAGTAATGGTTATGCAACTTTTGAAGAAAACCAACGGATTTTATCAAAGCAATCAGAATCAACGATTGGTTGTGTGGCAATTAATTCGCAATTTTCACCAATTCGTTTGGTTAATTTTCAAGTTAAAGAAATTCGAATTGGTGATGAATCAATTACGGAAAAATTACAATTATCAATTTTAACAAACGGGGCAATAAACGCCAAATCATGTCTTGGTCAAGCGATCAAAATTTTATCAAATCATTTGAACTATTTAGGTGAATTAAATGATGGTTACACAGAATTTAAATTCGAAGAACCACCAGTTAAAAACCCTGTGAAAGAAGAAGTTTTATTACAAGAGCTAGATTTTTCGGAACGAACAATTAATGCACTTCACAATCATGATATTCACACCCTTTCACAATTAAAAAATTTAAATAAAAAACAAATTTTAGAAATTAAAAATTTAGGACAAAAATCATTAAAAGAGATTGAAGAAAAACTAGAAAAAGAATATAATATTACTTTATAAAGTAGTTTAAAAACCAATGGCAAGAATTTATCATACAGCACACAAACGAGCAAAACGACGCAATTTAGTTCGTAATTTATTAACAGAATTATTGATTCATGAATCAGTAATTGTGACACGTGATTTTAAAAAAACGGTTAAAAAAGAATTTGACCAATTGATCACTTTTGCCAAAAAAAACACCTTAAGTGCTTATCGTCAAGCATTAAATTTAGTGCGTAAATCGCAAAAAACGCCTGATCAAAAATTTATCATCACAAAGTTGAAAACACTTGCTCAAAAATATGCTAATCGTCCTGGTGGTTATTTAACGTCAGCAATCTTATCAAATCGACGTGGTGATAATGCAACAACTTATTTTTTAAAATTGGTTAATTAGATCATCCTAAATGAAAGTAACAGCGAAAATTAATTCTATTTTAAGTGTTAAAAATCTTAATTTTAAATACTCACCAAAATTACCGAACATTTTAACTAATATTAATTTCAAAATTTTACCGCATCAACATTTGACAATTTTAGGTCATAATGGTTCTGGAAAAACGACTTTAGCAAAAATCATTGCTGGATTAGAACATAATTATGATGGTAAAATTGAAATGTTTGATCAAACAGTTAACCAAAAAACCAAAAAACAACCAGTCGGATTAATTTTTCAAAATCCTGAAAGTCAGTTTGTTGGTTTAACGGTTGAAAATGATTTAGCATTTGGTTTAGAAAATTTACGAATACCACCCCATATAATGTTAAAAAAAGTTAAATCAATTGTTAAACAATTTAATTTAGAAACAATTTTCAATGAAGAAGCTAATAATTTATCTGATGGTAATAAACAAAAAGTCGCAATCGCATCAGTTTTAATTCAAGAACCAAAAATAATTATTTTTGATGAACCAACCAGTATGGTTGATCCAAAAAGCGAAAATGAAATCGATAATATTATTGCGAAAATTAAACACCGTAACATTACTGTAATTGAAATTACTCATAATGTGGAACGCTTATTAATTGCTGATCAAGTTTTATTATTAGAAAACGGGCATGTAAAATATTTTGGTTCGGCAAAAAAACTTTTAAACGAAAAAATTGTTTTATTAAAAGAATGTTTTGGTTTAAAATTACCATTTTTTTATCGTTTATTACAGTCACTTGAAAAAAAAGGTGTTAAATTTAAACCAACTTTAAGTGAAAAGCATTTAATTGAAGAAATATGTCAAAAATTATCAAAGTCACCAATTTAAGTTATAAAATTAATCATCCAGATAATCAAAACGTTTGAGCACTTTCGAATATTAATCATGAATTTAGTTTTGGAAAAATTACCGCTATTATTGGTCCTTCTGGATCAGGAAAAACAATGCTTTGTAAACATTTAAACGGATTATTGAAACCAACCACTGGAACGGTGCAAATTTTTGATATGACCATTAATTCTTTGCAAAGGAAAATTCCTAACGTCCTTAAATTACGTAAAACGGTCGGATTTGTATCACAAAATCCCGAACGACAATTATTTGAAGAAAATGTTCATAAAGAGGTAATTTTTGGGCCATTAAATTTTGGGTTTAATAAAGATGTTGCACTTACACAAGCAAAAAAATATTTTTCTAGTTTAGGATGAAACATTAAAAATTTAAATCAATCACCATTTAAATTTTCTGGTGGACAAAAACGTAAAATTGCCCTTGCTGGTATTTTAGCTTATGAACCTGAAATCATTATTTTTGATTCACCAACCGCCGGCTTAGATGTTTTTAGTCAAGAAAAGTTCCAAAATTTAATTTTAGATTTAAAAAATAATTTTCAAAAAACAATTATTTTTGTTAGTCATAATATGAATGAAGTGCTTGCATTAGCTGATGAAGTTTTATTATTAGATCAAGGTCATAAAATTTTACACACAACACCATCGAAATTATTTCAAAATCAACAAATTTGTGAAAAATATCAATTAAAAATTCCCGATACAATTCGGTTTATTCGCATGTTAAATGCACTTGGTGTTGATACAACCCATTTAAATTGACGTTCATTTCACACTTTTTCGGAAACATTAGCACAGCAATTAGGTAAAACAGAGGATAAAAACCACGATGAATAGTTTTATTTTTGGACGTTATATCAGACGTGATTCTTTAATTCATGCGCTTGATGCACGGATTAAATTTATTATTTTCATTATGTTTTTAGTGTGTTTTTTCATCAAAAAAAGCTTTGTCATTTATTTTGGGTTATTTGGAATATTAATCCTTTTAATATTAATTGCAAAATTACCAAAAAACATCTTTTTATTTATTCTGAAAATCTTTTTAATTATGTTTCTTTTTCTATTAGTTTTTAATATTATTTCCGTTTTAATTAAATTACCAAAAGAAAAATTCATTGCTGGCACACAAATTAAAGATCCATTTTTTAGTGGTGAAAAACTGAAATGATTTCGTCAAACCGTTTTAATTAACGCTTTTTATTTTGCTTTACGTGTATCAATGGTAATTATGTTAACAATCATTTTAATTACCACAACACGAACAATTGATTTAACAAACGCTTTAACATGATTATTAAAACCATTAGAAATTGTTCGCTTTCCAATTCATATTTTTACAATGATCATTACTTTATCACTTCGTTTAGTAACAACTTTAATCGAAGAAGCAAATTCAATTATGGATGCACAAGCATCACGGGGATTAGATTTTTATAACGGAAATTTAAAAGTTAAAATTAAATCTTTGATTAGTTTATTAATTCCGCTTTTTATTTCGATTTTCAAACGTGCCGATGAAATGGCATTAGCTTTAGAATCACGTGGTTATGATCCATACGCTAAACGCAGTCAATATCATCAAACGATGTTTAAAATGAGTGATTGAATTAAGTTTTCAATTTTTTTACTTTTCTTTGGTATTGTCATGGTGTATTTGAATTCCAGTTCGGCTATTAAAGCAGTGGGTGATGTTTTTGTATTAGAACAAATTATTCAATTAAAGTAAAAAAGAATGTGGTTTTCTGATTAAATTGGGTTATAATTATATAAATATGAAACAAACTAAAATGTTGGCAAAAGAAGCCATTGTAAAAGAATGATTAATTATTGATGCTAATGAACATCATTTAGGTCGTTTAGCAACTAAAATTGTGCATTTATTACGCGGAAAACATAAACCTTTTTTTACTCCTCACAATGATTGTGGTGATTATGTAATTATCGTTAATTCTGCCAATATTGTTTTAACCGGTAAAAAATGAACTGATAAAAAGTATTATCGTCATTCTCAATATCCACGTGGTTTAAAATCCGAAATTGCGGAAAAATTACACCAACGTAAACCAACTGAATTATTAAAATTAGCAGTAAAACGAATGCTTCCCCGTAACCGTTTAGCTCGTCAACAAATGAAACACTTATTTATTTATGCAAATAATGTTCATAAACATACTGCCCAAAAACCAAAGGAAGTGAACATCAATTAAATGATTAAACAACAACAAACTGGCAAACGTAAATCAGCGGTTGCAAAATTATTAATTAATGAAAATAAATCAAATTTAGGGAAATTTTTGGTTGAAATTATAACCAACAAACCAAAAAAATCAGTCCAACAAATTGAATTAATTAATTATTTTAAAAGCAAAACTCTTATAAACTTAATCAACAAACCATTAAATGTTACTCGTACAATCGGTAATTATGACATAATTATTCGATTAAAAGGGGGCGGAATTGCTGGTCAAGCTGGAGCAGTTAGTCATGGATTAGCAAAATTTTTAGCTAAAGTATCAAAAGATTACCGATTAATTTTAAAATCTGCTAAACTTTTAACACGCGATGCTCGAACGAAAGAACGAAAAAAATTTGGTTTGAAAAAAGCACGTAAAGCGCCTCAATTTTCAAAACGGTAAAATTACAATGAACACTTTTGCTTTTCCGGCAAGTAATTTGAAAGCGTTTTTAAATGGGACTATGGCTCAGTGGTTAGAGCGCACGGCTTATAACCGTGAGGTCTTGGGTTCGATCCCCAATAGTCCTACCATTATTAATGAATATATTCGAAAAAATGGCACCCCCAAAAGGAATTGCACCTTTGACATAATGTTTAGGAAACATTTGTTCTACTACTGAACTATGGGGGTAAATCAAAGATAATTTATCATTTTATCTGGTTAAAATTATTTTTGTTTGCTTTTTTAAAATATTCAAATGAAATTAAGAAAAAAATCGAATTGATCGTTTCAAGAAATTAGTTGTGCGGGAATTTTTGTTGCGCTTTGAATGACGCTTAGTGTTTTCAGTGTGCCATTAAAAATTTTAATGCACGAAGGTTATTTACCGATTTTTTATTTTTTAATTTGAATTGTTGGTCTTTTATTTTCACCCCCAAAAGCTTTTTTAATTACTATCATTGGTCATTTTACATTTGATTTAATCTATTTACCAAACCCATTATTCATATTTGTTTGATTGGCCTCTGGATTTTTTTCAGCTACAATTGCACTTTTACGTAATCAAAATCAATGATGAAAGTTACTTTACGTTTTACCACCGATTTTTTATTTGATTGCGTTTTTTATTATGGGTTACATTCAATTTGATGAACCATTTAAATATTTTGGGGTTAATTTTGGTGTTACATTAGTACTTTTAATTGTTAATCCGATTTTTAATTTTTTTGTAATTACAATTTTTCGTAATCGACCACGATTTATCAATTTTTTAATTGATAATTTTGCTTCAAAACCAACCAATACCCTCATCAAAAATAATCATCAACCAAACAATCATCATTCAACAATTCATCAACGTGAAATTTGACAACCCCATCAAAAACAGGTTTTAGGAAAATATTTATTTAGTGCTTTTGGTATTATTGTCATTTGAGTAGGTACAATTTTGGGAATTTATTATTTTCCAATTAATAACAAAAACCCATCAGTTTTTGTCGTTATCAGCAGTAAAACTGGTTATACAGATAAATCTTTTAATCAAGAATCAATTAATGGTGCTTGTCAATATTATAAAATTGCGATTCAGCAATGTAATATTAATAATGCAAAATTTCGTCAAAATATTGCATACGGATTTCCCAATACTTTAATTAATGGTCAAAAAATTTTTCAATTCATTAAACAAACTCATCGAACAAAAAAAACCGATATTTTTGTTTTAACCGGATTCACTTTTACGAATTTTTTAAACCATTACATTCAAAAACTGCAAGCGAAAAAAATTAATTTAATTTCAATTACAACTAATTATCAACCAAAATCAAATAATGCATGACCAAGTAATTTATATCAATATCAGTTTCAAGAACAAAAAGCTGGTTTTATGGCCGGTTTGTACGCCGCATTATATGCTTTATTCAATCCTGATCAATTTAAAGATGGTAATTTACAAAAACCCGGTAAACAAATTAAATTTTCTAGTTTAGGTTTAATTTTAGTTCCGGCTATTTTAGCATTTGGATTAGGTTTTAAAGCGGCAATCGATTACGTTGACCAAAATAAAAAACTTTTTTGATCAACCGCGAAAAAATTAAATATTCCATTACCAGATAAAACTACTTTTGACCAAATTGATTTATATCATCAAAATTTTGAAATTATTGGTGGAACGGATTTTAATCAAAAAAATGCCGAAGCAAGTCAATTAGCTAAAAAACTGTATAAAACTGGAACCTCAGTGATTTTTTCGATTGCTGGTATGTTCACTGTTTCGATTAATAATCAAGCCAAAATTGAAAACTTTCGTAGTGAAAAAAAACAAAATTGAGTTGTTGGTGTTGATGTTGATCAAGGATTTTCGCTTTTTAATCAAAAAGGTTGACAAAGTCAAGATCAAATTTTAACTTCGGCAATTATTAATGTAAGAGGAGTTGTTACTCAAGCAATTAAACAAATTCGTCAAAATAATCCAATGTCAAATACGGAAATTATAAAAGATTTGCAATTTTTTCAAATTCCTAATCGTTATCGTAATTTAGCCAATCCATTATGAAAAATTTGAATGCAAAACCGTAATTTACTTGAAAATAAACAATATATTAAACAAATGTCTGATCAAATTGATGTATTAATCAAACAAAAAAATTGAAATTTAGCAATTCAAAAATTACGTAATCCAGTTAAATGAAAAAATTAAATACTTTAAAAAAAGGCCGACAAATTGTTTGAATTTAATCCATTAAAATCTAATTCTAATTTTCATACCAAATTAGAAGTTGTTTCAATGTGACGGATCATTTGTGCGCGTTTATTTGATATTTGTGCTTGATTGTTAATTTTATTTGGTTTTTGATTAATATTTAAAACAATTTTTCCCCGTAAAAATCAAATAATTATTCTATATTCGCTTTTTAACTTTCAAATGTTATTAATTTTTGGAATAATTTTTGTGATTATTCCAACGTTTTATCGCGGGCAAACAATCGGAAGAAGAATTTTTCAAATCCAAATTATTAAAGCAAAAACGTATTTTTCATTACCATTTCATTATTTTTTGTTGCGTGAATTATTTTTGGTTTTATTACCGTTTGTTGTGATCACTAGTTATTTAATTATTATTGCTCATTTTTGACCCAAACAAATTCAAACCCATTATCGGGTTACGCTTTTACTACCAATTTGATTTGGATTTTTGTTCATTTTTCAAAAGATTAATCCTAATCAACAAATTTTTATTGATCGTTATTTTGATACGTGAATTGTTAATCGACAATCAAAACGGTTCAATCGTAAATAAGTAATTTGGTAAAATGTTTTAATCAATAAGATAATAAAATTATGCAATTAAATTTTGAACAACAAAACGCAGTTACCAAACCAATTAATTTAAATTTACGAATTATTGCCGGACCAGGAACCGGTAAAACAACTGTTTTAACATCGCGATTCTTATATTTAATTACGCAAAAAATGGCTTTAGCGCATCGAATTTTAGTATTAACTTTTACTCGTAAAGCAACCGACAATTTTTTAAAACGAGTTCAAAGTCAATTACCACCTACAAATAAACGTTTCAATATTTTTACTTATCATGCTTTTTGTTTTGAAATATTAATTCGCGAACAAAAACATCTTTTACATTTTAAAAAGAATACAAGATTGCAAGTGATTGATGAAACTGATCAAAAAAACATCATCAAAACATTTTTAACTGCTTTAAAACCACAATTTGATTTACAAATTGATGCTGAATCAATCGTTGAAATTATTCATTGAATTAAAATTTTACAAATTAATTTTGTTGAGCAAAAAACACAATATCTTAAAATTTTAAATGAATTAAAAGATCAATTACCGACTCAAAATCGCGAACAAGAATTACTTTGAACCGTTTTTCAAAAATATTTACATTATAAAACTTGAAATGATTTAGTCGATTTTAATGATTTATTGGTTTTAACTTATCAATTATTAAAATCAAATCCATTAATTTTAAAAAAATGACAACAGCGTTTTCAGCATGTTATGATTGATGAATTTCAAGATACAAGCACTTTACAATACAATTTAATTACGTTATTGACTGATTTTGGTAAACAAATTTCAATTACAATTGTCGGTGATCCTGATCAAACAATTTACAGTTGAAGAAATGCGCATATTAAGTTTATTTTAGAATTTGATCGTCATTTTGCTAACGTTCAAACGATTTATTTAAAATCAAATTATCGATCTAATCCAGCAATTTTGCGTGCTGCTAATTTTTTGATTTCCCGTAATAAAAATCGTCTTTCAAATCAATTAATTGCTAAAGCACAATGACCTTCCAAACCGATTGAAATTCATTCTTTACCAAACCGTTCCGAACAAGTTAAACAAATTATTAAAACCATTTTAACTTTAAAAAAGGCCGGTAATAAATTAAATCAAATTGTCATTCTTTATCGGGCAAATTGATTATCAGGATTTATTGAAACTGAACTCATTAATCATCAATTACAATATTACGTTTTTAAAGGAATGAAGTTTTTTATGCGGCGTGAAATCAAAGAATTATTGATTCTTTTAAGTGCTGCAATTAGTAAGGATGATTTTAATATTAGTACGATTTTACTTTGAATTCCTAAACTAGGAACAAAAACATTGTATAAATTTCAAAAAGCCGCCATCGACAATCAGCAAACGCTTTGAAACTTTGTGCTTGAAAATTATCAAAACAATAAAATGTTTAATCAATATAAACAAAAAATTTTCGAATTACAAAAATATTTTTCAACTTGATCTTTGCAATTTGATAATTCACAAACAACTTTACCAATCATTTGTCAAACGATTATTAACGATTATTTTATTCCGCGTCAACAATTATTTCCTGACTGAGAAATGAAAGCAAAAAACATTGAAGTGCTTTGTGAAATGATTAAAAATTACGCGCAAAAAAATGTTGATTTATCGACTCGTGAACAATTAACGCAATTTTTAGTTGATACGAAAATTTATCTTGCTGATGGTTTAGATCCGGCACATAATTCGATTCAATTAATGACCGTTCATAATACAAAAGGACTCGAATTTGATCATGTTTTTCTCTTCGAAGCTAGTGAAGATATTTTCCCTTCCGAACGCAGTTCTAATCTTGAAGAAGAACGCCGTTTGTTTTTTGTCGCTTTAACGAGAGCACGAAAATCAGTTACAATTACAACTAATTACATGTTTACTTCGATGTTTGTTGAAGAATTAGAGCTTTTGGATCAAAATTTGGTTAAAGCATAAAATTAATGAACAATTATTACTGTTATTTTTGTCAAAAACAACATCAAACGACAACGTTTAATCAAATTCCATCCACTATTAAAATCATTAATGGTAATCAATTTACATTTTTTAATTGTTTAAAATGTAAACAATCAATTTATTATTGAAAATATCGCAATAAGATTTATTTTGGTCCAAAAATTCACATTGTTTTATTAGAACCGGAAATCGTCGGTAATGTCGGAACAATTATTCGTTTAGCTGCTAATTTTAATTTTGGATTGCATTTAATTCAACCATTTGGTTTTATTTATTCAAAAAAATGATTAAAACGCAGCAGTGCTAACCATTTAGATGCAGTTAAACCGTTTTTATATCAAAATTGACAACAATTTTATCAAACTAATTCACCTCGCAAACTTTTTTTTACTTCCAGTCAAGCAAACCAACCATTAAACCAAATTTCCTTTCGTAAAATTGGTTTACCAATCTATATTGTATTTGGGAAAGAATCAACCGGATTACCAGCAAAATTATTAAATAATTCACTTAATAATTTTCGAATTGAAACCACTAAAATTAGCAGTATTAATTTAGCAAACAGTGTCGCATTAACTATTTATAGGGTTTTAACTGATTTTGAAATGCTAAATTTAATCTTATAATGTAATATTTTGTGTTAAAATATTTTGAAATTGCAGATGTAGTTTAAAGGCTAGAATTTTTGACTTCCAATCAAAAGATGAGGGTTCGAGTCCCTTCGTCTGCTCCATTTAAATTTTATGAATCAACCTAACCAAAAACACCCTTTTGTTCGGCGTCAAAATTTATTTTTTCGTTTGTTTTTTGAAAGTAATTTTTTACTCTCGCTTGGTTTTATTGCCATTTTAGTGATGCAAACACTTTGAATTATTGCCCGTACTGCTAGTTTTTCAACTGAATCAACGCCAATTATCTTTCGTGACGCACTGATTATTTGTTTTTCAACTGCAATTAGTTGTTTTGCGGTTTATTTTATTTGTTTTTATTTTTTTGTGATCACAAATCGTTTAGCTTGAAAATTTATTCGTCAAAATTTTTTAATTATTTGCGGAGCAGTTTTTTGTAGTTTAGCAATTTCACAATTAAGTCTTATTCGTGTTATAACACCAACTTTATTATCGAAAATTAAACCGGCTCGAATGTTTATTTATTTTTTTCCATTTTTAATAATTACTGCTTTTGCCGGAATTACAAGCGCTACCACTTTTATGCTTCGTTGTCGACATAATCAAATTCGATCACAACTAAAATCAACAACATCGACAAATGTTGAAAACAAAACCAAATAATAATTTAATTGCTGGAATTACGATTTCTGGTGACTTAACAATTGCTCACTATTTAATTGTAATTAAACAGCTTTTAAAACTACAAAACAATCATAATTTATTGTTATTTGTTGCCGATTTACACGCCGTAACAATTGATTATGATGTGAAATTAATTCGCAAACGCCGTTTACAAACTTTAGCAACATATTATGCTTGCGGTTTTGATCCAAAAACTGTTTTTGTTCAATCTGATATTTATGAACACAGCATGTTGTATTTTTTATTAGCGCGTTACGCAAGTGTTGGGGAATTAAAACGAATGACACAGTTTAAATCAAAAACACAAAAGTATGGTCAAACAGCTGGACTTTTTAATTATCCGTTATTAATGGCAGCTGATATTCTTTTATATGATGCAAATGTTGTGGTTGGGCCTGATCAAAAACAACACGTTGAATTAACACGTAATTTAGCTTTAAAAATTAATAATTATTACAATCAAACAGTTTTTAAATTACCAAATTTAATCACGTTTGATCAAAATCATAAAATTCGCGATTTACAAAACCCAACTCAAAAAATGTCAAAATCACAAACCAATGTGAAAGGAATTATTTTTTTGCATGATTCACCAGCAATAATACGTCAAAAACTCGCAATTGCAGTGACTGATTCGGAAAATAAAATTAGTTTTAATTTTACGAAAAAACCTGGTGTTTCCAATTTAATTCTTTTGTACGCTTTAATGCATGATTTAACGATTCGTCAAGCGGTTAATCAACTAAGTAAATTATCAAATTATTATGAATTAAAAATGACGGTAGCTGATGCGATTATTGATGTTTTAAAACCATTACAAAAAACAATTACGGAATGATTAAAACACCCTGATAAAATTTTCAAATATCGTCAAATCGGTAAAAAACACGTTCATAATTTAGCAAAAACTAAATTCGCTACTCTTGCAAAAATTTGTGGTTTTGATTGAGAACTTTAAGTATCTTTTAAATCTCAAACCGCTTCTGGTTTATTGTCAGCTTTTTTGCCGGATTGAATTTTCTTTTCAATTGGTAGTTGAATCGTAATTTGTTCAGCATCAATTTTCGAAATCACATTTGGTTCAAAATAAAAATTTTTCTTTTTATTAAATCGATTTCAATAAAATTTTTGTTTTTTTTCCGACGATAAAAATATAAAAAATGGATGATTATAATACAAATAAAAACCTAAAAAAACTCAACTAATTAAATTCAAAGTTAAAGCGCCAATAATATGGGTATAAGTACTTAATCCAGCAATTAACATTCCTATTATTCCCCCACCATCATATTGAGATGAAAAAACACCATTTCAATCAAAAAATATTTGTGCATTTTTAACACTAATTTCTAAAACACTTTTTGATTTTCAATATTCAACGTATTTTGGTAAAAAGTTTTGATACAAATAATCGTTATATGAAATATTTTTATTAATTAAAATTAAACTAATTAAACTAACCATTCAAAATAAATTAAATAGTCCTCAAAATATTTTTTTCTTATTGATTATTTTTCAATATTTAGCAATCAAACCCTTTTTGGTAATTGTATTGTAATATCAAAAAATAATAAATAGAAAATAAACATATTTTAATCATCCAAAAATAAATCGATGAAATATATCATCTAAAAATTGTCCAAATCAAGAAATACGAAATACTCCTAAAATATCAAGAAACAATGAAATCAAAAACAATGTGATCAAAAAAATTTTTTTTCATTGTTTTGGTTTTGAAAATGATTTTTTAAATTTAAATTTTTTATTAAAATTAGTTAGTTTAATTGTTTTTTTTATCATAATTATGAGTTTGTTTTATATAGGCTAAATAACCAATCATTGCTGCATTATCGGTACAATATTGTTTTTCTGCCGCAAAAAAAATTACATTTGGAATATTTGCTAGCTTTTTTCGCAAGTGATTATTTGCCATTACACCACCACCTGCAAGAATTGTTTTAATTTTATATTTTTTTATTGCAAATATGATTTTTTTTTCAATTGTGGTAAAAATCGCATTTTCAAGTGACGCGCAAAAATCATTAATATTTAATGTTGATTGATTTTTTTTAATTCATTGAATGCAAAATGTTTTTAAACCAGAAAATGAAAAATCCAAATCTTTCCCTTGATAAACCGGAAGTTTAATGTTTACTGTTCCAGTTTGTGATAATTTTTCAATTACTGGCCCACCTGGATACCCCAGATTTAAATAACGTGCGATTTTATCAAGACATTCTCCAGCGGCATCATCTCGAGTTGATCCTAATATTTGAAAACTTAATCTTTCATCTTTTACTAAAAATAATTGAGTGTGACCACCACTAATTACAACTCCCAAAACAGGAAAAGTGATTTTTTTTTGATAACTTGCAATTCAAAAATGAGCTTCAATATGATTAAGTGCCATAATTGGTATTTGAAAACGTAATGCAATCGTTTTTGCTGCTGCCCTTGCTACTTGCAAACATCCTTCTAAACCAGGATGATCTGCATAGGCAACTAATTTTACATTTTGTCAATGAAGATGATTTTGGACTAATATTTTTTGGATAAGTTCTGGCAATCTTTGAACGTGTAAATCACTTGCAATTTGTGGTACAACTCCACCAATTTTTTGAAAACTATCAATTTGTGAGTATGTCATAACATCAATAATTGCATCATTTTTTAATAATGCAACACTTGTTTCATCACAAGTTGTTTCAATTGCTAAAATAATGTTCTTTTTCATTTATATGTCTTAAAATTTATTAACTTTTATTCCAATTAGGAAAATAATTTTATGGTAATATATATTATATGATTAAAATTAAAATTTTTAAAAAAGAAACTAATACTCACTTCATCAAACGCTTTAAAAAGGCAGCAAAATTTCAACGCGCTAAATTTCGCGAAAAAGAATTTTTTATTAAACCTAATAAACGTAAATCAATTCGTTTTTAATTCCGCTTTAATTCCGCTTTAATTTTCTTTAATTGTTTCTCAATTTTATTTTTACTTTCAGAAATTGCCGCAAAAATATTGGCGTTTTTTTCTGAAACATTAATTGTTTGTCCTAAATTGATTAAATTAATGTGAATTTTAACAAAAAAAGTTAATTCTTTATTAATTTCGACTGATATTTCTGCATAATTTGATTCGGAATTTAAAAATTGATATTTTAATTCCAATAATTCAAACATTTTTTCAAATTTTAATTTAATTTTACTATTATCTTCTTTAAAATTTTTTCCGTGAATTGTTATTCTCATCATTTTCTCCTAATAATTTTTTTCAAACGTTTTTAATTTCATTTTTTAAATTTGGATTTGATTGACTATGATTGATTTTTAAACCGTCATTAGAATGATATTTTGGAATGATGTGTAAATGATAATGATTGATTATTTGACCGGCAATTTCATTATAGTTGTTCAAAATATTAAAACCCTTTGCATTTAAACGCTTTTCGAGCAATTTAATTGCTTTCTGGGTTAATTTTTGAATTGCTAATAATTCTTGATCTTGTAAGGCTTGTAAATTTGGCACACAATTTTTACTAATAATTAAAATGTGACCAGTATTGATTGGAAAAGCATCTAAAATTGCAATTGCATGTTGATTTTCCAGAACGTAATAAGCTAAATTAATTTTTTTAATGATATTACAAAAAATACACTGATTTAATTTTTGATAAATTGCCATTAATTAATGAAATATTATGCCTTTTACTGACTTTATGATATAACAAAAATAATTAAATTACCGAAAAAAAACACTTTTTCTATTTATATTTTGAAATAAAATGTTTAAAACCTTTAAATTAACTAATGATTTTCGGAATTTTATTACAAATTATCCAAATATCATTTATTTAAATAGCGCAGCAACAACCATTCGACCTGATATTGTTATCGACACATTCAAAACCACTTATTTAAACTTTCCTTTTTCCACAAACAGTATTGATAATCAAATTTCTGCTTTAGGATTAAATTATTATGAAATGATTCGTAATCAAATCGCTGCTTTTTTCAATTGTGAAAGCAATGGTGTAGTTTTCACACCATCAACCACTTTTAGTTTAAATCAAATTGCTTTTGGTTTTGCTCATCAATTACAAAAAGGTGATGAGATTATTTTGTCAGATTTAGATCATAATGCCAATTTAGCACCTTGAATTGCATTGACAAATAAGTTAAATTGTAAAATTAAATATTTACAATTTAGTTTTTCCAAAACCGATTATTTACAACAATTAAACAATTTATTAACCAAACGGACAAAAATAGTAACTTTTCCTTTAATTGATAATACAATTAGTTATCATTTACCAATTAAAGAGATTATTTCGTTATTACGAAAATTTAATCCTGAAATTAAAATCATTGGTGATGCAACACAAATGATTGGTAAGTGTAAATTTGATTTTAAACAGTCAGATTTTGATTTGATTTGTTTTTCGGCGCATAAAATGTTTGGACCTTTTGGAATGGGGGTTATTTTAAGTAAACCATCATTTTTAAAACAATTAGAACCATTTTTAAAAGGTGCAAATAGTGTAATTGAAATTGATAAACATTCTTTAAAATACAATATTATTCCTAATCGTTTTGAAGGTGGCACTAACGATTTACCAACTTTATTTGCTTTTCAGTCGGCACTTAATTTTTTAAAACGGTTTGATTTGGTCAAAATTGCCAATCACACGCACAAATTGTATCAATATTGCTTGGAAAAATTAAAATCAATTCCAGGAATTGACATTTTTGCTCCAAAAGCAACATTTGGTGCAAGTTTAATTTTTAATTTTCGTTTTTTAAGTGCACACGATGTCGCAATTTATCTTGCCGATGTATCAAACATTATTTTACGCAGTGGTAATCATTGTGCTTTTTTAAGTGAAAAGATTTTTAAAATTAAACAAACTTTGCGAATTAGTTTCCATTTTTACAACGATTTATCTGATATTGATAAACTTTATAAAGTTTTAAAAACGATTGCCCAAAACCCGCAAATTGTTTTGCAACAATTTCATCAAAATTTACAAAAACAATTATTTGAACACGGTAAAACTAGTGAATTTCCACTTTTAAATCACAAATATCCAATCTGAGAAATTAAAAACACAACTTGTTCTGATTTTTTAAAAATTCAATTCTTTCAAAATCAAAATGGTCGTTGAAAATTTGCTTTTCAAGCAGAAGCTTGTTTAATTACAGTTGCTACTCTTAATTTAGTTTTAAAAAAAATTAATGATCAATCAATTACAAAAATAATTCAACTTTTAAATCATTATATTGATTATTTTACAAGTCATAAAAAAACAGCTGATTTGCCATTTCTTGATCATTTTGGTCAATTGTTTTATCAAAAACATCGTTTAAATTGTGCTTTATTTTGAGCAAAATTTTTACTAAAAAAGGTTAATAAAAATGTTTCTAATTAATAATTTTTTGAAAGAAAGTTTTTTAATCTTTAAAAAACGTCGATGAACCTTCGTTTTTTTATTTTTATCATTTGTGATCCTTTTTAGTTTGTTTGGTCCAATTTTTAAAACTCACACTTTTACAAAAAATCAACAAAATCAAATTCAATATCAAAGTGGAAAATATGATTATAAAATTAAATTACCAGATTATCGTTATTTACCTTCAAAAACAACTAATTCTAAAAATATTTTGAATTCTTTGTTTTCGTTTGAAAGCAACAAACAAAGTATTGGTAATTACTTTCAACAAATTCAAAAAAAACTTTATTGACAAAAAAAGCGATTTGATTTTTTATGAGTATCGAATGCTGCTTTTGTTGATTATAAAATTAGTGAAAATCAAAGACGTTACTATATAATTCGTGCAATTATTGAAGATACACTACCAAATTACAAACAAAAAATCAATAACATTGTATTAAATTCCGGTCGTTTACCAAAAATTAATCAAAATGAAATCGTTGTAAATACTAAATTTGCGAAATTAAATGGTTTACGGCTTGGTCAAAGAATTAAATTATTTGATACTGATTTTACCATTGTTGGTTTCGGTAACAATGGAAGTAATATTTATTTTGACTTTCCGGATTTACTAAAAATTAAACGTCAACTTCAAATCGATCCTAATAAATTTCAAGATATCAATTTGTATAAATTATCAGGGTTGATTTTTATGAAACGTTCCCTTTTTCAAAACATCATTAATCAAAAAAAAATTACGAATTTTGAAAATCAAGTTTACGTTAAATTTGATCAAAAAATTTCCAAATCTGATTTAACAATTCTTAACAATGATATTGATCAAACGATCAAAATTATTCCTGAAAAAACTACCAGTTTTTTTGTTGATCCATCATCAGGATTACGCGGATCATATAGTAATGTTGAAATCCTAATTTTTAGTTTAGTTTTTATAATTGGAATTTTATTTTTAATTAATTTCATTTATTTAATTGTTACAGGAATTGTAAAAAATAGATTACGTACAATTTCACTTTTATCAAGTGCCGGTTATAAAATCAAAACGATTAGTATTAATCTATTTTTTTATGCTTTTTTAACCATTTTAGTTGCTTCAATCACTGCTTTTCTCTTTAGTTTATTTTTAGACAATTATTTAACCAATTTATACAATAAAAATAGCTTTTTAGAAATTGATTTTATTCCGTTTGATTTTTTTTGATTTTGCTTTTTTGTTTTGATAATTCCATTTTTTATCGGTTGTTTCTTTTTTTGGTTTAGTTATCTTAAAATCAAAAGTTCATCAACTATTTGAACTTCAACTCATTATCAAAATCAATTACTTTTACGTCGGACATTTTTATTTCGTAAATTACAAAAATTTTTCAAAAGAATGCCCATTTCTTCAAAAATTTTTACCTTTTTCTTTCTGCGTGATTTTTCGAAGAAAATTTTAGTTTTATTGTTATTAATTATTCTTTTTTTACTATCATTTGCGTTAATTTTTTTCCGTTCTTCAACGCAAAATTATTTTAATAATCAATGAAAATTTTATAATAAAGACGTTAAAAGTTTCACACTTTATAAACGAAGTGTTTATTTTTCAAAAGAAGGTAAAATTAAATCAAATTTAGAATGAAAAACAATTGAAGAATTTAAAAAAAATGCCATTAATTTAAAAAACACTAAATCTTTAAATATCAAAAACCCGACTTGTTTACTTGCTGGTGTTGGAAAATTAAATCAAGATTTAGTTTTTAAAAATCGTTGTTTATCAAATCATTATATTGATGTTAATACAATTGAAGATCCGAAAATTAAAAAATATTTTTTGGATTATAAACTGGAAAAGATTTTTTTCAATGTTTCAATTTATGATCAAGATAAAGAATTTCCAGCCTTATTTTTAGATTTATTAGCAAATGATGGTAATGAATATAAAGGTTTTTTCATGCCGCGCGGTTGAAAGAAATATTTTGATTTAGGTGATTTAAAAGAACGTTTACCAGATTGAAAATTTAAAGATAATGATTTAATCGGATCAACAAACACAAATATTCCATATGTACTTGCAGGTGAATCATTTAAAAAAATTATTAACCCGCTTACAAAAAAACCATATCAAATCGGAGATGAAATTGAATTCAAAGTTGTTTTACATGGATATCAAAGCAAACAAACATTACAAGCTAAAATTGCCGCCTTTGTTGGCAATCAAAACACTGCTAATAAAACGTTGTTTTTTGATTACAGTACTTTACATTCAAAAAGGTTTAATTTCCCACCATTAATTATCAATCCTAATCCAGATAAACCAATTAATACATTTATTCCATTTAATATTTTATTAACTAAAAATAATAAAATTAACTATCAACGTTATTTAACAATTGATTTGGTTTTTTCACGTGATTTTTTTAATATTGAAACCCAAAAATTTAATTTTGCTGGATTATTATTAGCAAACACTGAAGCGCCAGAAATTAAAGAGTTAGGCATTTTTTCCAAAGCTTATTTTGCTTTATTTGAAATTTACTTTTCATTGATTTTAGTATTAATGATCTTGTTTGTATTTTTATCATTATTAATGGGAATTATTTTTCTATTTCAAGATGAACATAAAATTATTAACAAATTTCGTTTTATTGGTTATCGACTGAAAGAACTTTTCATCAGTCAATTTTCTATTTTTTTAATTTTATTAATTTTAAGTTTAATCATCGGATTTGCAATTTCACTGGCTTCGTTTAAAATCTTTGAAAATTACTTTCAAACCTTTAATGTTTTTCTTTATATTGGTAATATTTGAATTTATTTATTTTGAATATTTTTAATAGTGTTTTTATTGTTAGTTATGTACGCATTTTATCGTTATCATTCTTTACGTCAAACTTTATTACCTGATTAAGAAAGATAATTAAAAATTACAAAATTAAATAAAAAATTGTTAAAATATCTTAAAGCCTTATTTTTGGTTTATAGAGCGTTAATTCAGTTGGGAGAATGCTTGTCTTACAAACAAGTCGTCGGCAGTTCGAGCCTGCCACGCTCTACCATTTTTGCTGGTTTAGCTCAATTTTGGCAGAGCACCCGCCTTGTAAGCGGTAGGCTGTAGGTTCAAGTCCTATAACCAGCACCAATCGGAAGTGTAGCGAAGTGGTTAAACGCGGCTGACTGTAGATCAGCTCTCATTTTGGGTACGGGAGTTCGAATCTCTCCGCTTCCACCATTGTTTGGGGTGTAGCCAAGTGGAAAGGCAATGGACTTTGGCTCCATGACGCGTTAGTTCGAATCTAACCACCCCAGCCAAACTATTTTGTCCTGTTAGCTCAGTTGGTAGAGCAGTAGGCTTTTAACCTATGTGTCAGAGGTTCGAATCCTCTACGGGACACCATTATTATAAAAAGCCCAGGTGGTGAAATTGGTAGACACAGCAGACTTAAGATCTGCCGAACTTATGTTTGTGTCGGTTCGAGTCCGACCCTGGGTACCATAAAAAATAAATGCATAAATTTATTTTCAGTTCTTTGCACACGCCTACGTAGCTTAATAGGAAAGCAACAGTCTTCTAAACTGTAGAGTAGGGGTGCAATTCCCCTCGTAGGTGCCATTATTTTAAATTTATATAAATTATTATTAATCAAAGGAGATTTTACAAAATATTATGAAAATTATTAAATTTTTAAACCAATCAAATGAAATTAAAACCGGCGTTTTAAATTTTAAAAGCACAGATGGTTGAAATCAAATTTTAGATCAAGCGCGAATTGAATTAGGAAAAAGCATTAAAATTGATGGATTTCGACCAGGAAAAATTCCTTTAAATATTTTAGCTAAACATTTATCATCAAAAGAAGTTTTAAATAAAGCATCGCAATTAGCATTACCAAAAATGTACAAATTCTTTTTAAAACAACATAATGATGATTTAAAAAATGCTCGATTTAAAATTTATTCAATTACTAAAGTTTCATTTGATGAAATTGAAGTTCGTTTTGAATGAGAAGTATTACCACAAATTGTTTTAGGTGAGTACAAAAATTTAGCGATTACAACACCAGAAATTAAGATTACAAACGATAAAATTGATTCACAAATTGAAAATTTACGTCAATCTTATGCTGAGTACGTAAATAAATCAAATTCAACAATTGAAAAAGGTGACTTTTTAACAATTGATTATGAAACGTTATTTGAAAATCAATTAATTCCCAGCGCAAGTCAAAAAGATTATCAATTTCAATTAGGAACCCAAAATCTTTTACCAAGTGCAATTCAAGCAATGCTTTATGATTTGAAATTAAATCAAACTAATACAATTGATTTTACCTACCAATCTGATTATAAAAATCAAGAATTAGCTGGCAAAAAAGTAATTCATCGTGTTACTTTGAAAAAAATTGCAACGCAAATTCTTCCTAAATTAAACAAATTAATTGAATTGTTAAAAATTACCAAAACGGAAACAGAACTACGCGATTTAATTAAAACTAATTTACGTAATCAAGAAATTAATCAAATCAAACCAAAAATTTTAAAAACGATCAAAACAAAAATTTTACATTCAAGTCAAGCAACAATTTCACCAGCTTATTTAGAAAGCGAATTCAAAATGATGCGAGAAAACGTAATTGAACGTTTAAAAAACGAAAAACGTACGCTTGAAAATTATTTGAAAGATAACCAACAAACGGAAAAAGATTTTGATCTTGAATTAAAAGCATTGGTTAAACGTAATATTGAAGAATTATTAATGATTTATCAAATTGCTAAAACTGAAAAAATTACTGTTAGTGACCAGGAATTAGAATCTTATTATAAAATGCTTGCTGAACGTTTTAAATTATCAATTGAAGAAGTTAAAAAACAATATCAAAAAATCATTTTAGAAAATCATTTACTTAGAATCAAAGTGGAAGATTATTTACTAGCTAATAATACTAATTTCGATTTTAAAATCACTTCTGCGCAAAAAAATTAACTAGTATGGCCGGACATTCGAAATGATCAAATATTAAGCATCGTAAACAAGCGGTTGATAATAAAAAATCAGCCGTTTTTCAATCCTTTATTAATCAAATTCGTATGATAGCGCGCGATAATAATAATCCTGATACAAATTATCAATTAAAAAATATTATTCAAAAGGCGAAAAAATTAAATTGCCCCACCAGTTTAATTAATAAAGCATTAGAAAAAAAAATGACTGATACGAATAATACTTGATTGTATGAAATTAAATTTGCTCGCCAAATTAGTTTATTAATTAAAATTAAAACGGCTGCTAAATCCGGATTGATTCTTAGTCAAATTCGTCGAATTGTCAATCGCTTTCCTGCTGAACTTTTATCAACCAATTCCATTCTATTTGAATTTGAGCAATGTTTTGTGTGTGAAACTACTAAATTAGATGATGAAAAAATTTTGCAATTGTTAGAAAATATTGATATTAAAAGTATTGTTACTCACCAAAATCATAGTGAAATTATTTTATCCGATCGCAATCAACTTCGTTTATGTAAAGATTTTTTAAATCAAAATAACATTTTGATTAATCAAACTTTTGAAAAATATGTCGCTTTACAAAAAATTACTGTTGATCCAGCAACTTTACTGCAATATCAAACATTTTGTGCAAAATTAACATCGGAATTAAAAGCTATAACTTTCTATGATAATTTAAAATATCATAAATAACACACAAGAATTGAGTATAATTAAAAGTATTTAGTCATGTATCAAAAACGCTTTTTTATTCATGGAAAAAATTTCCTATTTCGTTTTAAAAAATGATTTTTTCCTGTTTTCATTGTTGCAATTTTATCAACAACATTAATGTTTGGTTTGCTTGGTTTGCAACGCCAAAAACTTTCAAATGAATTTGTTCCAAACCAACCGACGATTACTATCACCTGTCAAGATACATCAAAATCTTGTTTATCTAATACTAAAAAACTACCGTTTGTTGTTGAACATTTTTTTCAAGGATTATTTAAAACATTATTCATTGATTTCAATTCAAAATCTGATTTCAAAATTTTGTATAAAAAATGATTAAAAACAATTAAATTTAATCAGCAAAGTCAACAAAAAATTATTTTTCAATCGGCAAATTCTTCAATTAAAGTAAATCGATTATTTAAAGATAATCATCAAATCGGATATATGATAACTTTATTAAATGGTACGATTAATGAAAAAAATTGATTCGCTTTATCAAATTGAATTAAACAACCAGCATTACAAAAAACTTTTGGTGAAATTTTCAATTTTAATTTAACTAATATCACCAAAAAGTTCAGATCCAATCGGTTTTTTAATCAAATTGATTATCGATTATTGATTTTTATTTTAATTTTCACTATGTTTGGATTATTTGCAATTGGTGTTTTAATTTATTTCGGTGCTGGTTGAGGATTTTTTAATTTACTATTTAATCTTGCTTTTTTAACATCAATTTTATTAATTTTTAATCATTTCGAAATTATTTTAACTTTACAAAATTTAATTCTTTTATTTTTTACATGGCTAACAACGATTTATTGACAATTTCATATTATGCGGCAATCACAGAATTTTACGCCGCAAAAATCATTACTAAAAACAATCACTTTTAATCTTAAATTAATTAAACCATCTTTAGTAATTTTTACCATTTTTACAATCAGTTTCTTAGCTTATTTTTTGCTTGTCTATCCAGAACCAAGTAAAAAATTACTTTTAGCAAGTTTAAATATTAGTAATCATTTTAATCGAATTATTTTTGACATTTCGAT
Organism: Mycoplasmatota bacterium; assembly: GCA_033560715.1. Lineage (GTDB taxonomy): Bacteria > Bacillota_I > Bacilli_A > Mycoplasmatales > MT37. The sequence continues at coordinate 264,995 of CP138194.1, read as the reverse complement.
TCCATTATTAATAATATGAATCAGTTTTTTAGTCGGATTTTTAGTTTTTTTTTATTTCACAGTGTTGATTGCATTTTTTCTTTGGCAACCAATTTATCAACAACTTTTTTTTAATTACCAAAAACATCCACAATCATCAAGACCATTAAGCAATTTTCAACCCAAATCTTTTGTAATAAATTACAAAATCAAATTTTTAACATCAATTGGATTATTTCTATTGATAGTTTCATTTATAACGTTGATACCATTTTTAGCAAAAAACGTTTTATCCAATCATTTACTATCAGAAACAAATTTAAATTTTGATAATGCTAAAATGAAATTAAAAATATTGGATTTTTTTGAAAAATGAAAATTATATTTAATTGTTTTATTATTAACTTTTGTTGCTTTAATATTGTTTGCTTTAATATTTTTAAATCGATACGCAACCTTATGATTTATAATCGAAACATTATTTATGGTCGCATTTTGTTTGATAATTCCAATTACACTTTTAATTACTTTCCAACCATTTTTGAATGGCGGTCTTAATGAATTTGTAATGCTTTTTACCTGAATTTTGATTATTAGTAAATTTACGCAAATGTTTTTACATTTATTTTCCGCAAATAAAAATGCAAATTTGTTATTTTCAAACATTTTCAAACATTACAATTGAAAATTTTCAATTGTAAAAATTGGATTAATATCATTATTTTTTAGTTTTTTATGAAAAAATAATTTGTGATTATACGTATATTTATTGACAACACTATTAATTGGTGAACTATTTACTGTTTTAATTAAACAACCTTATTTAGCAATTTTTACAAATTGACAACAAAACCACCAAAACAAACGAAAAAAAATGTATATTGAATATAAAAAACAAGCGTTTTTTGAAAGAGAAATCGAAGGTATTAATGACTAAATCTTTTCATCCCTTAAAAGGATTTGTAGATTTGTTTGATCAAAATTTGATCCAACATCATTTTGTAATTGATGAATGTAATCGACTTGCTTTATTGGCGAATTATTCACCTGTTCAAATTCCAATTGTTGAAAACATTGATACATTTTCGAAACAATTTGCTTTCGCAAATCCAAATAAGACCGACTTTTTTATTTTAAAAAATCAATCTTCATCACTGGTCGGAAATAATATTTTACGACCAGAATTAACGAGCGGATTAATTCGCGCATATTTAAATAATCCTTTATTTTGTCAAAAAGCCGCTACGTTTTTTACAAGCGGACCTTGTTTTCGTTATGAAAATCCTCAAAAAGGTCGTTTGCGCCAATTTTGACAATGAAATTTTGAACAATTACGAACTCAAACCAATGGAATTAAACACAGTTTAGCGTTTTTAACTCGTATTTTAAAACATTTTGCATTAGATACGCAAATTACGTTTGAAATTAATTATTTAACAACGGAAAAATTACAATTTTTTAATCAATATCTTTCCCAAATCGAACCCCAAAAACGCGCACAATTTTGTGCTGAATGTCAAAATCGTTTTGCAAAAGCAGGTAATTTATATCGAATTTTGGATTGCAAAAAATGTCAAAATCATTTTGAAAAACAATTGTTAGTTCACGATCAATTAACACCTGAACAAATCAAACAATTTGCTGAAATTCAATCTTGAATCAAACAATTTTTACCGAATGGTAAAATCGTTTTAAATCCTTTATTAGTACGCGGATTAGATTATTATCGCGGGTTTGTATTTGAAGTTAAATTTAATGATTCAGCATTAAAATGAGCACAAAATACTTTGATTGCTGGTGGTGAATATTATTTAAAAAGTTTTTTTAAAAGTAAATTAACCGAAACAGGAACTGGATTTGGATTTGCAATCGGAATTGAAAGAATGGTAATTGCTTTGAAATCAACCAATTTTTTTACGCGATTATTGAAAATATTTGCTCTGCAAAAAACCATTTTAATTGGTTATTTATCAAAATCAGATTTTGTTGCTGCTTACAATTTACAAACTTTACTAAATGAAAATAATTATATTGCTAACGTTGCTGAAAATATACGTCATTTTTCCGATCTTCTCAAACACGCCCTTGCTTTAAAAGTTAAGTATTTAATTGTGTTTGATAAAGAATATCAAACAACCAAAAAACTGCTTTGCAAAAAAATTACCCCCAAATGAGCTCCAATTCAACAATTTCGTTTATCAATTCAAGAGGTATTAAAATTTCTTTATGAAGCAAAACTTTAATTTCCAAAAAAGCATTAAAATTAGTGATTTAAACGATCAATTAGTTGACAAAACAGTTACATTAGCTGGTTGAATTGTTAAAGTTAAACGAATGGGTAAATTATTATTTATTCAATTACGTGATCCAACATCAATGATTCAAGTATTAGTTCGCAAAACAACTGAAAATATTAACCTTTTTCAACAATTAAGCACGATAAATAAAGAATCAGTTATTACTATTACCGGCATTTTAAAAAATCGTAAACTACCAAAATCACAAACCTTATTTCGCCCTTTTGAATTGATTGCTAATCAATTTCAAATTTTAAATTTTTCCCAACCAATTCCTTTTCAAATTAGTGATCAAACTGATGGTTCGGAAAAATTACGAATTCAATATCGTTATTTAGATTTACGAAGAAACATAATGCAAAACAACATTAAAACTCGTGCTAAATTACAAAGTTTGATTCGTAATTTTATGACAGAAAATAATATTTTAGAAATTAACACTCCGATTCTTTCGTTTCCAAACGCTGAAGGAGCACGTAATTTTAATGTTAAATCAAGTATCGAAACTAATTCATATCAAATTGCTTTACCACAATCACCCCAAATTTATAAACAATTATTAATGACAAGTGGTTTTAATGCATATTATCAATTAGCACATTGTTTTCGTGATGAAAAAATTCGTTCTGATCGTCAACCAGAATTTATGCAACTTGATTTAGAATTATCGTTTGCAACTCCAAGTGATGTTTGTCGTTTAATTGAACGCTTGATTACGAAAATTTGAAACACATTTAAAAAACCAACGGTTAATATTAATTTTAAAAAAATTGATTATTTTGATGCGTTAAATACATATGGTACCGATAAACCTGACACTCGTTTTGAACTTTTTTTAACTGATTTTACAGCGCAATTTCGTGAACATTTACCAAAAAATCACTTCCTTAAAGCAATTGAACCATTCGCTAAAATTTCATCAGAAATTTGTCATATAATTGCTAACGAAATTGCTAAAATCAAACCAAATTGCCTTTTTGTTTGACAAAACGACCAAGTAGTTATCAAACCGAAACATTGAAAACCAAATTTATTAAAAAGTGTTACTGAATATTTAAAACACCATAAAATTAAATATTTTTGAGCAATTGCCAATCAATTAAAAATGGTTAATTTGATTTTAGGACAAGTACGATTACAAATTGCGAAAAATTTAAATTTAATTCCGCAAAATAAAGATGAATTTATTTGAATTGTTAATTCACCATTGTTTGAATATAATGACGAATTAAAAAAATATCAATCTTTACATCACCCTTTTTGTCAACCTTTAAATTTAAATAATTTTCATAATGATTGAAAAACCGCTTTAGCTGACGCTTATGATTTAGTAATTAATGGCGTTGAAATCGCAAGTGGAACAGCACGAATTTACGAACTTGACTTACAACGTCAAATTTTTAAACACATCGGAATAAATACCCAAAAACAAAATCGTGATTATGGTTTTTTCTTAGCAGCAATGGAATATGGAATGCCGCCACACAGTGGAATTGGTTTAGGAATCGAACGCCTTTTACAAACTTTAATTTCAACAAACTCAATTCGCGATGTAATTGCTTTTCCAAAAACCAGCGCTTTTGATACTTTATTTTTACAAACGAAACCAAAAAACAAAACATAAAATAATGAAAAACAATTATAATATTAAAATGTTGATGTCTGCGGAAATGGCGAAATTGGCAGACGCGTCAGATTTAGGATCTGGTATCATTTATGATGTGTGGGTTCAAGTCCCTCTTTCCGCACCATTTAGAGAAAGAATTTAAAAAAACAGGAGTATTTACAATAGAAAAATGACAATTATTTGATGAGGCGCTTTATTAATTGCGCTTGCAAGTTTGATTATTGGATTAGTAATTGGTTTTTTAGTAACAAAAAAATACATTACTTCCCAAATCAAACGTAACCCCCCAATTAATGCTGGCATGATTCGTGCAATGTATTCACAAATGGGTCGAAAACCATCAGAAAGACAAATTCGTTCAATTATGAGCGAAATGAAAAAACACCAAAAATAGTATTATGAGAGTTCAAGTAGTTTTATATTGCCAACAATGCAATCGTCAGAATTATTTTACTGATAAGAATAAGAGTTTAAAAAAAGAAAAAATTCAATTGAACAAGTACTGTTCACAATGTCGTAAAATTATTACTCACATTGAAAAGAAAAAAAAATAATTAAATAACTTATGTTTTCTTGACCACAATTCAATTTTTCTTTTCAAGCTAAAATCGAAACAGAATTACCAAAGGTTAAACCGACGCGTCAAAACAAAAGTTTCACTATCAATGATTCTGGTTGAAAAGATTTTCTGTCTTCACACTGAAAACGCCTTTTGATCGGAGTTATAGTAGGATTATTATTATTAATTTTACTATCTTTTGTTGGTCGAACAGTTTTTGCGATTTTTTTTACAATTTTACCGTTGTTTTTTGGTTATGGTTTATCGTTTTTATTACAGCCATTAATTCATTTTTTTGATAATTTAATTGGGCATAAATTATCAAAAATTTTCGTTTTTAGTATTTTTGTCATCGTTGTTTTTTGTCTTGTCATTGGTTTATTATTTTTATTAATTTTTCAATTAGATGATTTATATCAACAATTTTTACAGGGAAGTGGAAGTAAGGATTTTAAAACTAATTTTCTTTCCAAGGTTCGTAACAATCAAATCACTGATTTAAAATTCAATAAAATTCCTAACCAACCGAGTTTTAAATTAACTTTCTTAGACAATGATAAACCAGTTGAAATTATAACCAAAATCAAAGGCACTGCTGATATTTACATCTTTTTTTTAAAAATGATTTCAATTGCGCCATTTTTACAACGACTTTTGTTTAGTGGAATCGCTTGAATATATTCATCAATTGATAATTATGAATGACTTAATACAATTTTTAAAAACGTTTGATTTTGAATGTCGTGTTTTTATTTAATTTTTTTCACTTTAATTGTGGCCGCTTTTACCTTAGATGATCGCGGAGCGTTTTTTAGTAAAATTTGAAATTTTTTTACTAAAGAACAGGATCCAAAAACGACCGAACTGTTAAAAATTGAATTGAAAAAAATTTTTTCTTCTTGATTTAAAGCATTATTATTAGTTCAAACTTACATTTTGTTTTGCACAACGTTATTTATTTTCATTGCCGGTATTTCCTTTATGAAATGAAGCACTTATCATAAATCGATTTTTATTTTAGCTTTTTTCATGTTTCTTTGTAATTTCGTTCCTTACATTGGACCAACGATTGGATTTATTCCAATAATTGGAGTCGGTGTTATTGATGCAATTAAACAAGGTGGTGATCAGTTGACCCATTGATTACCATTAATTATTGCAACCGGTGGTTGCTTACTAGTTCAAATTGGTGAATCTGCTTTTGTTTCACCACTTGTTTATTCACATAAAATCAAAATTAAACCAATTACAATTATCTTTGGAATTTCCCTTTTTGGAGTTATTTTTGGTGTAATGAGTATGCCATTTGCAATTCCAATCATCATTTTGATTAAAACAATCGCTAAAATTGTTTATAAAAAGAAATGAAACATTTAACGTATCAAGCATTAAGAGATTTGTGACGTAAATTTTTTGAAAAACACGATCACAAATGATTAGAATCACATTCTTTATTAAACCCAGATGAAAGTTTACTTTGAATTAATTCTGGTGTTGCTGGTTTAAAAGATTATTTTCTTGCAATCAAAACGCCCCCAAAACCACGTTTAGTAAACATTCAAAAATCAGTTCGAACGAATGATTTAACTTTAATTGGTAAAACCAATCGTCATTTAACATTATTTGAAATGATGGGTAATTTTTCCCTTGGTGATTATTTTAAATCTTCCGCAATCAAATGAGCATGAGAATTTTTAACTGCTTTTGAATGATTAAATTTAGATCGTAATAAACTTTATTTTACAGTTTGAAAAGAGGATTTAGGAACGCAAAACATTTTAAAAACCGAATTAAAAATTGATAATGATCACATTTTATTAAAAACAAAAAAAACTAATTTTTGAGATTTAGGAGTTGGACCTTGTGGACCAAATATGGAAATTTTTTATGATTTAGGAGTTGATTTTGATCCTAAGCATCAAAATTTACAATTATTAATTGATGATATTGAAAATGATCGCTATTTAGAAATTTGAAATATTGTTTTTACCGAATACAATAATATCGGACAAAATCAATATTTACGTTTAAAAAATAGTAACATCGATACCGGACTTGGTTTAGAACGAATTTTAATGATTTTACAAAATCGCCAACAGTTATTTGCCACCGATATTTTTATGCCATTGATTAACTTTTTAGAACTCAATAGTAAGAAAAAATTCACTTTAAAAGCAAACCAAAAATTAAATTCATCCCAAAAATTAATTAATACTTCATTTGGAATTATTATCGATCATTTACGAGCAGCAGTTTTTATGTTAGGTGATTTATTAGCGAAATCAAATTATGATTTTAGTTTTCAAAATCAACACGGATACATTGTTAGGCGTTTATTACGAAATGCTTTTATTCAATTAGATAATTTAAAATTAAAACCACCTTTTTTATATCAAATGGTTGATTTAATTGTTGATCAATTTAAAACTTTTTATCCGGTATTAAAACAGTTTCGCATTCAAATTAAAAATTTGATTTTAAATGAAGAACGACAAATTATTAAATTGTGAAAACCAACTTTAATTGCAAAATTGATTGATAAAGATCAAAAAAACTTAACTGGAAAAGCAATTTTTGAATTAGTTACTAGTCGTGGTATTCCGTTAGAATTAATTGAAAATTATGCTTTACAAAAAGAATTAAATTTAGATTTAGAAAGTTATTATCAGCATTTAACAATTCACAAAAAAGTTTCTCATCATGGTAATAAAACCGCTTTTGTTGATGAATGAAGTGTTTTAAAAGCAAATTCAAGCGAACCAACTTTATTTTTAGATCAATCTTTTCACATCGAACAATGTCATGTTTTAGCGGTGTTTCCAAGCAAAGCATCTAATAATCAATATTGAGTTATTTTCAATCAAACTCCTTTTTACGCTGAAAAAGGTGGACAAGCATCAGATACTGGTAAAGCAGTGTTTCCAAATTTTAGCGGACAAATTTTAAACGTTCAACTAAATCATTTTCAACAGCATGTTCATTTATTAGCAAGCGATTTTAAACCACAAGTTGGTGATGTCGCAACTTTGATAATCAATGAAAAAAAACGTTTATCAACTGCTAAAAATCATTCATCAACTCATTTGTTGCATTATTTATTACGAAAACATTTTGGAACCAATTTAAAACAAAGTGGATCTTTTAATAACGATCAATATTTACGTTTAGATTTCAATTTTGATGGTCAAATTAATCTTTCTGATCTTGAACTTATTTCGCAACAAATGGCAGATTTAATTGCCGCTAATATCCAACCCGAAATTATTAAAACTACATTAGCTAATGCACAAAAAATGCAAGCACTTGCTTTTTTTACTGATCGTTATCAAAATCCGATCGTTCGAATTGTTAAATTTGGTGATTTTTCGCTTGAACTTTGTGGTGGAACACATGTTTTTTCAACAAGTAAAATCGAACGATTTTTGATCACTAATTTTCAATCAATTAGTAAACGGAAGTGACGAATTTATGCAATTACCGGTAAAACAACAGTTGATGCTTTTTTAGCAACGAAAAATGTTGAATTTAAAAATTTAATGACAACTTTTAAACCCGAAATTAATACTTTTCCAAAACTAAAATCACTTCTTAAAACGTTTCAAGCTACTACGTTTTACTTAATTAAAAAATCACTTTTTCAACAAATTCAAAGTTTTAATAAATTAATTAAAACATCAACGATCACCAAAACAATTCAATCATCGCTTGAAATGTATCAAATTCCCAAACAAGATATTTTTTTAATCAAAAAAAAATTATTTTGCATTCATAAAGTTGATAATTTAACTGCTGGTGGATTAAATTTTTTACGTGCTTTATATGATAAAAATCTTCAAAACTATCAATTAGTTGTATTAATTTTTATTAATTCATCTACACAAAAAAATAATTTATTCATTAAATTAACTGATGATGATATTGTTAATCAAAACATTATTAAATTTTTACAGCAAGATTTGCAAATTAAATTTGGGATCCGAAAAAATCGTTTACAAGGTGTTATTTCGTTATCAACCTTACAAATAACCACTATTCTTAAAAAGTTAAAAATTTTAGTGATTGATTTATTTACGACGTCATAATTTTTTGATTAATAAAATCAATATCAAAATTATAAAAAACGGCAATAAAAATAAACAAAAACTAATAATATGAATTCGTTTTTTATAGCTATTTAATTCACTATCAGGATAAATATTTTTAATGTCAAATAATGCTAATAAATTACTAATTTCACGATTTGAATTAATTCAAACTCATAAATTTACCAAAACAACGATCGATAAATAAATTCCTGTAAAAACAAACTCACTTAAATAAGTTTTTTTACTATTAATATTTTTAAAAGTTAAAACAATTCCTTGAATTTTAAATTCTTTGACGTTTTGTGTTATTTTCGCAATTGTTAAAAAGCCAAAAATAATTCCACACATAATAATGCTTGCTACCAATCATCAACGAATAAAAATTACTCTTGCATGATTACGTTTATACATTTCAATCACAAAATTAGGTGTTCTTGAAAAATTATAAGCATTTTCTTCGTTAAAATGAATTTCTTTTTCTTTTTGAAAACGATATCAGTCTAAATAATTCTTTACTAAAACGATGAAAAAAAAAGCACAAATCGGAAAAACAAATCATTTTTGTAAGAAAAAAAAATCAAATGTAAAATCAACGATGTTAATTGCATTAGTTAATTTAAGAATTCACAAAATTGTAAATCCCAAGCTTGTTAAAAATAATCCACCAATAAAAAAAAAGATTAAATAAAATCGAACTTGTTCATGTTCAATTTGTTGTTTTCAACTTTTATAAAGCAAATGATTTTTTGTTTCTTCAGCAATTTTTGTTTCATTGAGTTTTGAAAAATCATTTTCGATTTGTGTTTCCACTATGAATTACCTATTTTTCTTTTCTTTTTAATCAATCAATAAATAAACATTCCGAATCATAAAATACCAATTACAATGACGATAATTGCAATAATTAATTCAATTAATTGAATTTTCGATCCAAAAATTTCAAAATTTTGCTGTAATAATAAAAAAAAGTTCATAATCAAAATGAAATTATAACACAAAAATTATGCTATTTTTCCATTATTTTTATAAATACTTTATGTGGAACAGTAATTTTACCAAACGAACGCATTTTTTTCTTACCAGCTTTTTGTTTTTCTCATAATTTACGTTTTCGACTAATATCACCACCATAACATTTAGCAGTTACATCTTTACGGTAAGCACTTATTGTTTCACGGGCAATAATTTTTTGATTGATTGCTGCTTGAATTCGAATTTCAAAATTTTGACGCGGTAATAAATTTTTTAATTTTTTACATAATTTTCGTCCAATTGCAGCACCATTTTTACGAAAAACGATTTGATTAAAAGGATGAATTACCTTTCCATTTAAATGAATTTCTAGTTTCACTAAATCATTTTCCATAAATCTTTCATTTTGATAAGCAAAAGACGCATAACCATTAGTAACACTTTTTAATTCATTTAATAAATCAGTGATGATCTCTTTTAAAGGCATGACAAAATTAATGATCACATCATCATTATTTAATAATTTTTCATTTTGATAAATTCCACGTCGCTCTAAACAGACTTTCATAACTTCACCTAAATAACGTAATGGTGTAATTATTTCGATATCAACGATTGGTTCAGCAATTTTAGCAACTTTTTGTCAATTTTCGATTAAATTAATATTTTCAATGATTGTTTCAGTTTTATTTGTAAAAGTAAAACGATACTTTACCGATGGTAAGGTAATTATTACCGGCATTTGATGTTCTTTTTCAAGTCGCTCCTGAATAATTTCCAAATGTAATAATCCGAGAAAACCACAGTGAAATCCACTACCTAATGAACCGCTACTAATTTTTTGATATTGAAACGCAGCATCATTTAATCCAATTTTTGCGATTGCAATACTTAATTCGTTATAACGATTATTTTCAACCGGAAAAACATTTGCAAACACATCAGGCTGTGTTTTGGTAAAACGCAACAGACTTGTTGTACTGGCATTGTTTGTACTGGTAATTGTATCGCCAATTAAAATTTCATTTAAATTCTTCAAATTTGTTTGTAAGTAACCAACTTGCCCAACACTTAATTCTGTTTGTGGCACTCGATCTGGTTGTTTAAAACCTAATTCTAAAATTTCATAAACTTGCTTTGATCGTAAATTTTTGATCTTAGTTTTTTGATTAAAAAATCCATTTTTAACGCGAATAAATAAAATTACTCCTCGATAAGAATCGTATTGTGCATCAAAAACCAGCGCTTGACAAGGAGCATCTTTTTTTCCTTCTGGACTTGGAATTTTCAAAATAATTTCATCAAGTAATTTAACTATTCCTTCCCGTCGTTTTGCTGAAATTAGTATGATTTCAGCACTTTCATTTCCTAAAAGTTGTTTTAGAGCGATTTTAATGTTTTCGATTTGATTACCAGGCAAATCAATTTTATTAATAACGGGAATAATTTTTAAATTAGCTGCTTGTGCTAATCTTAAATTAGCGATTGTTTGTGCTTGAATCCCTTTTGTTGCATCAACTAGTAATAATGCTCCTTCACAAGCAAAAATTGCTCGTTTTACTTCATAATTAAAATCTAAATGCCCGGGGGTATCAATTAAATTTAAATAATAATCACGATATTTAAATTGAGCAGTATTCATTTTAATTGTAATACCACGCTCTTGTTCGATATCAAGATCATCCATAACCAATTCATGTTTTTTAAAATCTAAATTATGGGTAATTTCTAAAAATGCATCAGCTAAAGTTGATTTTCCATGATCAATATGTGAAATAATACAAAAGTTACGAATTTGATTTATATTTATTTTCATAAATTATTATTTTAACTAATTTTAGTGAATTTTTCGTCAAACTACTAAAAAATAACTATAAAAATGATATACTGATTAATATTTACAAATCACACAAATTATGAATCACAACTTATTACAAGACTTAGTTAAATTTCAATTAAGAACAAAAAACGACTTACCAAAATTTCAAATTGGTGATGAAATTAAAGTTCATTGACTTAATAAAATCGGTAAAAAACAACGAATTGAAATATTTTCTGGATTAGTAATTGTTAAAAAAGGTGTTTTTAACATGAAATCTTTTACTGTTCGAAAAGTATTTGCTGGCGTTGGTGTTGAAAAACAGTTTTTTTTACATTCGCCACTTTTACAAAAAATTGAAATCATTAAATACGGTAAAGTACGAAGAGCAAGATTGTTTTATATTCGTCAATTACATGGTCGTTTAGCTCGTATTAAAAAACGTGTTTTAGTAAATAAATCATTAGCATCTAAATCATAAAATATTAAATAAATTTAAATTCTTTATCTATTTAATTCAATCTCATATGGAACTAAAAAAGTTTATTCAATCACTTAAATTACCAATTAAAAATTTTGATTTATATGAACAAGCATTTATCCATAAATCATTTTTAAATGAAAAAGAAAAAATGCATAAAAATTCAAATGATTACGAATGTTTAGAATTTTTAGGCGATAGTATTTTGTCAAGCGCAATTAGTACATTTCTTTTTAGTAAAATTCAAAATTTACGTCAAATGGTGCTTTATAAACATTATTTGCAAGGCAATTCAAATTTGGCAAAAATTAGTCGAAATTTAAAACTTAATTTATTTATTAAAGTTGGCAAAGGAATGGCACAAGAAGAAATTAACAATTCATTATCAGCCGATGTTTTTGAAGCATTTATCGCTGCGATTTTTTTGAATAGTGATTGAATGACAACTTCGAATTTTATAAAAAAATATCTTTTAATTCCTTGCTTTAATCCACGAATTCTTGAATTAGATTTCAAAACGCTTTTACAAGAGAAAGCAATGAAATATTTTGGCGTTTTACCTAAATATGAAATTCTTAACGAAGAAAATATTTTTATCGCTCATTGCAAATTAAATAACCAAACTACGATTGCCACTGGACAAAGTAAAAAAAATGCAACTAAAGAATCGGCACGTTTAATGTTATTAAAATTAAAATGAATCGATAAAAAGATCTTTGCTAAAAATAATTAACTAAAAATGTCTAAATTGCTCTGAATAATTCCGCTCACAATAGTTATTTTATTTGCAATTTTTATTCCTGGCATTAATAAAGAAAATATTTTTATTTTAGGTGGTTCAACATCAGTTTACAACGTTTGAAATAAAATCGATCGATTAGATATCTATAAAAAATTGGGATATAAAATCCAATATAATTCAATTGGAAGTTCAGCCGCTTTAAAACGTGTTCATGACGGCATTTTTGATATTGGATATTCAAGTTATGATAAGGCATTAAGCGATGATGATAAGCTAATCATTCAAAAAAAAACAATTGCAACCGACTATCTTGTTTTAGTTTATAACTTACCAAAACAATGCCAATTAAAACCAACCGCTGAAAATAAATTTATCCTAATTTCAAAAGCTAAAATTAAAAGCTTATTTATGCAAGAAACACCAATTTGAAATGATTTGCGTTCTAATATTATTCAGAATTATGATTGTTCAGAAACAATCTGAAAGCAAAAAATCAGTCGTATTATTCGTGAGAACGGTTCAGGAACGCGTTTAAGTTTTGAAAAATTTTTTGATTTTAAAACAATATATAATTTTAATCATCAAATAAAATCAACTAATCAATTAATTAAAACTTTAAAAAATGATTCGGGTAGTTTTACTTATTTTAGTTTATCGTTTTTAAATAATGAAATTATCAATAAAGCAGTTAAAAATCAATTAGGAATTTTCATTATCAAAGAAAATCCACAAATTAAATTTGTTTTTGATTATCCCAATAACGATATTAAAAGTAATATAGCTTTAATTAACAAACTTAAAGGTTATGATTTTAAAAATCAATTCGTTGGGTTTTATTTGAAAAAAAATCATGCTAAATTAAAAAAATTATTTGCATTTATAAAATTAAAAAAATTTCAAAATGCTTTATATCGTATGAGGTTAAAACCAAATAATGATTAATCAAATTATAAAAAATTTCACTAATTTTCGTACTAAATTGTATAAATTTTGGTTACGTTATGATTGATTACATTGAATTAGTGTTTTATTTGTATCTTTAACTTTAATTTTAATTGCTGTAATTGTTATTTTTTTGATCATTTTTTCAATTCCATTTTTCAAAGATGAAAGTTTTGCTAGTTTTTTTGGAACGACATGAGATCCAAAAAATAATGTTTTTGGAATTGGTAATTTTATTCTTTCAACCTTTTGAACGATTTTTTTAACTGTTGTTTTAGTGGTTATTTTTACTATTTTCTCAGCGGTTTTTATCAGTAAATTTATTCCTAATAAATTGAAAGAAGGAATTATGTTTTTCTTTCAAGTTCTTAGTGGGGTTCCGTCAGTTCTTTTTGGAATGTTTGGTACTTATGTTTTAGTAACTACATTTGAAAAATTAGGCATCGATCACGCAAAAAGCATGATAACCGTTATTATCGTTTTAACAATTATGGTGTTACCGACTACGATTATATTAACAATTAATATTTTAGATAGCGTTTCACAAAAATATGAATTTGCTTCTTATGCGCTTGGTGTTGATAAAGTTACAACTATTTTTCAAATTGTGCGTAAATTTTTTAATCGAAAAATTTTACTGGTTTTATTGTATGGTTTTTGTCGTTCAATTGGTGAAGTCACTGCAATTAGTTTAATTGCCGGAAACGGTCCCACCGCACCACCTTTAGACCAAGGTTTTGAAGGATTTTTCTTTCATTCGATTACAACACTTTCTTCTTTAATTGGACTTGAAATGGCAGAAAGTTTAAGTGATTTACATGAATCTGCGCTTTTTTCGGTTGGATTACTACTATTATTGATTGTTTTTATTGCTAATTTACTTTTATTTTTAATGTTAAAAATCAAATTAGGTAAAATTAGAAATTTTGCCATGAAAAAATGTGGCTTTAAACACAAAATTTTATTTCAACAAACGCCACGCTGGCAACAAAATTTAATTTTTTATTATTCACGTGTTCGAATTTGATTTCAAAAGTTTATGATGTGATTTTCGTTTATTTTTATTATGGCGTTTTTTGTTTGAATTTTTGGTGATATTGTTTTTAATGGAATTAAACATTTTCGGTTCGATTGGTTAATTGCCGTTGATGGTGAAGCAGCGCTTTTAGCTGTCATTGTTTCAACCATTATTTTAATTATTAGTAGCGTTATAATTGCGTTTCCGTTTGCTTTTTTTGTTGCGATTTTTATCTCTGAATACGGTAATCAATATAAATGATTACGAAAATTTTCGAAAGCTTTGTATTTTTTTGTTCGTCAATTATCATCATCACCAACCATTATTTTTGGAATGTTTGGTTTAAATGCATTTGTAATTGGATTTGGACTTGGTTTTAGTATTTTAACTGCTGCTTTAACAATGATATTGATTATTTTACCGATTATGATTCAAGTATTAATTCAAAATTTACAAAGTATTCCAAATTATTATCGTTTTTCAGCCGAAGCACTAGCAATTCCAAAAAGAATTATTATTTTAAATTTAATTATTCCGTATATTTTTCATGGAATAATTATTAGTATTATTCTTTCAATTAATAAAGTAATTTCCGAATCTGCACCATTAGTGTTAACAATGGGAACTAGTGTCGCTTTTCCTAATCGAGGAATTTTTTCTGCTGGACGAAGTTTATCAACCCACATTTATCTTTTACAAAATGAAAATCTTTCATCAAATACAGAAGCAATTACATATCAAACAGCATTTTTGACTTTGAGTTTTATTTTTATTTTAAATGCTTTTATTCATTTATTTACTCGCAATATGTCAAAAACAAAGATAAAATTATAAATAATGACTAATATTAATAAACCGACTCATTTGGATGAAACTTCAATTTTAGAATTTAAAGATTTTCATTTTTATTATCAAAAAAACAAACAGCAAATTGAAATTTTAAAAAATATCAATTTGACGTTTTTTGAAAAGAAAATGACTGCTATTATTGGGCCTTCTGGTTGTGGAAAATCAACTTTGCTTTGATCTATTAATCGTTTAAATGAATTAAAATTCAATAATTCAATTAAAGGAAAATTATTTTTTGAAAACAAAAATATTTATTCAAAAAAAACCGATTTATTAGATTTACGCAAGAAAATCGGTTTAGTTTTTCAAAAACCGACGCCGTTTGCAACATCAATTTATAAAAATATTACTTTCGCTTTACGTTTTCATGGTATTAATAATAAAGCTGAATTAGATAAAATTGTCAAATCAACTTTAAAACAAGTTAATTTATGAAATGAAGTAAAAAACCGATTACATACTTCGGCTTTAGATTTATCAGGTGGTCAACAACAACGTTTATGCATCGCACGTTGTTTAGCAACGAAACCAAAAATTTTATTAATGGATGAACCAACTAGTTCACTTGATCCAATTTCGCGTGAAAAAATTGAAAATCTTTTATTCGCATTGAAAAAAGACTATACAATTCTACTCGTCACTCATAGTTTAAGTCAGGCATCAAAAATTTCAGATTATTTAGTTTATCTAAATAGTGGTAAAATTATTGAATATGGTAAAACTCGTCATGTTTTCACTCAACCAAAACACAAAGAAACCGCTGATTATATCATGGGTAGAATTGACCAATAATGAATATTTTAGATATCAACATTAGCACCACAAGTCAAAAATTAAAAGAACTATGAACCAAACTATCACATTTAATTGATAAAGCTAATTTATATTTTTTAGATCAAAAACAAGAAAAATTTTTAAAAACAATTACGAAAATTAATAATCTTCATAAAGAATGTAATCGGTTTTATAAACGTTTAATTTATCAAGTTGCAACGTTTAATTTGTTCGGAACACATTTACGAAAAATTATTTCTTATCTTAATATTTCAAATGATTTTTTTCGTATTTTAACTCATTACAAATCTTTTTTAAAATTTTTAACTTTTAATAATTCAACTCCAATTCAAATTAATTTTATTCTTTCGCAATGAAAAATTTTAATTGAACAAGAAAAAATCATTCGCGATTTATTTTTTAATCCCAGCAAAACCAAAGTTATCGAATTTCTTAAATCATCAAATCAATCAAATACGAATTTATCAAACCAATTCGTTAATTTCAAACCAATTATTAATGAATTAATCAATTCAAATCGCAATGAACATATGCAAAAAACATTAATTTTTATTGAAAATATTTATTCTTTAAAAAGAATTTCGGATCATTTTATCCAAATTTTAGAAAATCTTTTATTAGTTTTGGATTTTACACTTTACAAAAGATATCGAAATGAAAAAAACACAAAATAATTTCACTTTTAACATTTTATTTATTGGCGACCTTTTTGGTTCTTTAGGAAGAAAAATTGTCCAACAACAATTGAACATTTTACAAACTAAACACAAAATTGATTTAACGATTGTAAATGGCGAAAATGCAACTAACGGTTGTTCAATTTCAAAAAAACATTTTCGCCAATTAATTGATCTTGGTGTTGATGTTGTTACAATGGGAAATCATACGTTTCATTTAAAAGAAATGTTTGATTTTATTAATCAAGCGAAAGCTAATTTATTACGTCCACTAAATTTTCCTAAAATTTTTCCTGGTTTTGGAACTACAACGTTAAATCGTAAAAATTTAAAAATTCGAATTACAAATATTATGGGAAATATTTATATTAACGAAAAAGTTAATAATCCGTTTGTAACATTTTCTGATTTATTAAAAACAAATCACGGTGATGATATTCACATTGTTGATTTTCACGGTGAAGCAAGCGCTGAAAAAGCAACATTTGCGTGAGCATTTGATGGTAAAGTTACCGCTGTTTTAGGAACTCATACCCATGTTCAAACTAATGATGCGCGCTTATTACCTAAATCAACATTTTTTATAACTGATGTTGGAATGACTGGACCATATAATTCTATTATTGGTGCTAATCCGCAACCAATAATTGAAGCTGAATTAACTGGTAAACGTAAATTAATTCGTCCTTTTAAAGAAGGACCAAAACAATTAAGTGCAGTTGTTTTGAATATTGATGTAAAAACGAAAAAAGTTATTAAATACAAATCAATTTATCAAATATTTAATTAAGTTTTAAAACAAATAAACAAATGTTATCAATCATAATCATTTTATTAACAACATTATTAGTTTTAGTTTATTTGTTATTTCGCGTTTATGTTTTATTTTTTTATAATCACTATAAAAAAACCAAAATTTTAAAACAATCACAATTTTCCAAATTAAATCAACGCATTATTTTGGAAGATGGTTATGAATTAAATTATCAATTGAAAAATTATGTCAAAAGCAAATATTTTTTTATCTGTTTTCATGGATTAAATGAATCTTTAAAAGATTTTCAATGATTTAGCAATTTTGCAAAAAAACATCGCTTTTCATATTTAAGTTTCGACCAACGTAATTTTGCTAGTAATAAAAGAAATAGTTCTTTTGATTTAAAACGCAACTTTGAAGATTGTATTCAAATTATTAAATTAATTAAAATCACTTATCCGAAAAAGAAAATTATTTTATTAGGACATTCGCTTGGTTCGGCGATTTGTGCTTATTTAGCAACTGATAAATTCATTAAAGCAAATGTGTTTGGCATTATTTTAACCGCAATTGTTTTTCAAAAATACATTTATAATCCATTTTTATTTTTGCAACCAAATGTTAAAAATGTTGTTAATTTATTATTAGGAATTTTCTTTTTCAGTGAAATTGTAATTTCACTTCGCGAATACAAACAAGATGCAATTTTAGGTTTAACAAAAAAAGCCCATGATAATTTATTTAAAAATTTAAATCACAAATCAATTCCATTATATTTTTTTGCGCAAGCAGCGCGTTATAACAAACAAATTATTATGAATTTAAAACATCATCAATCATCAAAAATTAAGTTTTTAATTATCAACCACAATAAAGACCACACAACTAATTTAATTGCTCTTAATAAAGAACTTCAAAAATTAAAATCTGCTAATTTAGTGGTAAAAAATGCTTTAAATGCCGGGCATTTAATTAATAAATCCGAATCAACTGCTAAAGTAATTAATCAACTAATTTTTGAATGAATAAATGAATTTGATCATAAAAATTCCGTTTCATAATTAATCCACCATTAAAGATTAATTGTTCACATCAAAAACCAATCAATAATCAACAATTGATTTTACTAAAATTTCAGCAATTAGTATAACAAAAATTATGAATTTCATTTAATAATTGTTTTAATTGATGATTTTTTAGTTTGCGAAAACATATTTTTATTGCTTGTTTTCATTCATCACAAGGAATTTGAATCCCACTTATTTTTATCATTCATAATAAAATTTTTAAAACGCGAATAAGTCTAATCGATCTGATTGTTAAAGTTTGAAACCAAAAACGATAAATTAATGTTGGAATTGGTTGTTGATTAGCAATTTGAATCAATCAAATACTAATTATTTCTTTAATAATTCGATCCATTTTTGATAAATTTACATTTTGACTATGAAAAATTTGTTTGCGTCATTTTAAATTGTCATTTTTAATAATCAAAAATGATAAGCGATTAATATTTAAAAAATTGATATAACCACGTTTAATAAATTTAACTAAAAATATTGAATGTTTATTTAATAATCAAAAATATATTTGTTGATTAATTCAAAATTTATCTAAAACGATGATTTGCTCAAATGATCTTTTTTGCATTGTTTAAATAATAATTTCACTATGATAAAATAAATTCATATGTTAAAAATAGGTTTGGTTGGTTTACCTAATGCTGGTAAAAGTACTTTGTTTAATTTTCTAACAAAAGGAAACGCTGCTGTTGCAAATTACTCTTTTACGACAATTAAACCCAACATTGGCATCATGCCTCTTTATGATAAACGCTTAATAAAGTTAAAAAAAATTTATAATTCGCAAGCAATTATTAATTCATACGTAAAATTTTGAGATATTGCCGGATTAATTAAAGACGCTCATATTGGTGTTGGATTAGGAAATAAATTTTTAGCTCATATTCGTGAAGTCGATGCAATTTGTTATGTTGTAAATGGTTTTCAAACTGATAAAATCGATTCAAATACACCACTAGAAAATTTTCAAATTATTCAATTAGAAATTGTTTTATCAGATAAAGAATACTTAAAAAGTTTTTTGATTAAAAAACCAAACTTTTGAATTAAATACAATTTACCATTTTCGAAAATTCAAACCATTTTAAAAAAATGCATTAGTGCATTAGAAGAAGAAAAATTTATTACGTTATTAGATTGAACTGAACAAGAACGTAATTTTTTAAATAAATTAAATCTTTTGAGTACGAAAAAATTTTTTGTCACAATTAATGTTGCACAGGATTTTTTTCTTCATGAAATTCAAACCAATATTAAAAATTTGACTAATTATTTAAATCGTTTGTCAATTGAATACGTTTTTTTACCGGTTATTTTATTGCGAAAATTATCAAAAACACCTTTATTAATTCAAACCAAATTAAAAAATGATTTTAATTACCATTTAAATGGAATGGAAGATTTTAGTCAAAAAATTTTAAAAACGTTTGGTTTAAAAGTTTTTTATACCTGCGGTAAAAATGAAGTTCATTCGTGGTTATTCCGTGAAAATCAAAACGCTCGTATCTGTGCTGGATTAATTCACACCGAATTTAGTAAAAAGTTTATTCGCGCAAATGTTATTTCGTTTCAAAAGTTAATCGAAACATACAATTTAACTCAATCAATTCAAAAAATTAAAACTGATTCAAAAGGTGCCGATTACATTTTAAAAGATGGTGATATTTGTCATTTTTTGATCGGAAGATAAATATTAATAACTATAAAAATTGTTAATATATAATAATATATATTAGAAAGGATTTTTAAAATATGAAAAAACCAACCTCTTCCAAAAATACTAAATTAAAATATCCATTATTGATAACTAAAGAACAATACATATTTCCAAATTTTGAGAAACAAATTAATGTAGGTCGACGTGAATCGCTCGAAGCAATTCATCAATCAATTCATAATTTTAATAATAAAATTATCTTAGTTTCTGAAATTAATATTGCCATTAATGAAATTAAATTAGACAACGTTTATAAGGTTGGTGTTTTATGCGAAATAAAAATTGTTCGTCAATCAGAAAGAACTTTGATTATTAATGCTAGTGCGCTTAAACGTGTTACTTTACATAATCCAACAAATATCAAAGATCATTTTCAAACCAAATTTAAAATTTGAAATTACCCCGTTGCCAAAACAACCGAATTAACAAAAACTTCTGCCATTTTTCATAAATTTTTAAAAAAAATGGGTTCTTCGGTTTCTTCCCGTTTCAAAAATAGCACATTTGATAGTGAAAGTTTACATCAATTTGCTGATACATTATTACAAAATTACCCGAACAATCAAAATAATTTTAAACAACATGCACTTGAAGCAAAATCATTACTAAAAAAATATCTAATTATTTCGGAAAATATTGTTTTCAAATCAATTCCAAAAGACAATGAAAATATTAGTCAATCAATTGATCAAAGTATTAACAAACGAGTTAAAAATAAACTTTCCGACCAACAACGCGAATTTTATTTACGTGAGAAGTTAAATGCGATTCGCGAAGAATTAGGTGAAGAGAATAGTGGAGAAAACGATTTAGATAAATATTTAAAACGGATCGATCAAGAACCATTTCCCGAAAAAATTAAAAAACGCGTTCGTTCTGAAATCACGAAATTAAAAACTTTGCCTTCAGCATCAGCAGAAAAGGGAATGTTAAGAAGTTATATTGATTGAATTATGGCTTTACCTTGGTATCAAGAAACACATCAAAATGATAATTTAATTACAACAACGAATGAATTAAATAAACATCATTTTGGATTAGATGAAGCTAAAAAACGGATCATTGAACATTTAGCATCTGGAATTTATTCAAAAAACGTTTCTGGACAAATTATTTGTTTAGTTGGGCCACCAGGAACCGGAAAAACTTCATTAGGATACTCAATTGCGCATTCATTAGGGCGTAATTATGTAAGAATTCCTTTAGGTGGTGTAAAAGACGAATCGGAAATTCGCGGTCATCGTCGAACTTATTTAGGTTCCTATCCAGGTAAAATTATTCAAGCAATGAAAAAAGCAAAATCACTTAACCCAGTTATTTTAATCGATGAAATTGATAAATTAAGTAGTGATTATCGTGGTGATCCTTCCAGCGCGATGCTAGAAGTGTTAGATCCAGAACAAAATAATGAATTTTTTGATCATTACATTGAAGAATCGTTTGATCTTTCAAAAACAATGTTTATTGCAACTGCTAATTATGAACAATTTATTCCAGAGCCGTTACGTGATCGTATGGAAATTATTTATCTTTCTTCTTACACAGAAATTGAAAAATTTAAAATTGCTAAAAATCACTTAATTCCGAAAATTTTTGCTAAATTAAATTTAAAACATTCGCAAATTAGTTTTAATTTAAGTGGATTAAAAGAAATCATTAAATATTACACACGCGAAGCCGGAGTTCGTGAATTAGAACGTTTAATTACAAAAATTTGTCGAAAATTTATCGTGTCTTTTTTAACTAAAAAAATCAAAAAAATTATTATTACGAATAAAAATGTGTTTGATTATTTAGGAAAACGAATTTTTGAATTTACTTTAAAACAAAATAAATCCGAAATTGGCGTTGCAACTGGATTGGCATATACACAATTTGGTGGTGATATTCTTGCAATTGAATCAACATTTTTTGCCGGGAATGGAAAATTAATTTTAACTGGTAAATTAGGTGAAGTAATGCAAGAATCAGCTGAAATTGCTTTCAATTATATTCGTGCTAATGCAAAAAAATACAAAATCAACGAAGAATTATTATTAAAAAATAATTTTCATATTCACGTTCCGGAAGGTGCAGTTCCGAAAGATGGACCTTCTGCTGGCGTTACAATCACAACCTCTTTAATTTCGTTATTAGTCGGTAAACCAATTTCACGCGATATTGCAATGACTGGTGAAGTTACTTTACAAGGAAAAGTTTTACCAATTGGTGGATTAAAAGAAAAATCTATTTCCGCCGCTCGTAGTAATATTAAAACAATTCTAATTCCCAAAGATAATAAAAAGGATTTAGATGATATTCCAGCTGAAATTAAAAAGAAATTGAAAATTATTTTTGTTTCAAATTATGGTGAAATTTTTGATCATGTTTTTGCGTCGTAAAAAAACGCGTTAAATACATTCCACCTAAAATTGCATCTGCTTCATCATCATTAATTGAGTTTTTAAATTTAAAATTTTTATTTACTCATTCAATTGTTAATAATTTTTTGATTTTTCGTTTTGGAATTTTATTTGTTTGCAACATCGTTTTTCACGCATTTCATTCTGAAATTAAATAAAGATCGTGATTTTTAAAATGTAACATAATAATTGCAATTAACATTGCTAAATGTGCAATAATTTTACGATTATTTCCAAATGGTTTATAACATCCGATTTGAAGAATTAAATCAGGATTGGGAAATAACTCTTTTAAAATCCGATGTCAATTATGAATTTTTTCTCGAATAGTGAATTTGCTTTTTTTACAAATTATAAATTGTTTTACTTGATAAAAAACACCGGCTTTAAAATAACTAATTGCACCTTTATTACCAATATCAAAAAAAATTACCATTATTTTAAAATTTACTTTTTTATTAACATAAAATTGTCTTTTATTATTATTTGATAAAGGTAATTTATTTATGAATAGTTATAATGCTTTGATTTTTTGATTTATAATAAAAAGGTATTAAAAAATACTAAAGGAAATAACAAATGGAAATTAAAAATATCTTAACAAAAACTGAAGAAAATCAAAGTTTTAAATTAACTGCCTTAATATCACGTTTTCAAATCAAAACAACCAAAAATCAAAATCAATATTTAGATTTATATTTAATTGATTCAACTGGTGAACTCTTGGTTCGAAAATGAAATTACAACCTTTTTGATCAACAAAATTTAATTGATTTTAAAAATGAATCAATTGTTATTGATTGTGTGATTCGTAAAACAATTCATAACAATCGTTTCCAATACGTATTGGAAAGTTACGAATTGAATTTTACAATGAAAAAAGAAAATTTCTTTCCCCGCGCAATTTATTCAATTGATAAAATGTGAAATGAATTACAAAACTTTGTTAATAAAATTACTGACACCGATTATCAAAAATTGTTGAAAACCTTATTTTCTGACCAAGAATCATTAGACAAATTTAAACATCATCGCGCAGCAATTCGTAATCATCACAACGTTTATGGTGGTTTATTATGACACACGTTAACAATGTTAAAAACAGCTGAACAAATAATAAAAATTTATCATCATATTCCAATCAATCAATCATTACTTTTTGCCGGAATTATTCTTCACGATTGAGGTAAAATTTATGAAATTGGAACATCATTTTCTGATTCACTTTATACTTTAGAAGGTCGTTTGATTGGTCATATTAGTATCGGTGCTCAAATCATTGAAAAATATGCTGAACGCTTAAATTTAAATTCAAAAAAAATGATTTTACTTAAACATTGTGTTTTAGCAAGTCATGGAAAATTAGAATTTGGTTCACCAGTTCAACCAGCAATTATAGAGTCGTTAATTTTATCAAAAATTGATGATTTAGACGCTAAGTTAGATATGATAAATCGTGATTTTGAAATTATTAATCCCGATGGATTTACTAATAATAAACATTCTGATTTTGCTAAACAAGGATTTTATTTTCATTTTAAATCTGAATTAGACAAATAAATGAAATTAGTTGATAGTGTTTTTTTAGATTTAATCGCTGGTAATGGCGGCAACGGAAAAGTAAGTTTTTTTCAAGATTGACACCAAGCACGTCCTCATCCCGATGGCGGTAATGGTGGTAATGGTGGTAATATTATCTTTGTTGCTGATAATCGTTTAAATACTTTTGATTTTTCAAAAAAAAAATATCGTTCGCTTGCTGGGCAAAATGGTGATTCGAAAAATCGTCATGGTAAAAATGGCGTTAATTTAATTTGTAAAATTCCGATTGGTACTTTAATTTGAACTGCTGACAAAAAATTTTTACTATGTAATTTTACGAAAAATAATCAAGAATTTATTGTCGCAAGAGGCGGAATTGGTGGAAAAGGGAATGCGGCATTTCTTTCTAATCATAATCGCATTCCACGTACAGCTCAACCAGGAACAATCGGTGAAACAAAAACAATTTTTTTGGAATTAAAATTACTTGCTAATATTGGTTTATTTGGATTACCCAACGCCGGAAAAAGTTCTTTGTTAAATGCCTTAACAAATGCTAAATCACGAGTGGCAAACTACAGTTTTACCACTTTACAACCGAATTTAGGTGCTTTAAAAAATCAATTAATTATTTCCGATTTACCAGGTATTATTGAAGGCGCACATTTAAATCGTGGCCTTGGAAATCGTTTTTTAAAACACGTTGAACGGTGTGAATTATTAATTTATGTTGTTGATTTATCAAAACCATGGAAAGAATTAATCCATTATTTTGAAACATTACTAAATGAACTTTTTCAATATAATTCTTTATTTAAACAAATATCATTTTTAATTGTTGGAAATAAAATTGATTTATCAACCGCAAAAGAAAATGAAACTAATTTTATTAAACACGTTTCTGAAAAGTATCCAAACTTTAAAATTATCATTATTTCGGCGTTAAAAAAATCTAATTTACCAAATTTAATCATCGAAATTAATCGTATTTTTAAATCATCAACTCCACTTCAAACGGTTTTGGATCTAAGTTTGAAAAACCATCCAATTCAAAAATTATTTGAATACAACATTCATAAAGAACTTAGAATTCAAAAGCTTCGTGCTAATACGTGATTACTGTCTGGTAAACTAATCAATAATTTATTTTCAAATTATGATTTAAGTTCTAAAACAGATTTAAATCGATTAAATTCACGTTTAAAAGAACTAAAAATTGATCAAATTTTAAATGCTCAAAATGTTCGCAACGGTGATACGATTTTTATTCAAGAACAAATGTTTACCTGAAAGTTTTCAAAATAATTTTTTTTGGAAAATAATTAGCGGTCATTTTTAATTGAATAACGATCAATTCGACAATTTTTTTCAATTGTTCTGGTTCAATAAATTGAAAATCAACGTAACCATCTTTGATTATAATTTTAGCTAAATTCTTTACTTTATTATTTTTGATTCAATTAACAAATCCTAAAACTATATTTGAAACACACGCACAAGCAGGTTCGATTTTATCATCGTTTTTAAAAGTATGACCGAATACTTTTAATCGTTTGATAGTTGTATTTGATGAATAATTAATTTCAATTTTAATCATTAAATTTTTTTTAATATGCTACCTTGATAACATTCAATAATTTGCGTTTGTGGAGCAAAATTACTTTTTGTGATTTTATTTTTAAGTGATTCGATAAAATACTCTTCCATATGATGACCAACGACAATTGTGTTTTGTTTCATTTTAACAATTTTTTGTCAGTGATTTCATTTTAAATCGCCTGTAATTAATAAATCTGCTTTAATCGTTTTTAAAAGTTTTAATGAATGACCCCCACTTCCTGAAACTAATACAATTTTACGAATTTTTTGATCAAGTTTATTGTTCGCTCAATAATCTAAATATTTAATTTTAAAAATTTTCTTGCATTTAGCAATAATTGCTTTCATTGATAAATGTGGTTTTAAAATTGTTGTATTAATTAAATTTTTTGATTTAATTTTTTGATTACTAATTTTATTTAATATAAAACGTCCTAAATACAGATTTTCATAATTGGTGTGCATACTAAAAACTGCAATTTTAGCTTTTTTTAATTGTCAATATTCCTGAGTTTTTTCAGGATCGTTTTTAAGATTTTTTCTTCGATTTGGTCAAAAAAAAGGATGAAAACTAATAATCAAATCAACTTTAGTTTGAATTGCCTTTTGAATTGTTGTATGATTGCAATCTAAACACAATAAAACTTTTTTAATTATTTTATTATTATGGCCCATTTGTTTACCGGGATTATCATCAAATCACGCAAATTTTTGTGGTGCAAGTTGATTTAAAAAAACTTGTCATTCATAAAATTTCATAATAATATTATACAATTTCTTTAATTGGTAAAATTTTTGAATTGTAAAATTTTGTTCTTTGATCGATTGGTAATTTTTCCATAATATTTGTTAAAATGACGATTTGCCTTTGCCAGTAATTAATAAATGATTTATCTTTGTTTTCAAAATCACCAAATTGGATATTTTTTTCGTTAAAATGTTTTCGTCCTTTTACATTTAATAATAAAGTGTGATAAAAAATATTTCGTTCAACAAAAATAATATCTTTTTCGAATCCAAATCCTTTTTTAGCAAATCATTTACGTAAATTAATTGGATTATTGCGCGTTTGAATAATATAAAATTTGGCCAAACTTAATTGTTGATTTAAGATTTTTTCAATTGTTTGATAACCTAAACCGGCAAGAATTACTAAATCAATTTTTTCCTTAATGTTTTCAAAACCATCGCTAACTACAAATTTTAAATTTTTAATTTGTTGGTTTAAAGGTTCTATTTGTCGTTTATGAATAATGTGTTTACGAAGATCACTTCCAATTACTAAAATTTTTGGATTAAATTGTGCGATATTTCTTGCTAATTGACCATGATCAGTTCCGATATCTAAAACTATTTTAATTGATTTTGCAAATAATGTAACTCAATTATTTATTAGTTTTAGTCTTTTTGCCAACACTTTTTCGACCTTTTTTAATTATCTTTTGATTAAATAAATGGATTTTATATTGACTTGTTTTTGGATGTAATATTACTAAAAGATAAAATTCCAATAAAATTAAAACAAATCCTAAAGCAATCACAATTCCATTTAGAATTTGTAAACTTAAGAATAATTGATTTTCTAAATTAATTTTTGCGTGTTCAGCAACTAAATTTTTGAGTAAGAAAATTGATCTTATTCCAAAATATGTATTATACGCAATCAAAAGAACACCATATCATGTTGAAATTGAATATACTTTTGCTGCATTTTTTTCTTTTTTAAAAGCAATAATAATAAAAACTAGATAACTAAAAGGATAGATTGATAATAATGATTTTTTAAAAAAGAATAAAAATTTGGCTTCAAGATTTTTATTTTCGATTAATAATAATATCGAAATATTTGTAAAAAAATAAAACACCATCGAAATTAGAGCAATGATGCCAATTATTTTTTTAACAATTGGAATAGTTTTGTTTTTTCTTGTAAACGGATAAAAATTATTAAAATTTAGGTTTTGTTTATTTTTATTCATAAATTTCAATTAGAAAAAACTTTATAATATCACGTTTTTTCGCTTTTAAAAAACGAGATTTAAATTTTCATTCTTCCACTTTTTCAAGTATATGAATTAATCAAGTTTTTTCTGTTGAATTAATTAATTTATGAAATTTATGAATTAAAAAAATATGTTTTTTCATTTGATTGGCGATTTGTTGTAAATTCATACCTGAATTTATATGTGCTTTGACACTAATAATTCCAACGGCATAAAGATTCAATAATTTTAATATAAACATAATATTTTGTTCATCTATTGAAATATTGACAAGTTCTTTTCACAACTGATTTAATTTTTTATGACAGATAATTTGTTCGATCAAATTAAAAATTTTACCTTGACGATATTTGTTTAAGATTTTTGTTAAATCGTCAATTTGCAAAGGTTTTTGAGTTTGATTATAAAATGCTTTTATTTTTAATAAATTATTTTGAACAACTGTTAAATCATTTGGTAATTGTTCACTAATTTTAGTCATAATTTCGGAATTTAATAATTTAATTTTATTTTCATTAATGAAATTAAAAATAAATTTATATTTAGTAATTTTCGAACATTTTTTAATAAAATGCTTTTTTCCAGTAAATTTTAATTTTCCAATTGTTGATTTTTCGTTTCCGTATCAGATTAAAATTTTATAAACAGAATTTTGTTCAACAATTCTTTCAAAAATTACTCGTTCTTTTTTTTTTCATTTTAAATAAGCTTCAATGTGTTTAATGACAAAAATTTGATTATCTCAAAATGAATTAATTAATTTGTTTTTTCAGGCAAATTGTTGTTGATTTTCTAAATCAATTATTTCAATTATAGGGTTATTAATTTTAAAATTATTTTTTAAAATTTGATTGATTGATTTTTTAATTAAAAATTGATCTTCACCAACAATAATTTCTGTTTTTCTTTCGTTCATTGTTTATATTTTATCAAAAAGTATTATTTTAATATTCTGTTTTAATAAATGTTTTTTGGTTTCTAATTACTATGGCCAAATTCCCATTTTTACGAGTTTCAAACACTTGACAAAATTTTTGCAAACGTGTTTTTGTTTTTATTACAATTTTTTGATTTGAAATTAAACAATATTTTGGTTTGATAATTGTTAAAAAATCAAGTGATGATGATGTGTTTGATCCGTGATGGGCAACTTGAAGAATATCAATTTTAGGAAAATTTCATTGTTTGATGATTAATTTTTCGACTTTGTATTCGATATCAAAACTAAACAATAATCATTTTTGATAAATTTGCGTTAATAAAACCAAACTTTTATTATTATTTTTTTTCATTCAATTTGCAAAACGATAATTTAAATTAAAAAAATGTAATTTTTTAATTTTATAATTTGCTTGCGAATTTTTAATTGTAAAAACTTTTTTAATCAAAATGCGATTTTGCAAAAAAATTAAATTATTTTTATGATCATAATCGTTGTGAGAAATAAAAACCGCATCTAAAACATTAATTTTTTGTTTTTGTAAATAATTAATTATTTTTCGATTATAACTTATTGTTCGCTTACCAATTCCGGCATCTAAAAGAATTTTTGCACCATTATTAGGCATATGAATTAACATCGCTAAACCATGTCCAACATCAATCATATGTAAAAATTTATGTTGATTTGAATGTAAATCAATTCAATTTGAAAATAATAAAAAGCTTGTTAATAAAGTTCATAAAAATAATGCTCTTTTCACTTTTCAATCATTAATTGCAATGATTAAAAAGGCGTAATATATTAAATAATGAAATATTTGAAAATGCGATATTCATCAAATATAATTAATTTTTTCTAATTCATGAATTAGAAATTCACTTCCTTTAAAAATTGCATTTCAAATTGGAAAAGTAAATCATTTAAATCAAATAGTTACAAAAAATAATGGATAAACTAATGTTCCCCAAATTGTAAATACGAATAAATTTAAAAAAACCGTTAAACTGATTCCGTTTTGCAATTTAATTATAATCGGAATGATTGCGAAAGTAATTAAACAAGTCGTTTTGATAATTCCAATCAAATGATTCAGTAAAACATTTTTTGAATGTTTTGTTTTTTTAATTAAAAGCAAACAAAAGCTTGCACAAAAACTAATTTGAAAACCTGTTTGTCATATATATAATGGTCAATAAAATAAAAATCCTAAAAATACAAAAATTAATCATTTTCGCGGATTAGGTTTTAAAAATGTTCCACACAAAATTAACAATCATGCTTTAATGGTGGTGATTTTAAAGTTTGTTAAATATACAATTCATCCCATCCACATTAAAATTAACAAATTACCAATCAATTGAAATCGTCGATTTTTGATTTTTTTTAAAAATAATCTAACGATAAAACCACTAACAATAAGATGAAAACCACTAATTGTAAAAATATGCACTATTCCTAATCGTTGCGTTTTTTCATATAAATTAATTTTTTCGCTTTGGTTAGGTGGATTTTGAAAAAGCATTCATTTTATTCATACTTTTAAACGAAAATTTGTATTTTTTAATAATCAATTTCATACTTTTAAACGCAAATTATTGTGATTGATAATTTGAAATTGGCATTTATTATTTAAGCGATAAATTCCGTTAACTTTATAACTTCGCATTCATCAATAATAATTAAGTTGTTTTGGTGTTCGTTTTAAATTTTCGTATTTTCCACAAAAACGAATTTGTTGTCCAACCAACAAATGTTTTTTCGGTTGTCAAAAATTTAGCAAAAAATTATGATTACGATTTTTAATTAATAAACTATTTGAAAATTTTTGACTAATTGTTGCTGTCATTGGTTCTGAATTTTTTTGTAATTGTTTTGGACTATCAAACGAAACTCAAAATATCCTTAAAATTAATAAAATAAAAAAAATCAAATATCAACGCTTAATTTTGAAATTAAATTGATTTTTTTTAAAAAGATAAAACAATCCAACAACACTTAAAAGTATTATTGTTCATCAATGATTTTGTCAATCAAGTAAATTTAATATCAAAACTCCACTTGCAAACGATGATCAAACTAAAAAGAACATAATTAGTTTTTAAAAATAATTTGTTTGCGTAGTGATTGATAGATTCTTTGACTAATATTTTTTGTGGTTTTATCAGTTGTTCATTTGAAAAAACTGGTTTTTTGAAGATAAGTTTTTTTTAAAAATATTTTTAATTTTTTATTAAAAGCAACGGTTTGATTCGTAATCGCTTTTAATTCGTTTGTTGTTATGTTTTGAATGTAAATTTTTCTTAAAATTTTTACTTTTGGTTGATAAAAAATATGATTATTTAATTTAATAATCGTTTTTAAAACTTTGTTTTCAATTTTGTATAAATTATGTCATTTTGGATAGTAATAATTTAAAAAATCACGAATTCTTCAATGATTAGGTAATTGATCATTTATTTTTAGTTTTAAGGGAAGTTGATGTTGGTGATTTAATAGTTTACTACCTAAATTTACAAATTGAAACGTTTGGATTTTATTTTGATTGATAACAGTTTTATTTTTGATATTTGTGATTTGTTTTTCATCACGTTTAATAATTTTAATTTGTCAACCACTTTGAATTCACCAAATAATTCCTGCATAAATAATAATTAAAATAACAACAAAACCAATTATTAACCGACTTAATTTCACATTTTGAAATATATCAAAATTGAAAAATTAACTTTAATATTAGTTATTTTTTAATTTTTTATTTTTGTTTGCCAAAATTTTAGTTGTTTTTGATATTTTTTGTATTTAAGTTTTTCGTTTTTAATAATTGTTGCTTTTGCTTTTTGCAAAAACGCTTGATTATTTAATAATTTTTCACTTCTGATAATTTCAGTTTGAAAAAATTTAATTTTTGCTGCAATTTCAACTTTACTTTCCGTTGGGACATTGATTAATTTGAATGTGGTAATTTTACCCGGAATAATTTTAATAATTTGAATTTTTTGCGGTATTAACAAAACGTGTAAATTTGTTAAATGATTTTCGACAAAATTTATATCATCAGTCATTAAAGTAATTTTGTAGGTTTTTAATTGATGAATTTGTTGTGTTTTAAATTTTAATAGTTCATTTAATAATTGATAAAATTTTTGATAAATTTCTTTTGATAACTTACTTTTTACCAAATTTCACTTTGATTTTATTGTTATTTCAATTTTGCAATCAAACATATCAAAAAATAATTTTTCGGTTATTTTTGGCATCATTGGGTGTAATAAAGCTAAAATTTGTTTTCAAATTATTTGTAATAAATATTTTGTTTCTTGTCAAAATTTACTCTTTTGCAAATTTTTAATGTGTAATAAATAAAAATTTGAAAATTCTTTTCAAATAAATTGATGTAATTTGTCACCAATTAATGTGAATTGTTGTTGTTGAAAAAGTTTTTCATAGTCGTTTACTAATACTTTAAATTTATTTAAAATTCAACAATTTAATGGATTTTCAATTATTTGGTTTGATTTTTCATTTGAATTTTCCAAATTAAATTGTTGTAAAAATGTATGAATATTTTTAATTTTATGAACAAATTGTGCTGCTTGTTCAACTTTGTTTTCATCAAAATGTAAATCATCCCCAATTTTATAATCAGTTAGAAAACTTCAACGTAATCCATCACTTCCATATTGATCGATTAATTTCATTGGATCAATAACATTACCGCGACTTTTTGACATTTTTTGATGATCACTAGTTCGAATTAAGCCATGAATAATAATCGTTTTGAATGGTAAAGTCTTTTTAAACTCAATTCCAAAGAAAAACATTCGGACAATTCAAAAAAAGATAATATCGTAACTTGTTACTAAAAAATCAATTGGAAAATATTTATTCAATGATTTGCGACTTGGATAATTTCAACCAAAGTTTGCAATCGCTCATAATCCAGAAGAAAATCAAGTATCTAGCACATCTTTGCTTTGAATTCAAATTTTTGGATCTAATTGATTTTTACTAACACAAATTTCATTAGTTTTTTTATGAAAATAAACTGGTAATCGATGTCCTCAATTTAATTGGCGTGAAATGCATCAATCATGCATTTTTTCTAATCAATTAATTAAATATTTTCGATATTTTGCCGGTTTAAATTCAACCTGATTTTGATTTTTTAAAATCGTTTTCGCTCATTGTTGAGTTTTTAAAAACCATTGTTCTGATAAAAAAGGTTCGATAATTGCACCAGTTCGAGTTGAATATGGAACTTGATTTTGATGATCAATCGCTTTTACTAATAAACCGTTTTTTTCTAAATCTTGAACAATTTTCTGACGTGCCACATTGGTTTTTAAACCAGCAAATTGCAAACCATTTGCATTTAAAGTTCCATTGGGATTTAAACAATTAATTGCTTTTAATTTTAATTTTTGACCAATTTCTCAATCATTAAAATCATGACCAGGCGTACATTTTAAAATTCCGGTTCCAAATTCCATTTTGACTTTTTTACTTAATAAAATTGGTATTTTTTGCCCATTTAATGGATTAATAACGAATTGATTTTTTAATGCTTGATAACGTTGATCATCTGGATTAATAATTAAAGCTTGATCAGCAAAAATTGTTTCTGGTCGTGTGGTTGCTACAATTACAAATTGCTTAGTTTGTTTGGTTACCAATTGATAACGAATGTAATATAACTTACCAAAAGTTGTACGGTGTTCAACTTCAATATCAGCAATTGCAGTTTCTAAGATCGGATCTCAATTAACTAAAGTTTTTTTTTGATAAATCAATTTTTTATCGTAAAGTTTAATAAAAGCGTCGATAACAACATTTTGAAATTCATGATTCAGTGTAAAAGTTTCATATTCAGAATTAATTAATAAATTTAAAGCTTTTCATTGTTTACGAATATTATTTTGTTTTTGTTTGGTTCAAATTGCGAATAATGCTTGAAAATCATTTTCATTTTTAACTAATAATTTTTCCTTTTGAATTCAACGTTTTACTAAGATTTCGGTAGCAATTCCGGCATGATCAAAACCAGGAATTCAAATTGTTTCGTGATTGCGTAATTTATAAAACCGCACAATTGCATCTTGAATAAAATTATTTAAAGCATGCCCTAAATGTAAAGAACCAGTTATATTGGGTGGCGGCATTAAAATTGTAATTGGTGTTTTTGATGTTTTCATTTAATTTTTATTAAACTAAATTGATAATTTTTTTAAATTTTTGATAAATTTAGTTTCAAAATCTTTTCCACTTCAAACATTTTTCTCAGTAATAAGTTTTCCTTGTTTAAAAAAAAGAATTAAAGGAACGCCACTTTCAACCAAAGCATCGCCGTTTTTAATATCCATTTTTTGGAATAATTGCTTTAATTTTTGATCAAATTCTCGTCTTGCGGCTTTTTTTGGACCATTAACAGTCGAATATCAATAAATTAAAAATTCAACTTTAGCGTTGCTTTTGTAATTTTTAATTGCATTTTTAATGTTTGAATTTGTCGTTAAGATCTTTTTAGCGCTTTGACAGAATTCACAACGATCTGTTCCATAATAAAAAACAAATGTTTCCTTATTTTTTAATTGTTTTTCTAATTTATTAATATTTCAACCCATATTATTTGCTTTATTTTTGCAACCTGCGGCTGTAAAAAACGGGATTAAAAAGATACAAAAAATTAAAGCCAAAATCAATCGAAAGATTTTTTTTTGCATTTTTTTATCCTAATTTATTATCAATAATTGAAACTGCTTTTCTTTTTCTTGAAATGTAATGAAATTTAACGTAACCAGCTTTATTTGCATACAAAGTATCATTACCAGCTCGTTTAACATTTTTACCAGGATGAATTTTTGTTCCACGTTGTAAATATAAAAGTCGACCGATTTTGACAAATTCACCATCACCAACTTTAATTCCTAAGTTTTTTGGACGTGAATCACGACCATTTTTAGTTGAACCGGCACCCTTTTTTTTGGCAAAAAATTGTAAATTAGTGTAAAAAAATATCATTTTAAACAACCGCCTTTTCTTCAATTCGTTCAAT
Source organism: Mycoplasmatota bacterium (assembly GCA_033560715.1). Lineage (GTDB taxonomy): Bacteria > Bacillota_I > Bacilli_A > Mycoplasmatales > MT37. Next base: position 230,056 of record CP138194.1, on the reverse strand, counting down.
TTTAATGCGAATATATTTAGCACGAAAACCAGTTTTAACACGATAATTTTTTTTTGATTTATATTTAAAAACAATAACTTTTTTCCCTTTGACTTCGTTTGATAAACATTTTGCATAAATGGCAGTTTTTGGTAAATAAGGATTACCAATTTTATCATTCAAGATCAAAACTTTATCAAAAATAATATCTTGTTCAATTGTGATTTTTTTATCAAAAGCAATTAGTATTACATCACCAATATTAACTTTGTATTGTTTTGATTTATGTTCAAAAATAATTAAATCGTTTGATTTGATATTTTTTTCGTTTGTTGTATCAGTAATTGTAGAATTTGTGGTTTGATTGTTCATATATTTTTATTTTTTAGAATAATTAGTTATTTTACATTGTTTTTCCAAAATAATCAATTTTTAATGTTCAAAAATCAATAATTTCGGTTTGTTTTCTTAATTGTAATTTTTTATACAAATTATTATTAGTTTTTTTGTAATAATAACCAGCTCATAAATAACCAATCATTAAACGATAAAGTACTAAATAATCAATAATTTGACGATCTTTTTCTGTCTTTGCAAATATTTCTAATCATTGGTTGTAAAGTTTCGGTTGTTTTCAAAGTTGACTTTCAGCAATTAAACATGCCGGATCATAAAGTTTTGTATTCAAACCACTGTATTCAAAATCAATTAAATAATCATGTTTCGCTGTTAAAATTAAGTTTTCTAATACTAAATCATTATGTGAAAGCATTCATGTTTTTGGTTTTCAAGTTAATAAGAATCGTTCTAAAACTTTCAACCCATTTCCAATTATTTTTGGAAACGTTTGTTTACACAAACGCAAATGAATTTGTAAATTTAATTTTAAATCAATTTTTTTAATTGCTTTTTCATCGACAGAAATTTGATGTAATTTTTGGATTAGTTTTGCAATTCGCATTAATTCTTCATTTTTAAGAATTTTGATTGGTTTATGATCAAAAATGTATTTAGTTACAATAAAATAAAATTTTTCTTCAATTCAAAAATCAATAATTGGAATCGTGATTGAAGTATTTTGCAAACATTTTAAAATTTTTATTTCTTGTTGATAATCAGTAAAAGGATTATCAATTTTAGCTTGTTTTAAAACATATTTTTGGTCAATTAAATAATTATCATTTGTAAGCCCTCAATTAGTTTTTTTAACATTTAAGAACGTGTTTCATTTACGAAAATTTGGTTTCATTATTTATTCAATTTCGTTTTTGAAACCTTTAACATAATGACGATGATTTTTTAATTTACGATAAGCACGAGTTTCAATTTGTCGAACTCTTTCACGGGTAATTTTTAACTTTTTTCCAGTTTCTTCAAGTGTATTACGTTCGCTATCGAAACGATCAATTTCCTTTTTTAATCAATTGTTTTCCGGCATTTTTAATAATTTAATAATACTAATAATTTTGGTATTAAAATCTAACCCTTCTTTTTTCATAAAATCAATAATTTGTGAGCGAATTTTTTGTTTATCAAGCATTTTTAACAATCCTTCGATTGTTAAAGGTGGTTTTCCTAATCTTAAACGAATGATACATTGTTCTTTCGGTGAAAGAAATTTAACAATCATTTCATCAGTTTTTTTAATGATATGATCTTCATTATTTGTTTCAATTGGAGAATTAATCATCGAATCTTCAATAAAATCACCAAATTCAGTATTTTCTTTGTTTTGAATTTTCTTTTCAATAATTTTTGTAAAAATTGAATAACGTTTAATTTTTCGTAGTTTTTCTTTTGTTAAAGTACTATCTTTTTCCAAAATTTCGTTTTCAGTTGGATTTCGCCCTAATTTTTGTGTTAATGCTTTTTCAATTGCAGAAATTTTATTGATTCTCTCAATCATGTGAACTGGAATACGAATGATTCGTGCTTGATCAGCAATCGCTCTTGTCATAGTTTGTCGAATTCATCACACACAAAATGTTGAAAATTTAAAACCTCTTTTATAATCAAATTTTTCAATCGCTTTTAATAATCCTAATTCACCTTCTTGTTTTAAATCAGCAAAATTAAGCCCACGATTTTGATATTTTTTACATAACGAAACAACTAATTTACGATTTCGATGAATAATTTGCTTTTTTGCTAATTCACGTTCTTTATCTGATAAACTATTATGAAAAATTTTAAAGAGTTTTTTTTCTTGCTCAGAAGTTAAAATTTTTGCTGCACTGATTGATTTTCAATCAATTTGATCTTGTTTGTATTTTTTTTCTTGAAAATGAAGATTATGATTTCATTTATGAATTGCTTTTCAACGTAATGTTTTAAAATTGAGTTGATTTTTTTTAATTCCGAAATAAGCTAATTCATCAATTAATAAATTTTGTCAATTTGGACTTAATTTAAAAACATCTACAATTCAATTTCAATATTCATCAGTCAAATTGGTGATTTTGTTTGTTTTTAAATATCAAACAATTTTTTCAATTTGACTTAAATTTTTAACTGCAGCAGAACGATTTTTTTTAAGTTTTTCGAAAACTGTTTTTTCAATTTTTATCAACATAATCAATTAAATCGTTACTGTTTTTTCAAATATTTTTGGCTTGTTTTATTTCCGAATTAAGCAAATTAACCTTATTGATTAATTTCTTAATTTTCTTTTGATTTTGATTTTGATTAAATTTATTAAAACAACCATTAATAAATTCAGCCGATTCACTTTTCTTTTGAATTTCAGAATCATTTCAAAATTCAGTTAAGTAAGTCTTAAATTCTACAGAAAAATTTTGTTTTTCTAAAAATGATTGCAAATTCCGAGAAACAAAACCTTCTATGTTATTGTATCATTTTTCAATTAAATTTACATTATTTTGTAATATTTGGCTTTGAAACTCCCATTTATTAGCACAAAAAATATCATAAATATTTTTATAATTAAAAAACAAAATTCAAATTCACAATTCTTCTAAAATTAATGTGTTTGATTTTTTTGTAATTAAAGTTTGTTCATCGTTTAAAATTTGATCTTGATCTATCATCATCATTTCTAATCAATTTAAACCATAAATTTTAGCGATTTGTGATTTCAACTGTTCTTGGATTACAAAATCACTATTTTTTCAAAAAACTTTTAAATATGTCATCATTTTTCGTTTCATTCCGATCGTTCAATCAATTCTTTGCTCAAACAATCAAACTAATGGTGGTTTTCCGGTTGGAATTGGTTGATTAGGATTTTCTAAAACTCAATTATCCGGATCGGCATTTTTTTCACTTTTATTAATTGCAACTTCGATGTTTTTTAATAAAAGCATTTTTGCAATTTTAATCGTTGCTACTAATCCAGCCCGATCACCATCTAATCAAATCACAACCTTTTTAAAAGTGGAATTGATTTGATTAACTTGTTCTTTACTAAGATTTGTTCCCATTAAAGCAATTACATTAACATTTTTACTTTGCAAACGAATTGCATCCAAAATTCCTTCAACCAAATAAACTGTCGAATCACGTCGATTAATATCGATATCAGGATAGTTAAAATTAAATAATAATTGATTTTTTTGAAATAATTCCGTTGTTGGAAAACTAAGATATTTCGGTTGTTTTTCATTTTCATCACTAATTTTACGCCCAACAAATCCAACTAAAGTTTGATCGGAATTATAAATTGGAAAAATTAAGCGATTTTGAAAAAAATTAAAACATTTTTTTTCGGTTGCAATAACTAGTTCACTTTTTAAAATTAAACCATCTTCATATTCTTTTGATTTTAAAAAATCCATAATTTTTCAATTTGTATCAGCTCAACCTAATTTTCAACGTTTAATTAATGCTTGATTAATTTGACGTTTTGTTAAAAACTGTTTTAATTTATCATTGTTGTGTGATTGTAAATGTAATTGAAATCATTTATGAGCATCAATTAATAACTGTTTCATTTTTTTTGTATCAGCATTTTCAGGATGTAATTTTTGCCATTTCAATTCTAATTGTAATTGATAACGTTGATTTAAATTTTCAATTGCAGTTTTTCAACTACATTTATTTCAAAGCATTTCAAATTTTAAAACATCACCACCTGCTCCACATGAAAAACATTTAAATAACCCTTTTTCTGGTGAAACACTCAACGAAGGTTTATGATCATCATGAAATGGACAAATTGCAATTCAATTTCTACCTTGTTTTTTTAATTCGATGAATTGTTGAATATGATCGACTAATTCAATTTTATTTTTAATTTGGTCACTGATTGTTGTCATGATTGGCGTTTTGTAAAAATTGTTCTAAATTTGCAATTGCAATTCGTTTTTGGCTTTGATTATCACGATAACGAATCGTTACACATTTATCTTTCAAACTTTGAAAATCAAATGTAATTGCATAATAAGTTCCAATTGCATCATGATATAAATAACGTTTTCCGATACTTTTTTTTGTATCGAATTTAATTCGATATTTTGATTTTAATAAATGATAGATTTCTTCAGATTGGGTAGTTAATTTTTCGGTTAAAGGTAATAATGCAATTTGATAATAACAAAATTTTCATGGTAATTTTAAGATTCATTTATTATCATTTTTTTCTAATTTATCAAAAATTAACGCTAAAATTAATCGTTCAATTCCAACTGATGGTTCAATTACATAAGGAATCGTTTCACTTGTTGGATTTGCACCATTCATTTTAACGCCGCTGTTTTTTTGATGCATACTTAAATCGTAGTTTCCTCGTGCACTAAGACCTCAAAGTTCTTTTCAACCAAACGGAAACGCAAATTCAAAATCAATGGTTTTTTTTGCATAATGGGCTAATTCATTTTTTTGATGCTTTCTAATTCGTAATTTTACGTCACTTAAATTTAAACTTTTTTTTAAAAATTGATCGATTATTTCAGTTCAAAATTTAAATCATTTTTCGGTATTTTTTTCCGATTGATAAAATCATTCAATTTCCATTTGATTGAATTCATAAGTTCGAAATACAAAATTTTCAGTTGTCATTTCATTTCGAAAAACTTTTCCAATTTGTGCGATTCCAAACGGTAATTTTAATCGTAAAGTACGAACAATTTGGGGATAATTTATAAAAATATTTTGCGCTGTTTCAGGTCGTAAATAAACGGTTTTTTGTTTCGTATTATCAACTCCAATACCGGTTTTAAATAGTAAATCTAACTGATGGATTTTTGCTTCATTTAATGTTTTACATTTTAAACATTGTCGTTTTGGAAGCGAAATTGCTTTTTGTTTTACTATTTCAAAATCTAATTGATTAATTGCAACTTCAGGTCATAATTCATCAAATTTATTAATTGTTTTGCATGATTTGCATTTAATAATGTAATCGTGAAATCGTTTTAAATGTCCACTAGCTTTTAAAACTTCGGGTTTTAAAAATAAATTACCATCAATTAAATAAATATCATTTTGTTTTTGAATAAAAACTTTTTTTCATGAATTTATAATTTGTGTTTTTAATTCTGCTCCTAAAGGACCGAATTCATAACTATTAGCTAAACCAGAATAAATTTCACAATTTTGAAAAAATCATCCATATTCTTTCAAATATTGAATTAATTCAAATCAATTATATTTTGTATTTTTCATGTTATAGAATTATAATATAAAACTTAAATAGTTTTGTAATTTTACATAAAAGTTATATACTAAAAAATAGTGGTTAGTTAATGTATTTTAACTAATTTGCCCGATTAGCTCAGTGGTAGAGCAATTGCCTGTTAAGCAAGTGGTCACTGGTTCAAGTCCAGTATTGGGCGCCATTTTTCTTTCGGCCCATTGGTGAAGTGGTTAACACACCAGGTTTTCATTCTGGCATTCGGGAGTTCGAGTCTCCCATGGGTCACCATAAAATATTGTTTGCTCAATCAATGATTTTAATTGAATATTCAAAAAAAAATATTTGTAAAAAGGGGAAAAATATTAATTGAAATAAATTAATATTTTGAAAAAGGTGGCCAATATTAACATGTACAAAAGAATAAGTTTTTTCATTTTGGGTTTTTGATTTACGGCAATTGTAGTTGGATTAATTATCGGAATGTATAAAATTCATAATGCTTCGGTCAAAAACATTAAACAATCGGTTGAATTACATAAATCAAATAAAGAACAAATTCAATCATTAAAAACTATTCATGATGATTTATCAAAAAAACATTCTGAATTAAAATCAAAAGTGAACAAGCTACTTTAATAAGATTAAATTAATTCAATTCAATTTAATATGAAACAAACTTTTTCAATTCAATTTTTTTATCAAAATCAACAATTGAAAAAGTTTCCGGTTGATCAAACACAATTAAATAAAATTGCTATTTATTTTCAAGAATTTTTACCATTAAAGTTAAAAGGCATTGTTAATGTGAACATCATTAATGATCAAAAAATGCGTTTAATTTTAGAAAAATATTATCCATTTAAAAATACCACTGATATTTTAAGTTTTCCATATGTTAATGTTTCTAAAATTCAAGATTCAAATACACTTTTGGGTGAAATTTATTTAGCTTTTCCACAAATTAAACGTCAAGCAAAAATATTTCATCATTCTTTAGAACGTGAAAGTACTTATCTTTTAGTTCATGGACTTTTACATTTATTGGGTTATGATCATAAAGATATTTCGGAAAAAACCGTAATGCGTTATTGAGAAGAATTTTTTGTAACAGAAAAATTACAAATTAAACGTTAAAATAATTTTTCTTTTATTTAGTTATGATTCAGTTAAAATAAATAAATAAAGTGGAGCAATACTCAAGTTTGGCTTAAGAGGACTCACTGCTAATGAGTTAGGCTGGTTATTTTACTGGTGCATGGGTTCAAATCCCATTTGCTCCGCCATTGAATTATGAAAATTCGCGCTAAATTTGTCTTTTTTACCCTTTCAATCTTTTTCTTGTTGTTCTTTTTTTTCGCTGTCTTAGGAACATTTTTATATTTTTTCGCTACAAATGTCTTTTTTTGAATTATTTTTTTAGGATTACATTATTTAATTTGCGTGATTTTAATTATTTTTGTAATTTTCAATAAATGAGACTTACAATATTCATTAACAGTAATTATTTCAGTCGTTTTAGTTCCCTATTTAGGTTTATTTGCCTTTTTTATTATTGGTAGACGTCGAAGTATGGCATTAAAATTATATCGTTGAGAAAAAAATTATTTAAATTTTAGTAAATTAATGAAATTTTCACACATTCCTGATATAAATTCGAATTTAAAAATTAAATCATTTGCAAAATTTTCAGCTAATTTTTCGGTTTTTCCGTTTTCGAATCATAATAATATTAAAATTTTTAATCATCCAATTGCAAAAATTCGTTCTTTGCATGCTGATTTAAAAAAAGCCCAAAAGTACATTTATTTCAATTTTTACATTTTTAGTGATGGGCAATATTTAGAAATTTTAAAACGTTTATTGATTGAAAAATTAAAACAAGGAATTGAAGTTAGAATTATTTATGATGGATTTGGAACAGCAACTCACTCAACTCATTCATTTACAATTCCATTAATCAAAAACGGTGCAATTTTAAAATCATTTGGAACGATATCACCGTTTTTACCAAATATTTTAGATCGTAATCATCGAAAAGATGTTATTATCGACGGTAAAATCGCTTATACCGGTGGATCTAATATTGGCGATGAATATTTAAATTTAAATCCTAAATACGGTTATTTTGCTGATTTAGATGTTCGTTTAACTGGTGATGTAGTTCGTGATATTGAAATGATTTTTTGAAAAGATTGAATGATTTGTACTGGTGAAAATCTTTTTTCACCAAAATTAAAACCGATTTTAAATCGACTTGCTAATCAAAATCAAAAACAGAAACTTATTAATTCTAATACCAAAACATGAATTCAAGTAACTGATGATAGTCCAACTCATAATATTTCGGTTAATCGGGATATTTTTTTTAATTTATTTACAAAGGCACGAAAACGAATTTGATTAACAAGTCCGTATTTTTATATTGATAATGAAATCAACAAAGCTTTAATTAATGCCGCTTTAAATGGTGTTGATGTACGAATTATTTTACATAATTTTGCTGGTTTTAAATTTTTGGTTAATTTATCGCGTTTACATTATGATGAATTATTAAAAGCCGGTGTCAAAATTTATGAATTTTCAAACGCTTATCTTCATTCAAAATTAATAATAATTGATAATGATTTTTTAAGTATTGGAACTACTAATATCGATTTCACGTCATTTTATTATTGTTATCAAACTACATTATTAATTTTTAGTCAGCGTTTAAATAATCAAATTTGTCAAACTTTTTTAACTAAAATTTTTGCTAATTCACTTCAAATCAAAACCAATCCATTGCATAAATTTAATCGTATTTATATTTGATTTTTAAAATTTATGCAAATTTTTATTGTTTTTCTCTAAAATATAATTAATGAAAATTTTTAATTTTTTTGGCATCAATTTTTTATCCATATTTATGATTTTAATCAGTGTAATTATTTTAATTTTAATCTTAATTTATTGATTTGTAACGAAACAATATCAAAAACCTGATAATTATAAAAAAATCATTGCTACTAGCTTTATTTACAGTTTTACAAAACAACAATTTTATTTTGAAACACGACCTTGATTTATTAATCAACACCGTAATTCATTGCAGGTGATTTTACCTTTAATGACACAAAACTCTTCCCGTGAGTTTCAAAAACTTATTGATCAACTTAAAACTAGTCGTCGCAAAATTACACCACAAAATCCACAAAGTTTTAAAATTAACTTTTATTTAAACAAACGAATTGAAAATTGTAAAATCGAAATTTTAAAATTTAATCCCGAAAAAAGACAATTTTCTGGCACAATAACTAATTTATATGAAACATAAAAACACGAAAAAAATCACTTTCGATGATTATTCTAAATTATTACAAGAAACGAATTTTATTCAATACGGAAATATTAAAGGAACGATATTTTTTACGCCTGAAAGTTTTTGAGTTTGAAAACAAATTCAAAATTTTCTTAATCAACGTTTTAATGCTTTAGGAATCGAAGATGTTGCTTTTCCTAGTTTAATTAGCAAAAAAGCACTTGAAAGCGAAAAAAAACATATTGTTGGTTTTGCTCCTGAAGTTTTAAAAATTACTCATGTTGGAATTGATAAATTATCCGAACCATTTTATTTACGTCCTACTTCAGAAGTTGTTTTTGCACAATATTTTCGCCAAGTAATAAAGTCATACCGTGATTTACCCATTTTATTAAATCAATGAGTTAATGTTTGACGTTGAGAACAAAATACTAAACCGTTTTTTCGAAACGTTGAATTTTTATGACAAGAAGGACACACTGCTCATTTTAGTGATAATAATGCAGTGCATTTTTGTCGTCAAATCGATACTATTTATCAAGATTTAATTAATAATTTTTTATTAATTCCGACTTTTTCCGGCATTAAATCTGATTTAGAAAAATTTCCCGGTGCCAAAACTAGTTGAAGTTTGGAAACTTTAATGCCAGATGGACAATTTTTACAAATGGCAACAACGCATAACTTAAGTCAAACATTTGCAAAAGCGTTTGATATTAAATTTTTAAATGCCACTAATCAATTAATTTATCCGTTTCAAACTTCTTGAGGTGTTTCAACCCGTTTATTAGCTGGCCTAATTATGACTCATATGGATGAATACGGTTTAAAATTTCCAGCGCATTTAGCAAAAATTCAAATCGTAGTGTTTGGCCATTTACCTTTAAATTTGAAATCACATCAAAAATCATCTATTCAATCATACATTGATCAATTTTTAACTACCTTAAATGATTATCGTTTTATTTATATTGATGTTAATCAAACCAAAAAAAGTTTAGGTTATTGACAAAAATACTATTGAAAAAAAGCAGTTGTAGTTCAAATTGTAATTGGTCGTTTAGAAATGCAGCGCAACGATGTAACTTATTATTTACGTAATAATGTATCGGTTGTAAATGTTTTAAAACGTGATTCTTGACCGTTAGCTTTACCAAATTTATTCAAACAACACAATCAAGAACTTTTCACAATCGCTAATAATTTCCAAACGGAACGAATTGTGATGATCGATAATTATCAAAAATATCGTGCCATTAATCCTAAAAATGCTGCTTATTCAGTTACTTTTTGTGGTTTAAAAGCATGTGAATTAATTATTAAAAATGAAACAAGCACCGTTTCACGTGTTTTAATTCCAATTCAATCATCAATCCATAAAACTTGTTTTCATTGCCAAAAACCAGCAATTTATACAGCATTATTTGGGCGCAGTTATTAAATTTCAAAATTAAATTAATTATTATCTTTTAAGTTTTTATAATGGTTATTTTTTTAACTAAAATAAACTATTTTCTAAAACCGAAAAAACGCTAATGCTCTTAATTGACAATATTAATTTTCCCACTGCACAGCAAATTTATTTATCAACTAATTGATCAGGTCGTAATTTATTAACTGAATTAGCTTGATTACCGAATGATACAGAATTTTTTGTTTTACCGTTCATTTTTGCGAATTTTTTAAATGAATACAGTATTAAAAAGGAACACGTGTTACGTTTTTGATTTGGTTGACAATTTTTGACGCCTGATTTATCTTTAAAACGTTCGGAATTGCTAAAAAAAATGCGTGATTTACAAATAAAATTATTAATAATTATTAATGATAAATTAAATGATAAAAATTGTATTATTGAACGTAATTTATCGAACGATAAATGAATATTATTAAATAATTTTGGTAAATATTTAGCCGATTTTCAGTATACTGATCAACCAAATAGTATTTATCATTTAAATTTACTGTGAAAAAACGCATTTTTAATTCCTACAAAATGTTTAAATACCGCCGCAAACAAATTAAATAATTTGAAAATAAGTTGAACTTCGGCAAAATCCAAACCCCAATTTCCACAAGCAACCTCAAGAATTAAAATTAATTTTCGCTGACCAATTACAACTCCTTTAATTCGTTATGAATTAAAAACTAAAGAAGCGATACGGTTCAAAATGCCCTTTTTTTATTGAATGCGTTTTCGTCTATCAAAACCAGCTTTAATTGAACCAATTATTTATCAAGCAATTACTTTGTTTAGTGATTTAAAATCAAATTATCAATTTCAAAATCCATTTGAAGGATTGTTTCATTTTAACTTATCCCCATTCAATTGAAATGATCAATTTAAAAAAATTTTATCAACAACATCAACTAATTTACGACAATTTTTTCACGATTTAATTGTTAATTTTCGTTTCAATTTTGAAATTAACCAACCGCATGCTACAACTCAAATTTTTTACAAACATCGATTAAATGAACAATTTACCAGTTTTTTTAAATATCAATTCAAAACTCGTAAACATTTAAAATTTTTAATGAATGATCAAAGTTTTATTTATTCATTTGAACATTTTTTACAATCCAATTCGACTAAAAAACTTTCATTTCCAATTATTTTAAATCAAAACAAACAACAAGCATTTTTTTTAACCAATCACATAACACCTAATTTAATATTAAATTTAAAAACCACTTTACAAATTCCAATTTTCAACCAATTGCAAATTTTATTTTTTCAAACCGTTGAATTTGAAAATCAATGAATTAATGAAATTAAAATCAAAAGTAAGCCAATCATTTTTAAAAATCGTATCACAAATCGTTACTTATTGACTTTTCTTAATTTAGAAAAGATCTTAGAATCGAAAGTTTGAAAGGAATTAAAAATTGAAAACACTCGGATTTAAAAATTGACGGGCACTACTTTTTTTATTTTTAATTTTGGTTTTTTTTGTTGGATTTTTTTATTTTTTTATTGTTGAAAAAAATATTATTCAATTTTTACCACCTAAGCAATCACGATCATCAAATCAATCACCACCGACAATTAAAAAGATCAAAGCAAATCCAACAATTTCTTCGTATCAAAAGTTAAGTTGAAAAACTTTAAAAGAAGTTTTTCAAACTTTCTTAAATAATTTAAAATTACGCAATATTGCTTTGATGAAATTAAGTTATATTTATAAACAACGCAATTTATATCAATTAAAACCTTTTTTAAATCGTCAAAATTTTGAAAAAATGGTTATTTTTGAAATTAGTAAAAAAATTGCATTTTATGATTTGAAAGTTATTTTTGAGTATAATAATGATTTGATAACTGTTAAAATTACAATTACAGTAGATAAAAAACCTAATCAAATCGTTTCACAAACATATTGATTAAAATCAATTTAGCAGTATAGTTTAACTGGTAAAATTACAAACTCCAAATTTGTCGATGTGGGTTCGAGTCCTACTACTGTTGCCAATTTAAAGATAATATTTTTGTGCTTTTAATGTTTTCGGCGAAAGTTTCTTTCGTTTTTTTTCTAAAGTTTGAATTACGTTTTTTAATGTAGCTTTAAAAAGTTGAGAAAAACTTATTTTTTGAATTAAAGTTCGTAATTTTTTCGCTCCATTAGTTGTTTTTGTTCATTCGATTTTATCGGCAACAAATATAATTTTCATAAAAGTTGTCATTTTTCAATCGGCACTGGTATGTGCTCAAATCGCATCAAAAACTTGTTTATTTTGATAACACAAAGCTTGTTTTAGATATCAAGCACTTGTTTTACTGTGTCAAATTGGAAACGGTAAAGTATTTAATACGCTTTGATCTAATTGATGGTTTTGAACAAACTTTAATTGTTTGTTTTTTGTTCAATTTTTACACAAATCATGAAATAAAGCAGCAATTTCTAAATTTTTGATTGATTGTTTTAAATTATATTTTTTATTTAATAATACTGCCATTTGAAAAACTTTTTTGACGTGTTGATATTTATCGTTTGATAAATTTTTTCGTAAAATATGATCAAAAAAACATTTTTTTTCAAATAACATTGTACGTACTTTTGAACTTAATCATTTTCAATGTAATCCATTACGAATATCTGTACTATTAATTTCGGTTGGTTTGATTTTTAATTTTCGAATTGATCGATTAGACGATATTTGATTAATTAAAAAATTTGAGCGTTCAACAATCAAAAAATTGGTTTGAGTTTTTAATTCCGTAAATTCATCTCATGTTGAAGTATTATTTCAATTATCACTTCCCATTAATAATCAAAATTCATATTTAGATTGTGGTTTTTTTTTCTTTAAAAATGTAAATAAATGATTTGTTATATAAGGGGCTGGTTGATTTCAAACAACGACTTTTTTTTCATCTTGGAAGATTTTTTTAATCATGGTTTTTCGTAATTGATACGATAAAAGTGGCGATTTATGATTTGTATTTCCATTCACGAAAATTCAAATTTGATCATATTTTTTCGAATTGATAATTAAACGAATAATTTTTTCGTGTTGTAAATGTAAAGGATTAAAAAACCCAGGATAAACAACGATTTGTTTTTTAAGATTATTTTTCAATGCAAGTTAATCCAATTAATGGTTTGATATGCGCTTCTTTTTTAATGATTAATTCAATTTCTTTTGTCACTTTTTCTTTAAAATTTTTGATTTTTAAATTATCTTTTGTATAGTGATTTTTTATTCGAAAAGAAATTAAATTACTAATTTGATCAATAATTTTATTTTTTTTCGTTTGATTCAAAGCAATTCCCAAAAAATTAATTCGTAAAGGAGAAATTAAATCAACTATTTTATTTGTAACCCGATAATAAAAAGCAATCATCAAAATACCATTTTCACCCAGTTGAATTCGTTCATTTATTGTACTTTCACGTAAAGATTTATTTTCATTATTTTCAATAAAAACTGTTTCTAAATTGATTATTTTACGTTTTTTGTTGCTTTTAGCTTCAAAATCAAAATCAATGATTTCTCCATTTTCACAAATTAAAATATTTTCGTTTGGAATTAAATCATTGACATTTTCAGCCGCTTTTTTAAGATTTTGATAATATCCATCAATTGGTAAAAAGTATTTTGGTTGACAAGCTTTAATTAAAAATCTCAAATCTTCATTTGCACCAATCATCGGTAAAACTTTTTTGTCGTTCAAAAATACTATTTTTGTTTCACTAGTTGATAAATCATTCAATAAGTTAAAAACATTAATTTCATTTAAAATGTAATTACGACTGATTAAAAGAAAAAAATAACTTTCAAAATCTAAACTTAATGGATGTGTTTTGTTATGAATTAAAGAACGAATTCGATTAAACAATCATTTTTCATTTCCAGTAATAAAAATCATTTTTCTTAACGTTGATTTATTATCATTTTTATTAAAAATTAAATTTTTACTTTGATGATAAGCACCAAGATTTTGTTGATATCAGTTACCAAACTTATGATCAAAAAAAATGATTTGTGTTTTTTCAGAATGGTTTTCTAAAATTTTTAAAGTTTCGAATATTTTTGCTCATTCATCTTCAAAACAGGCAAGATAAATTTTTTTTTTACTTTGATCAAATAAGGTTTTTTTAATTCATATTTGTAAATCATTTTTTGGTTTTGCAAATCCTAAATAATTACTTTGTTTCGCATTTCCAATTAAAAGTAAAGTTTTGTATTTACGATTAAATAAAATTTTTAAATTTGTATTAAAAATTTTATTTTGATCATTGTTTAAAAGAAATGAACTTGTATAAATAATTTGTTGATTTCCAAACCGAATTATATAACCAACAGTTCCAGGCATTTCAGCACTAATTGCAAACGGTTTAATTTCGATATCATTAAATTTTTCACCATTTTCACCAATTGTTTTAAAACGATTTGCATAATTTTGATTTGAATCGTTTTTAGTAATTAGAATTTGTTTTGTCAATTCGCTACTATAAACTGATAAATGTGGTAATTTTTTTAACAAAAAATTGATACTTCCAATATTATTATGATTTGCACTGGAAAGAAAAACACCACTAATTCGTGCTTTATTTTTTAAAAGATAGTTGAAATCTGGAATTAAAAAATTAATTCCTAAATCAACTTCGATTAGTTTTTTAATTCCAGCATCAAAAATAAAAATTTGTTGATTAATTTCAACAATAATACAAACTTTACCAATTTCATCCAAACCACCTAAAAGGAGTGTTTTGACATTATCTTTCATTCTTTATGTTAAGTTTTTTGATTAATTCAAAATTAATTTGACGTTTTTGACGATCGATTTTAATTACTTTGACTTCTACTTTATCACCAACTTTAATAAAATCAGCGACATTTTTAATAAATTTTTTTGATAATTTCGAAACGTGAATTAATCCTTGAATTGAACTATTATCAATTTGAACAAATGTTCCAAAATCAACTACTTTTACAACATTCGCGTTATAAATTTCATTTAATTCAACCGTTTTAAACATATTTTCAATAATTCGTTTCGCTTTTTCAATCATTAAAAGATTTTTATTATAAATCAAAACAGTTCCATCTTCTTCAATATTAATATCACTGTTTTCAGTATCGTTAATAATTTTTTTAATTGTTTTACCACTTGGACCGATTAAAGTACTAATATTTTGTTGATCAATTTTGAATTTTGCAAATTTTAAAGCATGTTCTGATAAATTATTACGTGAAACATTAATTGATTTATTCATTATCGTTAAAATTGTTTTAATTCCCGTTTTTGCTTGTTGTAAAATTTTTTCAATAATATCAATTGGTAAACCATCAATTTTTAAATCTAATTGAATTGCACAAATCCCCTTTTCGTTACCAGCAATTTTAAAATCCATATCACCATAAAAATCTTCTCATGCTTGAATATCACTTAAAATATGATAATCATCATTTGATTTAACTAATCCCATTGCAATTCCAGCAATGTTATTTTTAATCGGAACTCCTGCCGAAAGCAATGCTAATACCGAAGAACAAATTGCTGCTTGTGAAGTCGAACCATTTGACTGTAAAACTTCGGTTACAATTCGTACTGTATATGGAAATTCATCTTGTGAAGGTAAAATTCGTTTTAAAGCTTTTTCACCAAGAAAACCATGACCAATTTCACGTCTTGAAACTCCACGCATTGGTGCTACAATACCAATTGAAAATGGTGATGAATTATAATGATGCATAAAATATTTTTTATTTTCTTTCGTTAAATTATCAACAATTTGATTTTCGGAAATTGAACCTAAAGTAATTGTAGAAAGTGTTTGTGTTTGCCCGCGATTAAATATTGCTGACCCGTGAACAATTGGCAAATAATCAATTTTACAATTAATTGATCGAACTTCATCAATTTTACGTTGATCAATTCGGTGTTTTTTCACAATATTATTCCGAACTGTTTGTTTTAAAAACTGATCAATGTGATATTTTAATTGAATATTTCAATCATTTAATGTTAATTCGTTTGCAAAATTAAGTTCATAATTTGAATGCAAATCAAGTTTAATTTTTTTAACAATTTGATCTAATGCTTGTTCGCGATTACGATTATCACTAATTTCAAGTATTTCACTTAAATCATTTTTAAAATTTTTCAAAATTAAATCATTAATTTTTGAATTCGGAATGAATTGTTCGCAATTAACGACTTTTTTACCAACTTCATTAATGACGGTTTTTTGCACTTCAATCATTTTATTAATTTCAGTTTGGGCTAATTTTAATGCTTCTAATAATTTTTCTTGGCTAATTTGATTGGCATCAACTTCAATCATATTGATTTTGTCAGTTGTTCCAACTACAAAAAGATTTAATTCAGACGTTCGAATGTTTTCCGGCGTTGAATTAAAAACAATTTCACCATCAACTAAACCAATATGAACTGCCGCAATCGGAATTTCAAATGGCAAAGAACTTGTGTTTAAAACTAAACTAGTTGCTAAAATAGCAATAACTCTTATATCAAGTGAATAATCAACTGCTAATGGATTGATAATAATTTGAACATCATTTCGTAAATTTTTTGGAAACAATGGACGAATTGACCGATCAATAATTCGCGCCGAAAGAATTGCATATTCTGATGGTTTACCTTCACGTCGAAAAAATCCACCTGGAATCTTTCCTACTGAAGAAAAGTTTTCTTTAAATTCGACTGTTAAAGGCAAAAAATCACAGTCTTTTTTTTCTTTACTAACTCCTAAAGTAACTAAAATAACTGATTTATTTCATCGAACAACAAATGATTGTTCAGCTTGATTAGCTATTTCTTGTGATTCGATAATGATTTCTTGCTCGTTATAAACGAATTTTTTTTGATAAAAATTTTTTTTCATAAAGATTAAATTAAAAGAATTAAAATACTAAATTAAAAGTTTTGATAGTTAAATAATTTTAACACACTATTTAATGATTACCATAAATAATTTAATAATTTCAATTTTAAGTTTGAAATCGATTTTGATTTTTTTACTTTATATTTTAAAATTAAACTAATCATTATTAATAAATTTTATTCATTATTTTAATTTTTGATTTGTGTTTGAAATTACAAATTTATTTCACTACTTTAAAAAAATTATATAATTTAATTAGCAGAAAACTTAAAATATTCATTAATAAAAATAATTGAATTTATAAATTAAAAGAAATGCCTAACAATATGATAAAAACGAAAAGATAATATACCGCACAATTTAATTAGACAAGAATTTTATACAAGAAATTTAATTAAAAAGCTTTGCAAAAAGGATGATAAATAATCATAAAAATACACAACAAAATCAACAAAAACATATTAAAAAACGGAATAATAACTATTTCGTTAATATTAGCAATTATTGGAATTGGTTTAGCTATTTTTAATAGTAATAAAAACACCGAATTGCTAATAAAAAACAAAGCAAACGAAAAACAAGCAAAAACACAAGAATAAAATCTTAAATTATCAAATCAAGCACAAAAAAATGTTCTTAAAGCACAATTAAATGCTTTACAAAGTGAATTGAATCAGGCGAAAAAAGAATTAAAAAATAAAGTTTCTATAACAGAATTAAACAATTTTAAAAAAAAATTAACCGCGCAAAAAAAAAGCATTAGAATCTAAACTCGATACTAACCAATTATTAGATGAAATTAGATTCTTACTAGATAGAAATTCATTGGGAAATTGAACATTGGCAATCAATCGTTCTTTTAATCGTTATTATAGAAAAGAAGAGTTAACAAAATTAAAAGAACTAGAAAGATTTTTAATTAAAACTGATCAAACAACACCTGAAAGCGTTAAAACAGTAATTAATCACATCGTCAAAACTAAAATAATCAAACACATTTTTACCAAATGAATCCAAAAATTCCAAACATTATCTAATATAGATTCAACAAACGATTTAAGTACCACAGATGAAAGTAAAAATTCGTTTTATAAATTAGCACCATTTTTATTTAAAACACCACAAGAAGCAAACGAAAAATTGAACGAATTATTAACTGGCAGCTTAGAAAAACGAAACGAATGAGCAATTTGAAAAATTGCATCAACTAATGATTGAAAAATCGGTAAATTAGGTGAATTAATTAAAGTTAAAGACCAAAAATACCATAAGGTCGTTTATGTTAAAAATAATCAAAATAAATGAATGGTTATTAAAAACAGTGAAGTTTATAAACCAGCATAATCACCAAAAGCACCAGTGTAAGCGGATGCAGGATCAACCACAGGAGTAAATGGTAATATCGACCAACAAAACAGCGGTAGCGGGGAACAAACGTTCTAAACCTAAGGTTAAATCACCAAAAAAAGTTAAATTATCAAGGGCGATATGGATTAGCCCTATGGTAATTTAATAAAAAAAATGAAACAATTTTATTTACTTTACAAATAAAAAACGGTATAACTTAATAATCAATCAAGCTTATTAAATTAAAATATGCAATAAAGAAGATAATATTAAAAATTAATAAAAAAAATGACAAACTTAAATGCAAAAAAAACCGTTTTTATTGGATTGTCTGGAGGTGTTGACTCGGCAGTTTCATGTTTATTATTAAAACAAGCTGGATACAACGTTAAAGCAGTTTTTATGCAAAATTGAGATCCGATTAGTAATCGTGAAATTCATCATACTGCAAATTGTCAAGCAAGTAAAGATTATGAAATGGCAAAAAAAGTAGCTGACTTTATTGGTGTTTCTTTAATTAAAGTTAATTTTGTTGATGAATATTGAAATCATGTTTTTCAACCTTTCATTGAAAAAATCAAAACTGGTTTAATTCCTAATCCTGATATTGCCTGTAATGCCAGAATCAAATTTAACGTTTTATTAAAATATTTAAATGATCATTATAAATTTGATTATTTTGCTACTGGTCATTATGCACAAACAGTTGATAAATCTGGTCGTTATCATTTAGTTCGTGGTATTGATCCAATTAAAGATCAAACTTATTTTTTAGCTGGCATTAATCCCAAGTTAGTTGCTAAACTTCTTTTTCCGATTGGAAAATTATTAAAAACTACCGTTCGTCAATTAGCATTTAAATTTAAATTACCAAATGCCAATCGAAAAGATTCAATGGGAATTTGTTTCATTGGTAAACGTCCGTTTGAACAATTTTTACAACAATATATTCCTAAAAATCCGGGTGATTTAGTTGATTTTACAACTAATAAAGTGGTCGGTTCACATGATGGAGCTTTATTTTATACAATTGGACAACGTAAACGTTTGTTTTTACATACAACTGAAAAACATTTTGTTATTGGTAAAAATATGAAAAAAAACATCGTTTATATTGTTTCTGAAAAACATCGGAATTTACTTTTAAATGATAATTGTTTAGTGACTGAAATCAATTGATTTGATTTTCCTAAACCTAATATCGAAACAGTTTGTCAAGTTAAATTACGACATTGTCAAATTCCCGTTCCTGCTAAATTTTATTTTCGTGATTCTGATACTTTAGTTTTAAAACTTCAAAAACCGATTTTAGCAATTACTCCTGGACAACTTGCGGTTTTATATTCATTTGATAATGAAGTTTTAGGTTCCGGAATCGTAAAAACAATTCTTCAAAACGACAAACCACTTTGATATATTCAATAATTTAAAAACGAAACAAACAATATTTTGTGAATTTTTAGTTAATTTTTTTAAAAAAATTCTTAAACTGTTTTAAAAGTAAAAAAGTAAATTAAGGAGTAAATTAAATGAAATTAATTAAATTAACTAACCAACAAAAAAGTCAAATCTGCGGATCAGGTTTTAATTGAATTGCCTTTTGAGGTTTATCGCTTATTACATCAGTTGTTGTAAAAAGTTTATTTGCCGATACAGCTACTGTCGGAATTAATGGTGTTGGTCGTGCAAGTTGAGAGAAAAAGACCACTAAACCAACTTCAAATTCCAAAACTGATGTTACATCAATTGTAAAGATTTTAAGAAATATTTATGAATTTTAAAAATCGTCCTTGATTTGAAAAACCACGGGAAAAAGCTGTAAAAATGGGAATTTTTACGCTTAGTAATGCAGAATTAATTTCACTTCTACTTGGAACTGGATCACGTAATCATTCGGTTTTAATGTTGGCGGAAAATCTTTTGAATAATTATAATGGTTTGGTCAATCTTTTAGAACAAGCAAATTTTCAATCACTTTTACGTTTTAAAGGGATTGGAACTGTAAAAGCAATCAAATTATTATCAATCATTGAAGTTAATAAACGTTTAACACGGGACAAAATTTTAAAAAAAACGATTATTATTCATCATCCAATTGATTTATCTCCTTTTTTTCCGATTTTATTTTCGAAACAAAATCAAAATCAAGAACTTTTTTATTTGATTTCACTTGATACACATAATCAATTTCTTAACTATAATTTATTATTTCAGGGTTCAGAAACAAGTATTGTGATTGATCTTCGTAAAATTATTGAAACGGCGTTTATTAATCAAGCGAAAAAAATTATTTGTATTCATAATCATCCTTCCAAAAATCCTACGCCATCTAAAGTTGATCTTTTAACAACGAAAGAAATTATTAATTTGTGTCAACAGCTAAACTTAATTGTTATTGATCACATTATTTATAGCCAAAAACAGGTTATTTACAGTATGTTTTTAAAAAAACAATTCACAATTAAATCGTAAAAATTACTGCAACATGTAATTAAATTTTCGAATAAAAAGATTAAAATTTAACGGTCGAATTTGTCGTAAATATTCATTGTATTTTTCGACAAAGGTAATTTTTAAAAAAAATAACTTTTCTCGTTGCAGTCAAATTCTTTTTTTTCGTTTTTCCTTTAATAAAAACAATACCTTAGGAAGCTTTTGTTCTAAATGATGAATCAGATAAACTGCACCAACATAATTTCCAATTTGAAATGCCATTTCAATGTTTTTTGATTTTGATTTTTGTTCCAATACTTTTTCAATGTTTTGGAAACTATATCCTAGTAAGTTAATTAAATTTAAATCTTGGTTTTCATAATTTATACCGTTGAGATGTTTTTTTAAATTCAAATTAATTTTTTCATCCAATGGTGTTTTTTGAAAAATTTTTCAATCATTTTGTCATTTATGATTATGTTGTTTTTCTTCATTACTTAATTCTTTAATCAGTAAAATACTTGCATTAGTGATGATTTTTTTAATTTTTTCATAATGTTTTTTTATGTCTTTTTGAATTGTGGCAAAGATCATCATTGAATTCAAAAAAATTTTTAATAATTCTTTATTTTTTTGAATTACTTTTTTAATAACATTGGAAATATTTTGATTAGTATATTTTTTTAAAACAATTTGTTCGCTATTTTTGATAATGTTTTCAATAATTTTTTTGGTTGATTTGGAAATTTTCACGGTTTTTTTAATTTTTCTTCTAATTGTATATTATTATTCGTTTTTGAGTTGAAATATTTGTGTTATAATTTATAGAATTACTATTTAATTATTTTAATATATTTTTTATGACAAGTATGGAAAAAAAACCCCAAATTTATCTTAATTCTGAAGATGTTCAAAAAATTAATGACGAATTAAAGTATTTAATTGAAGAAGAACGTGCAAAAGTTATTGAAGAAATTAAAGAAGCACGTAAACAAGGCGATTTGTCTGAAAATGCCGAATATGATTCTGCCAAACAAAAACAAAGTATTGTTGAAGAACGAATTCATAAATTACGAAATATTTTAAAATACGCTACTTTAATTGATCAAAAATTAAATAAAAATCCTCAAGCAATTCGCATTAATTCGGTTGTTAAATTGCTTAATTTGCATGATCAATCAACAATTACCCTTAAAATTGGGACAATTTCCGAATTAAACGTCGAAAAAAGAATTATTTCCAGTCAATCACCCTTAGCAAAATCAATTTTTGGTCATAAAGTTAATGATGAAGTTGTTATTAAGGGTATCCGTAATACTTATAAGGCTAAAATTTTGTCTGTTAAAAATAATTAATTTATATTTTTTGTAAAATTAACTACATTTTATGCATTAAAATAATAAATTAATTCTTATAATTTCATGTTTACAATCATGTTTACAATTATATTGATTTTGAATCAAATTATGATAGAATAATAGTATGAATAAATTTAATATATTAAAAAAAATAAATTTAAAAGACTTAAACATTAATTGAAAAGAAATTGTTTCACGAACCCACAATTTAAGTAATTCATTAAAACGTTATCGTTTTAATGAACACCGTGAAAAAAATTTTTTAATTGAAGCAATTGTTGATTTTTTGCGTGATTTTGATTATCAAATATCATTTCATGATGTAAAAAATATTTTAAGCAATGTCCCTAAAACCAACCATGAACTTTTAATTTATAAAATTCATAATTTATTTGAAAAACATCATGATCTACCTGAATTATTAAATATGTACGAAAAAATTTGAAAAGAGATGAATTCTTTACAAAATTCAACGATTTTTTTGTTTTCGCAATCTTTAAAAAATTTTATAAATGAAATTGTTGTTTCCGAATCGTTTGTTTTAGATATCAATACAAATAATAAAGATTTTGATATTGTTTTTCTTCCATTTGTCAATGCCCAAATTATGAATTTAATTACTTCTGATCATTTAAATGTTAAACAATCAAATTTACAATTTACCAAAATTATTTCGATGTGATATTTAACACAATCACAAACTGCATTACCGTTTTTTTATCATCAAAAAGCTTTAAATTTGGTAGCAAATAAGTATAATCGGTTATTTTTTGAAGCAATTAAAACAGCAAATTATACAAAATTAATTGCTTTCGTTTTTGACGCTTTAAATAAATTTATTATTTTTGATCAAAAAACGAACTTTATCGTTCAAAAGCTATTTCAACGCAAAAATATTTTTATGCCTAAACATCAAATGCATTTTTTATTTACTATTCTTTACCATGATTTAAATCATTTTGATTGAAAACAATTTCAAAAACACGCCAACTTAGCAGCTACTAAACAATATATTATGCGTAATTTAAATTTTTTAGCAAATTATCGACTGTTAAAAACATTGCTAATAAAAAAACGAAAATTTTATTTTCAATCGCGTAATTTAAAAAATTTAATTAGAGAGTATAAAAATTATGAATAAAAATTATGAATATTTACAAAAATATGGACGAATTTTAAGCTTTGAAATTAATTCTGATAAATTAGATCCGATCATTGGTCGTGATGATGAAATTCGTCGAATTATTGAAATTTTATCGCGTAAAAATAAATCAAACCCTCTTTTAATTGGTGAAGCAGGAGTTGGTAAAACCGCCATTGTTGAAGGTTTAGCACAAAGAATTGATGCCAACAAAATCCCAACCATTTTAAAAAACAAAAAAATCTTTGAATTAGATTTAGCACTTTTATTGGCTGGAACTAAATTTCAGGGTGAATTTGAACAACGTTTGAAACAAGTTGTGAAAATTATTAGTTCAGATAATGATTTATTATTATTTATTGACGAATTACATTTAATCGTTGGTGCTGGTAAAACACAAGGTGCAATGGATGCAGCTAATATTATGAAACCACTTTTATCACGTGGTGAATTAAAATGTATCGGTGCCACTACAATTGATGAATATCATCAATATATTGAAAAAGACAGTGCTTTAGAACGTCGTTTCCAAACAATTTTAGTTCACGAACCAACTGTTAATGAAACGGTTACAATTTTACGTGGTTTAAAAGAAACGTTCGAATCTTTTCATGGCGTTTCGATTAAAGACGGTGCTTTAACATCGGCAGCTAAATTAAGTGATCGTTATTTAAGCCAACGTAATTTACCAGACAAAGCAATTGATTTAATTGATGAAGCATGCGCCAAAATTAAAACTGATATTAGTTCATTACCACATGAATTAGAGGTTATTAATCACAAAGTAATGGTGTTAGAAATCGAAAAGAAAGCTTTAAACAAAGAAGAACAAAACATTAACGTTACTCAACGTCTTAACGAAATTAAAATTCAACTTAAAACTTTACTTAATCAACAAAAAAAATTAAATTCACAATGAGAAGCAGAAAAACAAATTGTAAAAAAAATTGCCGATATCAAAACAGAAATCAAACAAAAAACCGAAAACCTTGCTGTTGCAATGAAAGAAGGAAATTATGAATTGGCCGGTGAATTACAATATCAAGTTCTACCAAATTTAAAACAACAACTTAAAACGCAATTAAAAACGTTTGACGGCACATTAATTAAAGAAAACGTCACGGAAAATGATATTGCCAATGTGATTGCGGGAATAACTAAAATTCCTGTCCAAAAAATTTTAACCCCAATGCGTAATAAATTAATTAATTTATTCTCTGAATTAAAAAAATCTGTTAAAGGGCAAAATCATGCGCTTGAAGTGATTAGTCAAGCACTCTTACGAAATCAAGCTGGTTTTGGTAGTTTTGATCGTCCAATTGGTAGTTTTTTCTTTTTAGGTTCAACTGGGGTAGGAAAAACCTTGGTTGCTAAAACTTTAGCGCAAATTTTGTTTGATAGTGACAAAAAGATTATTCGTATTGATATGTCAGAATATGCTGAAAAACATTCAATCAGTCGATTAATTGGTTCGCCACCTGGATATGTTGGTTATGAACAAGGTGGCCAGTTAACTGAAAAAGTTAAGCAAAATCCGTTTGCAGTTATTTTGTTTGACGAATTTGAAAAATCGCATCCCGAAATTCAAAACTTACTTTTACAAATTTTAGATGAGGGGCATTTAACTGATAATCGTGGAAAACAGATTAATTTCAAAAATACGATCATTATTATGACATCTAACATTGCCAGTAAAAATGCTCATACTTATCAAAACGATGATGAATGAATTAATGAATTAAAATCACATCTTAGTCCTGAATTTATTAATCGTTTAGATGAAATCATTGTTTTCAATCAATTAAATCCAATCATGTTAAATCAAATTGTTGCATTAGAAATTCACAAAATTCTTAATCGTATTAAAGCCGAAACACAAATTATTATTCAAGTTGATGAAAGTGTTATTAAAAGAATTATCCAACAAGTTGATACGCAAAATTATGGTGCTCGTCCAATTGTGCGTTACATTGAAAAACACATTTTAAACTTTTTAACCAACGAACGTTTAAATCAAAATCTTGAATCAAATAATGTTTACGTTTTAACAATTGATTCCAAAACCAAAATGTTAAAATTGCGTAAACCAATTTTAAATTAATTTCAATAAGGAGAAAAATTAAACAAAAAAATGAACACATCCAAACTAAACCAAATGAAAAAATTATTAAATCAAGAATTTAAAAATTTGCAAAACGAATGAAAAAAACTTCATCAAACGATTGAAAGATTAAATGCTTTTCAATCAAAAATGCATAATTTTAAAAAACAATTAACAGAATTTTCGTCTGATTCCCAATTAAATAAAACGGAATTATATCAATCATTAAATCAAATTTTCAAAAAGTTAGAAACTGATATCAAACAAACCCTAAGTAATAGTTTTATTACCAAAGATTATGAATTAAAACTATTAAAAACCCGTCAATATTTTTTAGCGGATTTAGAAAATCAACGAAAAATGAATGCAATTAATCAAACTAGCAGTAATTTTGAAATTAAACGTAAAATTTTTCAAGAAATGTTAAAAATTGTTGATATGTTTGTTTTATCGCTAAAATTTGAAGCAAAAAATTCCGAAACCCAAAAATTTTTAATCGGAATGAAAATGGTTTATGATATGTTAAATGATTTTTTAAACAAATTTGATGTTCGATTATTAGAAACAAAACCAGGCCAAAGCTACGATTATAATTTACATCAAGCATTAAAACAGATTAATAATCCAAAATTAAAAACAAATACGATTGTTACAATCGAACAAAACGGTTATTTAATTAACGACCAAGTTTTACGTCAAACAAAAGTTGTTGTTAATAATCATGATTACAAAATTAATCAGAATTCAAAAAATAATATGGAAAACATGAAAAATAAGGAGAAAAAGAAACATGAGTAAAATTATTGGAATTGACCTTGGTACAACTAACTCTTGCGTTAGTTTTATGGAAGGTAAAAAAGCACAAATCATCATTAATCCCGATGGTGGTCGAACAACTCCTTCAGTTGTTTTATTTGACAAAGAAGGTGTTTTAGTTGGTGTACGTGCGAAACGTCAATTAGTAACAAATCCAAATGTTGTTGCTTCAATTAAACGTAAAATGGGAACAAATGAAAAAATTAAAATTGGTGATAAAACATACACGCCCGAACAAATTTCAGCTGAAATTATTCGTTATATCAAAACATTTGCCGAACAAAAACTTGGAACGAAAGTAACAAAAGCAGTAATTACTGTTCCGGCTTATTTTGATAACGCACAACGTCAAGCAACGAAACATGCTGGTGAAATTGCGGGATTAAAAGTGGAAAGAATTATTAATGAACCAACCGCTGCCGCTTTAGCTTATGGATTAGATCTTAATAAAAATAAAGAAGAAAAAATTTTAGTTTATGATCTTGGTGGTGGAACATTTGATGTTTCAATTTTAGAAATCGCTGATGGTACATTCGAAGTTTTAGCAACCGATGGAATTAATACGTTAGGTGGTGATGATTTTGACCAAATAATTGTTGAATATTTATTAAAAGAATTTCAAGCAAAACATCAAATCGATTTAAAAACAGTGCCAATGGCAATGCAACGTTTAAAAGATGCTGCCGAAAAAGCTAAAATTGAATTATCTGGTTCGCAAAAAGCAACGATTCACTTACCGTTTATTAGTCAAACTTCAACTGGTCCGATTCATCTTTCAGAAGAATTAACACGATCAAAATTTGAATCATTGACGCATGATTTAATTCAAAAAACTTTAGTACCTTTACGTCGAGTAATGAAAGATAAAAAATTAAAAGCAAGTGATATTGATAAAATTATTTTAATTGGTGGATCAACAAAAATGCCAATGATTCAAAAATTATTGGAAACAGAATTAAATAAAAAAGTTGATTTAACGGTTAATCCCGATGAAGCAGTTGCAATTGGTGCCGGAATTCAAGCAGGAATTTTACAAGGCGATTTAAAAGACATCTTATTATTAGATGTAACTTCCCTTTCATTAGGAATTGAAACAGTTGGGGGCGTATTTACGAAATTAATTGAACGTAATACAACTGTTCCAACAGCGAAAAAACAAGTTTTTTCAACTGCTGCCGATAATCAAACAAGCGTTGATATTCACGTTTTACAAGGTGAAAGATCATTTGCTGC
Source organism: Mycoplasmatota bacterium (assembly GCA_033560715.1). Taxonomy (GTDB): domain Bacteria; phylum Bacillota_I; class Bacilli_A; order Mycoplasmatales; family MT37. Next base: position 202,403 of record CP138194.1, on the reverse strand, counting down.
TGACAATAAAACGCTTGGTCGTTTTCAATTATCAGGAATTGATGCTGCTCCTCGTGGGCTTCCTCAAATTGAAGTTTCTTTTGATATTGATGCCAATCAAATTGTTTCTGTTAAAGCAAAAGATTTAAAAACAAATCGTGAACAATCAATTGTTATTAAAAATGTTGCTGGTAACTTAACACCGGAAGAAATCGAAAAAATGGTTGCAGAAGCGGAATTAAATAAAAAGCAAGATGAAATCAAATTAAAACAAACACAATTACAAAATCGTGCTGAAAGTTTAATTTTCCAAATCGATAAAACTTTAAAACAACCAATTGATAAAATGGATGCAAAACAAAAAGCAATGTTTGAAAAATCAAAACTTGAATTAGAAAAACAAAAAACTGAATTGGAAACACTTTTAAAAGATAAAAAATGAGATGAATTGGAAAAGAAAGTGCAAGATTTCGAAAGTAAAATGCAACAAGCGCAAGATTACATGAAACAACAAGCTCAAACTGATTCTGATAAGAAAAAATCATCTGATCAAGATAAGAATGACAATGAACCAATCGATACTGAACCAGAAAATAAGTAATTAGGGTAAAAACAGACCAAACAACACAAAAAAAGGAAAAAATATGAATAAAAAACGTGATTATTACGAAGTATTAGGAGTTAGTAAAACTGCTTCGTTACAAGAAATTAAAACCGCATACCGTCGCTTAGCGAAAAAATATCATCCTGATGTTTCTAGCGAAGCGAATGCACAAGAAAAATTTAAAGAAGTTAGCCAAGCGTATCAAATACTTTCTGATCCAGAAAAACGTCAAAAATATGATCAATTTGGTCATGCCGGCGTCGATAATGATGGTGCGGGTAATTTTCATACTTTTTTCAAAGATTTCAATTTTGAAGATATTTTTTCCGGATTTTCATCGTTTTTTGATAATCAACATCAAACCAAACACCGAAAATCAAAAAATTCACAAGCTTTTTTGACGTTAAATCTTACGTTTAAAGAAGCTATGCACGGTGTTCAAAAAACCTGAAAACGTAATTTCGAACAAGCTTGTCAAACCTGTAATGCTACTGGTGCTCAGACAAAAAACGATATTATTAAGTGTTCACAGTGTCATGGTAAAGGTTATGAAATTAATCGTTCGAATAGTTTTTTTGGAATGTTTCAACAACAAGTCATTTGTTCAAAATGCCGCGGCCAAAAAGTACTGATTAAAAATAAATGTCATACTTGTCGCGGCAAAAAATTTACTTTAGTGGCTGAAGAATTAACAATTGATGTTCCAAAAGGTGTTAGTTCAGGGCAACAAATGCGTTATCCTAACAAAGGTTCATTTGATGAAATTAGTGGCAAAAATCATGATTTATACATTGAATTTAATGTATCTGATAGTCCTTTATATCGTCGTGAAGAAAACGATTTATTTGTAAAAGTACCAGTTTCTTATCTGGATAGCTTATTAGGAAATAAAATTTCAATTCCAACAATTGATGGTGAAAAAACCGTAAAATTAGAAGTTGGAATTAGCACTGGTCGAATTTTACGTTTGCGAAATTATGGTGCTTATAATCCAAATAATCAAAATCAACGTGGTGATTTATATGTTGAAATTATTGTTAATTTTCCAAAAAAAATTCCCCGTTCACAAAAGAGTTTAATCGAAAAAATGGTTGAAAACAATGATTTTGAACCAAACAACGAATTTATTTTGGAATTAAAACGCAAAAAACTCCTTTAAATTAAAGGAGTTGTTTTTGATATTTTAAAATAAACAAATGATGGTACCCAGGGTCGGACTCGAACCGACATGAGATTATTCTCAATAGATTTTGAGTCTATCGTGTCTACCAATTTCACCACCTGGGCATAGTTTAAGTTTGCTTTGTTGTACTTTTGTTTTTGAATTGTTTATTTACTAAAGTATGTAATTGTGATTTTTTTCGATCAACATAATTGCGATGTTTAATTTTTTTTGCTTTTGCTCGATCAAGTAATTTAATAACTAATTTAACTTTTTTTGCATAACTTTCATCGTTTGAATTGACTGCTAAAACTGCTTTTTTATAAGTAGTTTTAATTTTTGATTTAAAACTTTTGTTACGTAATCTTTTTGCTTCATCAGTTAAAATACGTTTTTTTTGTTGTTTAATATTTGCCATAAAAATTTCCTTATCTAATTGTTCGGTTGAAAAGAATTTATTCAAATTCTGTTCAATGTAATATTAAACTATTATATAATTAAATTAAGAAATTTTATAAATTAAATTTATTATTTTAAAATATGACAACATTATTTATTCCCAAACTCCAGAAATTAGGAACTAGTTGATGATTTTGATTAATTTTAGTCGTTGTAATTGGTTTTGTAATTTATAGTGGTTTAAAAAAGAATCGTGAAGAAAAAAAACAACGTAAACAACGCGAAAAAGAAGTTAAACAATTAATTAAAAAAACATTAGCACAAAATCCGCAGTTTAAAAATGTAACAATTAGTTATGAAGATGTTGTTTCAAGAAGCGGTAAACAATACACAAAACGTGATGTTTTTGATGTCTTTATTAAAATTACGAATGCCAAAAAATCGCAACAAAAACCAATTTTCAAATGTTTTGAAGTCGAAGGTTTTGCTGATTATGCTGACCCTAAAGACAAAAAAAGTCCGGTTGTGGTTGATTGACGTATAAATACTGAATTCAATTATGAAGAACATAAAACATTGTTAAAACACAAACCACGTTCCAAATTATTAATTTATTTTTTTGCCCTTTTCAAAGGACGAAAACGTCGTGAATATTTAAAAAAACATCTTGAAATCAATCAACAATTTAAAACTGCACGGCGTAAAATTGATTTAAACACACACCAAAAACAAAAAACCGCCAATGATGAAGTTTTTAAAACTCAAAAACCTAAATCAGATGACGAAAATTTATAAAGACGATTTCAAACGATTTTTAATTTGTCCCAAATGAATGTGAATAATGAAAAATCGTCAAGATACGATTGTTTCTAATTGAATAAAAACTAATACAAGTTTTCTTCAATCGCAATGTGAAATTGATTTTTTTAGTACTTTCAAAATCCCTAAAAATCGTAATCCAATTATTACTGATAATGTTGGAATGCGAATTATGGGTGGAATTTGATTCGAAAATTTAGTTTTAAAACATTTTCAATCTAAACATCAAGTTTATGTTTTCGATCGTTTTACTAAACGTGAAAATACCATCACAAAACAGTTATTAAACGATCAAAAATATCATGTTTTTCATCAACCGTGATTTAAATACGACAATATAATTACACAGTGTGATTTTTTGATTCGGAATGGAAATGGGTTTGATATTTATGAAGTAAAAGGTGTGAATGAAACCATGACCGCCAAAAAACGACAAGAATATTTTTCTGATTTAGCATATCAATATTGACTTTTAAAAAAATGTGGGATTAATGTTAAAAATGTTTATTTAATTCATTTGAATCGTGATTATCATCATCAAACATCAAAGCTTGATTTTGAATCATTGATCGCAATTGATAATCAGTTTAATACTTCATTTTTAAAAACATTTGATTTAGAACGTTTTTTACCAGCAATAAATGAATATTTAACGAAATCATTTACCGAAATTCAACCTTTTTTATTGGATTTCGATTGTTTAGAAACAAAAATTAATTCCGTTTCATCAACAATTCGCCAAACAAGATTATGTACTTTTTTAGTTCCAATCATAAAATATGAACATCATATTTTACAAATGTATCGTATGTTAGCAAAAAATAAATCGTTATTCTATGCAAAAGTAATTTCAAATGATCAATTATCATTATTAAATTTAAAAGAATTTGATGCCAACTTATTTGAAGCTTTAACAAAAAAACAATTATCACCAGCTCAAAACCGTCAAATTGCTGTGATTAAAAACCAAGAACCAATTGTTAAAGATATTACTTGAGCTCAAAACCAATTTAAACAATATCAGTATCCAATTTATTTTTATGATTTTGAAACCACAGCAACGCCAATTCCCGTTTTTAAAGATTCGCAACCTTATTTACAAATTCCGTTTCAATTTTCGATTCACATTCTTGAACATCCAAACCAAAATCAAACTGAATTAAAACAAATTACGTTTTTAGCTAGTGATCGTTCTGATCCGCGTTTACAATTTACGCGTGCTTTAATTAAGGGTTTACAAAAATTTGGTCCCGGAAGTTACGTTGCATATCATAAAGCATTTGAAATCACGATTTTAAGAAAACTTTTATTTTTTTTCGCATCCCAACTAACATCGACTGAAATTTCAACCCTTGAAATGATTATTCAAAAAACGTTAGATATTAAAGATTTTTTTTGTGATTTAAATATTTATTTGCCGCAATTTTACGGTTCGTTATCAATTAAAAAAACCCTTCCCGCTTTTGATAACCAATTTTCATATCAAAATTTAACGATTCAAAAAGGTGATCAAGCAAGCGCTTTATATTTTAGTTTTTTATATGAAATCACTAATCAGATGGAATGAACGCAAAATCGTCAAAATTTATTAAAATATTGTAGTTATGATACGCTTGCAATGGTTATTTTATTTAAAAAAATTAAAAAATTAGTTTTTTAGTTTTTTTAATCAAGTTTTTTCAATTGCGCTTAATTTGTATTTTTTTAATAAATCTGGTCGTTTAAGGGCGGTTTTTAATAAAGCTTTTTGATGACGTCATTTTTCAATTTTTGCATGATGACCTGATAATAAGATTTTTGGAACCGTTTGATTTTGAAATTTAATTGGTTTTGTATAAACGGGATGATCTAATAAATTATTCGAAAATGACTCATTAACAATTGATTCAAGTTTAATTACGTTTGGTCGCAATCGAATTATTGTATCGGCAACAACCATTGCACTGATTTCACCATTGGTTAAAATATAATCACCAATCGAAATTTCGATATCAACTCATTTCCGAATTCGTTCATCAAATCCTTCATAATGACCAGCAATTAAAACAAGATGATTTTTATTTGATGCCAATTTTTTTGCTAATTGTTGATTAAATTTCTCTCCCTGTGGAGTTAATAAAATGATAAATGGTTTTTCCGGTGCAATTGTTTTTTTAATGGATTGTAAAGCATTTCAAATTGGTTCTGGTTTTAAAACCATTCCTTTACCTGGACCGTATTGATAATCATCAATCATTTGATGTTTACCAATTCCAAAATCACGTAAATTAATATTATGAATTTCTAATTGTTGATTTGTAATTGCTTTTTTAACAATTGAATGTTTTTGGAATGATTCAAGAAAATTAGGAAAACCACTGAGAAAATAAAGTTGCAATTTTGACATTTAATTTAAAACTATTTTTCAATTTTTAATGTTGCTTGACAATTATTTAAATAACTTTTAATTCTTAATAAATTTGATAAAAGATTGATAACACGACCTTTTTTTCCAACAATTTTACCATAATAGCTTTCATCACAATAAATGATCACGCACACTTCGGATTTATTATTTTTAGTGTTTTGGACTTTAAATTCTGCAACGACAATCGGATGATTTTCACCAAACAAATAATTAATTAGTTTTTTAACTAAATTAGCATAAATCATTGATTTTAAATTTTAATTTTTGCTTTTTTTAAAATTGCTTTAACAGTTAATGTTGGTTGTGCTCCGACTTTTAACCATTTAATTGCTAATTCGTGATTGAGATCTCATGTTTTACGCAATGGATAATAATGACCAATTTTTTCTAAATATTTGCCATCACGATTTTTTCGACTATCGATTGCTACAATTTGATAGGAAGGTAATTTAATTCTTCCTGTACGTCGTAATCTTAATTTAACCATATCTTATTTACTCTCTACCTATTTTCAAATTAATTTGCCATAAACTCCAATGTTTTAAATATTGAAATGGCATTTGATGATTCTGGATCATATCATAAACCAGTTTTTAAAATTTTATTATTTTTAGTTTGTAAAATCTTAATTGAATTCCTGTCAATGATTGCAAAATGATCAGTTGAAACAACATCTTGACTTGTTAATTTCATTGATTCTTCAAAAGCAATTAAACTATCACCAATGCCACGAATTAATTCATGAATTTTTTCTGGATCATGAATTTCACTCATTCCTAAAGTAACATTTAAATATGCGCCGCCACGGATTGGAACTGTCAAACTTTCACCTTCGACAATAATTGGATCGTTTGAAGAATAACGATTTTTATCTAAAATAAATTTTAAAGTTAATACTTTATCATCAATGTCGTTTTGAATAATGTTATTAATGATCGAACGTTGATAAAAAACACCACGTTTTCCTTTCACAAAATCATCAATTAAAACTTGATGATTGCTTGGACCTGATCAAATTTGAAATCAACAAGTACCAATTTTTAATTTTCGACTAAGTTTTTTAATTAAATTAGTTAAAATTACCACTTCAATTTGTGCAATATAGACAATTTTAGTTTTTGCTTTCACAATTTTAGTATGATTAACTCCAAATACGATTGGTTCAAGATTATTTTTTCAAATTTTACGATCATCAATTGTGCTTATAACATAACGTTTAACGGAATTAGCGTATTTTTCCAATCCTTTTTGCTTAACATTAGCATCAAGATTGATCAAAATATCGATATTCAGTTTTTTCATTGTATTTTCATTAAAATTTTTACTGTCAAATATTGTAATTTCGTAACTTTTTTGATCGGCAAAAGTAAATTTAATTTTGGTATTATCAACATTTTTTTCGATATCAGTGCATTGTCCTCAAAATTTTCCGTGATTACTATCATTTTGAATAAAAGCAATCACTTCCTCAGGAATATAAGGAGTTACAATTCCAACTAATTCAAAATTTTCATTTCTTAAAAGATGAAAAAAAATTAACTTTCCGGAACGTGTCAAATTATTGATTAAAATTTTTTGTTTCATTAATATTTAATTGATAAATGTTATTTTATCATTTTTCTATTAGCTTTACTTTTAAATTATAAATTGCACTTTTGTGAAAAATAAGATTATAAAATTCGTAAGCTTTTTGCATTTCAATTTTAGAATTATTATAAATATAAATTTTTTCAAATTCCTTTTGTGATAATTTGCTAATAAAAATGGTTTTTAAATCGTAATTTTTTCTTGTTTTAAGTAAGTTAATCATAAATTCATCACGAATAATTGCATTATTATTTTCAAAACCAAGATCATCAATTACCAAAAGATCAACTGATGCTAATTGTCGTAAAAACGTTTGCAAACCTTTTTTTTGATTTCAACAATCTTTGATATTAAAAACAATTGTCCGTGCATTAATAAAAGCAACTTTTTTTTGCATTTTTTTGATGTAAGCATTACAAAATAAAACACTAAAAAGCGTTTTACCAGTTCCGGAAGGACCATGAATAAATAAATTTAAAGCTTTTGCTGTATTAGATAATAATTGATCAAAATGATTTCATAATAAACTAATTTCCAATTCACTTTGTAAATCTTGATAATCATTAAATCTTTTGTTTAAAAATTTCTTCGGAAAATCGTTGTAAGAATAATATTTCAAAACGTTCAAAAACAATTTCCGAAAATGAGGACATTTAGTGATTTTAAAAAATAAATTTCCATTATCAAATTTAATAATATAACGATAGCCAACAATTTTTTGACGACAGTTTTGTTCTGACATCAAATCATATGATATAAAATATTGTTTTAACATCTCAACTTTTTGTTGCAGTTTTTCTTCTCAACGATTTGGGAATGCACTTTGAAATTCTATAATTGCTTGTTTAAATTCGTGATTAGTTTCAAAATGTTTTTTATACAATAAATAAATTTCATTATTTAATTTTTTTGTTTTTAGCATTATTAATAATTAAAAATTTTTTGAAAGTTAAAGTGTTTTTTGATTACTTTCTTTTCTTCGTTTTTAGCAATTCATGCCGGTAAATGATCAAATTGTGAAGTTATTTTATAAATTGGTTGATTGCGAAACACGTTAAGTAAATATAATGTGAGTTTAGATTCATGATTTAAAATTTTTTTAATTTTTAAAGTTAAAAAAATTTTTTCAAGATAAGTACCATTAATCGAAGCGGTTTTAACTCACACAAAATCAACAATTTTTTGTAAAATTGAAATTGAAATCGCATTTTCAGCATAAAGTTTATTAATCATATAAAGATCATGCAATTTTGCTTTTTGTTTGATTTGATTAGGTAATTGTAATTTTTTGATCACATTTAGTTCTTTCAAATTTGATTTTGGATTAATGTTAACAATTGTTTCTAATATTTGATCAATTTCAGTTTGTGATAATTTTTTTTTAACTTGATTAATTAACAATTGATCATTTAAAAATTCTTCAATTGTTTTCGGTTTTTTAAGATGAATTACATACAATTGTTTTGATGAATCAAATTTTCATTCAATTAATTGATTGAATTGTAAAATTTGTAATTTTTGTTCTAATTCTAAATTATCGATTTTTAAAAATTTTGTTAAAATTGATAATGAAAAATTGTTTTCGTTCTTTTTTAATAACGCTAAATTACGAAAATAAAAAATTAGAGAAATTAATTTTTGTTCTAAAAACGCACCGTATAAAAGTATTAATACTTGCTCTTCAAATATTTGTGGTTGTTGAATAAAATTAACTTGATAGTATTTAAACATAATAGAGTTATTTTATATGGTTTTTAATTTTTATAAGCGCTTTTTTCAAAATTTTTATTTGTTTAATCATTATTTTTGACAATATTCACAAAAATATGTTCCGCGTTGATTTAATTTAATTTTTTGAATCAAATTTTGACATTTTAAACATGGTAAATTTTTTCGCCCATAGACTTGTAAAAATTGAAAATAATCACCTTTTTTATAATTAATATAATAACTTTTAACCGTTGTTCCACCTTCTTTAATTGCTTTTGTTAAAATGCGTCTTGTTTCAATTAATAATTGGGTAATTTTAGCTTTATTTAATTGATTTACTAAAGTTTGAGGATGTAATTGGGAACTATATAAAATTTCTGAAGCATAAATATTACCAATTCCACTCATAATTTTTTGTTCTAATAACGCTGATTTAACATTAATACGACGTTTTTTTCAATTATTTCATAAATATTGTGAATTGATATTTTTTGAAAATGGATCTGGACCAACTCGATTTAAAAATGATTGATGATTAATGTTTTTAATTGAAGATAAATGAATCGTTGCAAATTTACGCGAATCAATAAATTGACATCATTTTTGATTATCTAGTTGGAAATCTAAAATTAAATGGCGTTTTTTTAGATTAGTTGTTGAATTGATTAAAAATTTTCCTTCCATTCGCAAATGAATAATTAAAACATCACGTTGGAAAAAAAATAATAAATATTTTCCTCGACGTTCGATTGTTTTAAAAGTGGTGTTTTTTAATCGTTTTTGCAACAGTGAAATAGTGGTGTTTTTTAACGCTTTCTTTTCATGCAAGTATATATTAATAATTTTGCGATTTTTTAAATGTGATATTAAAAATTGACGATAATTTTCTACTTCTGGTAATTCTGGCATAATTTTATAAAAAAAATTTTTTTTGACGTTGATTGTGTAATTTATTTTTATTTATTAAAGATTTCATGTTGTAATCAACAAATAGTTTTTGAATAATACCGTTATCAAAATCGACGTTTGATTTTGAAAAATTAATTTTAATTTCAACATCGTTTTTTAATGTCGCAATCTTTTTAATAAAATTTGCTTGATTGATAATAGCTTGATTTGCAAATTTTATTTGTAATTTATTGGGTAATTGTGTTTGATTGGCAAAAATATTTTTTAAATTATTGTATTTTTGCAATAATTTTTTGGCAGTTTTTGGACCAATTCCCGTAATACCAGGTAAATTATCTGATTTATCACCAACTAAAGATTTATAATCTGGAATTTGTTGTGGTTGAAGCTGGATTAATTTTTCAAAATTTGCTTGATTAATTAGTTTTAATTTACTAATACCGGTTTGAAAAAACATAATTTCAACATTTGAATTAACCAATTGTAAAAGATCTTGATCACCACTTAACACACTAATTTTTGGTTGTTTTATTTTTTTTTCAATTAAATTAATCAAACTAGCAATTAAATCATCTGCTTCATGATTTTGATCTTCAATGACAGTAATTTTTAATGCTTTTAAAAACGTTTTAAACAATGGAATTTGTTCAATTAAAGTTTCTGGCGTTTTTTGTCGTTGTGCTTTATAATTTTTATATTCTTGATGACGGAAGGTGTTTTTTCCTAAATCAAAAGTTACCACAACTTGATCAAAATTTTGATCAATTAAAAGTCGTTTTAACATTTTTAAACTAATAAAAACACCATTTGTTGTTTGTTGGTCAAGTTGCTTTTTTAATAAATGTTGCGTTGCATAATAAGCACGATATAAAAAAGCATTTCCATCAATAATTAAAAATTTCATAAATGTTGTCTATCGCTTAATTTAATCTACCTTTTGTTCTTCAGTAATCACTTTCTTTATACACTGGGACAAATAATTCATTTTGATTATCTTTAAGTGGACTTAATAAAATAAACGCTCTTCTTAAGAAGGTTTTTTCCGCTTCATTCAACTTATTATCTTGATCATAATTTTGAACAGCTGCTAATTTAGCATTATCTGAAATTTCTAATCGACCATTTGCAAATGGATTACTGTAAACGTAATTATATCAATAACCATCTCAGCCTCCTCAGACTCAGTTTTTTTTAACATCTTCTCTATAAACTAAACTATATTGTCTATCACTTAATTGGTTTCTATTTAAATCATAATATTTATTTAATGCATTTAATCCTCCAAACACTTTTAATACGTTTTTTTGATCCGTATTTAAAGCAATTATTTTTTGATACAGATCGCTATTTGTTGAAACTTGACTTAAACTAAAACCTAATTGATTCAAAAGATTTGAAAAAATAGTTGGTTTTTCTGAAAGAAGCGCATTTTTCAAACGCAAGAAAATTAACATATTATCGATTGCCTCTTGATTTGATGATGTTTGTTTTTTAAATTCAGCTTCAATATTACCGGATGATAATTTGTTTTTAATTTGATCTAATTGTACTTTGGTGATTGTCTCTTGTAAGATTTTTTCTTTCGCAAGATTAATAAATTTTCCTTCCGTATTAAAATCTTCCAATTTTATAATTAATGTTTGAAACATATCGATGTTGAATAATTTTAATAAACTAATATTTTTCTGGTTGGAATCAAGAAATATTCTAAGATCATCGTAATAGAAAAGATTAGCGATTTTTTTAATATTAAGATCTAAAATTGCTTTTAATTGATCATTTTTGTAAAGATAAAATTCATCATTTTCCAATACTTTAAAATCAATTTTTAAATTTGTCATTATGTTTTTCATATGTTGTTGTAATTCGGAATCAAAACTATCGTATTTATCTTTAATTTCAATTAATTTATTAATAACTTTATCGTAAAACAAATCATTTAAATCTTTAATTTTCATATTTCAAACCGCATTTCTTTGTTGATTAGTAAAACTACGATCGATTAATTTACTATGTTTAATTTTGCCATCGTTTTCAAAATCGTCTGCTTTTAAATTATAACGCGCTGGAAAAGCGATTTTATATTCTTTAATTAATAAAATTTTATCTTTAATTTCGGAATATGATGAGAATTTTAAATTTAACTGTGTATTAGTAATTTCATCATTATCTTGTTGAATAAAATGTTTTAATTGCGTTTGAAAAATACTTCTTCCAAAATAAATAATTTTGAAAACATTTTGTTCGTAACGTAAAATCAAATTATAATCATCGAAAGTAGTTTTATCATAAATGTTTACTAATAAGAATTTTTTCTGTTCTGCGATTGGATCGGAAATATATTTGCGAATTTTCAAATTTTCAACAATATTTTTATCATAATAAACATTCGGTTTTGGTCCATTATCAAGAATTCTTTGATAAATTGTTCGTAAATTATTATTATTAGCTTTTAAAAGCGCAATAATACGTTTTTGTAAATTATTATCAATAATTTCTTTAAAATTATCTGGTTGTAATAAAATATTTTTTGAAATTCGCACTTTTCACAATTTCGCAAGCCATTTTTTTAAATCGATCATTCATTTAGCGGAATTATTTTTCGCAATCAATTCTTTTAATTTAGCTTTTAAATAATTGTTATTAATTTGGGCAGATAAACTAGAATAAATGGATAAAATTTGCAATAAATCAAGTTCTTTTTTTGTACCTGGCGGCGAATTAAAAAAATTAGGGATTGCGATCTTTTTAACATCCAAATAAATTTTAATTTTATAAATTAATTTTAAAAAAACATCATTTATTTCCTTAATTATTTGCGGATTAATTTTTGTTTCATCTCATTCTTTCAAAAGAATGTTATTTTGGTTGATTGTTTGTGTTTTTAAATGTATATAACGTAAAAAATCACTTATCAATCCGACAATTTCATTAAATACTATTTTATTATTAAACTTTACATTAATTAATGGATTGAAATAATCAGTTGGAGAAAGCAAAACTTTAATTTGAATAAATTTTTTACGATCAGTACTTAATCTAATTACCATGCTTTGTTTTTCTAAAACATAAAGTTTTAGCGCTTTAGCAACTTGTTTGATTGTAATTTTTTGTTGCTGTAAATTTGTATTTAAATCAGCAATTTTAATTAAATTTAAATTATATTCATTTTCTCATTTGGTTTCTCAATTATTATTTATATCAATTTTATCGTTTAAATTAAATCATTTCGGATTTTGTGTAATCAATTTTTTTAAAAGTACAGTTTGTCTTGAAATCGTTTTTTGTGCTTCGATTTTAACAATTTTATTTAAAATATTTTTATAATTTTCATTATTATTGACATCAAAATTAGATCCTAAAATTATATTTATTCTTTTTTCAAATTCACTGATTGCTTTATCAGGTGTTGAAAAACGATTTTTAAAATCGTCATCGACGACAAAATTAGTTTCTCTAATTTTTTTTAATAATAAATCAAATTGATAAATTGCATTACCAATTTTGATGTAATCATCGTTATTCGATGGTTTATTAAAAATAGCTTTTATTAATCCGCTTGCCATTATTTTTAATGAAAAAAATGCATTGTTTACCAATGTTTTTTCGGTAAATTGTTTTTCAAACATCAATTTTTTTTGATTTAAGATATTTAATAAAAATTTTACATCAACGCTTGATTGTGATTTAATTTCTAATGCTTTTTGATAATTCAAATTTCTTTGTCATAATTTGTTTAAATCACCTTCAAAATAAAACGGATCAAAGATAAAATTATCATTTTGTGAATCGATAATTGTTTGAGATTTTGATGGTGGTAAAATTGGATTTGAAGCCAAACTTTTTTGTTGATTGTTTAAATTCGATTGTGAATTTATATTATTGAATACCATTTTTTTTGGAATGCCAAAAAAAACACCAGTTATAATTAAATTAACTAATAAAAAACTTGATACTTTACTTAAATTATATTTTTTCATTTAATTATTTAATTCCTTCAACTCAACAATTTGAATTTCCGAATTTGAATTAAGATTTATTTTCGCTCGATATTTATATTTTTTAGATTTAATTAAAAATTTATTTTCGGTTTCAATAGTATATTGAGTAAATTTGTATCCGTCGATTATTTTTTTTTCTGTTTTAATTGTATAAATTCAATTTTCAGGATCGATCATATTTCAAAATTTATCGATTTTTGCTTCAAAATAAGCTTCACCAAGAAAACTAATATTTTCAATTTGCTTACTATATTTATTTCTAATTTCTAAAATTATTTTAAAAAACTTTCCAATAAAGGTATTATCATCAATAATTTCTTTTTTAAAACCAAGTAATTCAAAAATTTTATTTTTAATGCTTTCATCAGTAATAATTTTTTCACCTTGTTCAGCTTTTCATTTTGAAAATTCATAAATAGTGTTAGCGAAAATATCAATTAAATCCATGAATCTAATGATAACATCGATTATTTCGTTATCTTTTAGATATTGCGCAAAAATTTTAACAATTTCACCAACATCATTTCAAACTGGATTTTTTCTTTGTCCATAAAGTAACCCAATTGTTGTTCAAATTCAAAAATTAATGTTAATTTCTTGACCAACTTTTTTATTTAAAATTTTATCTGACAATAAAAATTTTAATAAATTTTTTAAAATAATTATCATATCAATTAATGACTTTTTAAATTTTGGATTGATTGTTTCGGCATTTTTGGATATAGTTTCAAATTGTTTTTTTATTTCATTAACTTTAGCGCTTAAATCTTTAATTGTTTGTTGATTATCAAAAATATGACTTAAATTTTGAATTTTAAAATTACCAAAAATTTTAGTCGAAATTTTTAAAAAATTTTCAATTTTGGTTTTTCATTTAAAATAATTTAAAATTTTTGGTTTGATATAATTATTTAAAATAAAATAAATTCATGGTTTTCCATCAGGAGATAATAATTTCTTTACCACTCCTAATGTGATTTCTAAATTTGGATTATTTTTAACAATGTTTTCAAGTTCATCTATAAAACCATTTAAAACAAAATCAAATTTTTTTGCATTACTAAACAATCCATTTTCAAAAAAGATTAATAAATCATTCAGTACGTCATTAAGATATTTTTTGGGCTGTAAATTAGAATTTTTTTCTTCATTGGCGTCGAATAGATATTCAATTAAATTAACATTAAATAAATTCAAAATAATTTGCAAATTTTTGATATTAATAGTTTTCAATAATAAATCCTGTCAGTTAATATTATTGAAATTAGTAATTTTTAAAATTTCATCTTTAATTGAATTAATTAAATTTGCACCATTAAAATAATGTAATTTTGCAAACAATCGATCTATTTTAATATTTGGTTCTTGGGTGAGTTTTATGAATTCAGTATTTTGTTTTGACGACAAATTTTTCTGAAAAATAGTTTTCAGAAAATTAATTTTTTCAAGTTTGTTATTTTTTAATTGTGTGATTTTTTGATAAAACGGGTTAAGAACATTAGTTCATAATTTTCATAATTCCAATACAAAATCAACATTAATATTTTTAACAATGTTATTTATTTTTTTATCCTTGAAAAAATTAATTAAATCTTTATTTTCTAAAACTTTTTCCAATTTATTGAAAACTAATTTAATTTCGTTGCTAATTTGTTCATTTTGCAAAAATCCTCTAAGTTGAGAAATATTTTTTTTATTTTGGGGATTAATAAACGATATTCAATCTTTAAATTGTTTAAAAAAATATCGTTTTACGTCATTAATAGTAGTGTTTTTTAAAACATCGTAATAAACAGGATCATTTGGTTGGACGGTTTTTATGTCCTGATTTTCTTTTTGAACTACTTTTTCTCAATCGTGTCAAAATTGTTCTCAAAAGATTGGTGACACAAAAACATGTCCAAAATCACTTTTTTGATTTCAATAACTTTTTCCTCCCGTAAATTGAGCGACAAACCCTCTACCCCCAGGATAAATTCTAAATGGAATTAATAATTCAAATTGTTGAGCAATTTTAACTAAATTTTTATGTTTATCGGCGGGTTTAACGATACTTAAAAATTTTTTCAATAAAAACATTGTATTTGTCAATCCAACAAGTTTTTTTTCTAATATTTTTTGATCTTTTTTTTCAATCGATCTAAATTTTTTATTTTCAATTTTAGCTTTTATGTTTTGATTTTGAAAATAAGTTATAATTGAAACAGACGAAATTGAAATGATTAAAATTAAAAATAATAATATAATTTTTAGTTTATGAATGAAGTTTTTACTTAACATTGTTATTTTATTTTAGTTTTTTTGGTTTATCATATTTATAGAAGATTCTTTTTAAGTTTATTCTATAATAATTTTTTTGATTTTGAATCTAAATTTAAATTAAATTAATATGAAAAGTTTTACATTAATTTTTAAAAACAATTGATACAATGTTAAAAAATTGAAGGGTGCTTTTGTTTTATTATTTTTGATTATAGTATTTTTCTCGACTGTTTTTTCGCTTTTTTGAGAATTTAATCGTCAATTTAGTACAAATATTAATAATTTGAATTTAGATTCAAATAAAGTTGATTTTGAAGAAGATAAAATCCAACAACCAAAGACAGTTATTAATGCCTTTTGTACCGATTACACAGAAATTTATGATAAAGAAAAAAAACTTAAACGTCGTTTACCAATTTTAAGTTTTGGTGGTGAAAATGGTTGTTTTAAATCGATTAAATTTGAAGATATTGAATTTGATTATGAATTAAGCAGCTCTTTTAATAAATTAAATAAAAATTTTCGCATTTTACGAATTAAAAATATTAACATTTCCAATACAGCTTTGAAGGTAAATGAAAAAAGTATTTTTTATCAAAAATCGATTCATGGATTATTAATAAAAAAATATTTTGAGACCGGGAAAATTGATTTTTTAAATTCTGCCCATTGGTTAGAAAACAATTATTTCAATAATATTTTAAAATTTTATAAATTAAAACTTCAAGCGTATTTAAATCAAAAATTAAAAGAAAACCCTATTTATACTAGTTTAAAAACATCATCTAAATTAATTGGAATTGCTACAAGAAAGTTTATTTCCTCAAAACTAAAATTTAATGTTTTTCAAAAATTCACTAATCTTATTTCAGCACATGAAAAATTAAAAATTTTAGATAAACGTGCAGATGAATTTGCTAACACAAGCAATATAGAAATTATTAAAACAAATTTTAAGTTTTATTTTCAAAACATCATCGAAAATATCATCTCCTTTTTAAAAAGCAACGATTTTAAAAATTCGATTTTAAAACAAAAATATCTAAACATATTAATTCAGCCCCAATTTGATTGAAAAACATTAAATCCAATGATTAGAAATAAAAATTTAATTGAACAAGGAAGTGTTGTAATTGACAAACAAAATTTAATTTATCTAGTTAAATTAATTAATGAGATTATTCAAAAAAAGGATAATCAATTTTTTGTTGCAAATTTTCGAAATCCAAGTTTTCACAAAATTGTCAGATATTTGATGAATTTTCCAAAACAAATTACATTTGATTTGAAAAAAATTTTTTTTAAATTATTTCCTATCTTCGAATTGTATTTAAACATCAAAAACGCCTTTGAAAATTATAATTATGGCAATGATCGTAAAGAATCATTAAAAATTTTTAACTACAAAGGTCAAACCTTAACCGAATTATGAGAAAGTAAAAAATTTAATATTTTAGAAAAAAAAATAATTTTGGAATTAATTTCATCAATTCAATCAAAATATGAAGCAATTGTTCGATTTAAAAACTTTAAATCTAATCAAACCGAATTAATAAAATTAGAACAAATTTTATTTGGCAATCAGAAAAAAAGTGTTCAAATTCTATCTACAAAAAATTCGTTTCAAACCGATATTTTGATTCGAAATTATTTTGATAGGATTAGTATCAAAATCCAAAATTTAAAAAGTAAATTTATAAAATATAAAAATTTTTATGGACTTAAAAATGATGATATTCCAATTGATCAAAAACCAAAATTTTATTTTTATCTAACAAACGGTTTTCAATTAAATAATATTTTTTTCAAAAATAATCGCGATCATAAGACATATTTCAATGAAATGATTACTTTTATTAATACTGCTAACGCATTGATTCAAAAAATTATTGAACGTGGATTATCAACAACCAATAATCGAAATTGAATTGCAAACACGTTAAAAGCTAAAACTGCGGAAGATTTAGATAAAATAATTAATCAATTTAATAATTTAGTTGATCCTAATATTGTTTTTCACAATAAATGACGATTTTTTAAAAATTGAATTAGATTATTTCTTATCCAAAAATTAATTATTGCAAAACCACGTGAAACGGCTAATGATGCTGGAAATAGACTTGATTGAGATCAACTATTAGATTCAAACACTTTTATTAAATTTTTTACTTATTTTATTAATGGTTTAGAAACTTTAAGTAAAGATGATTATCTTGAATTTCAAAATCACTTTATTAATCTAAAAACTGAAAATTTAAATCAAGAAAAACAACTTTTAATGCAATTTATTGATCAAATGTCTCTGCAAGATCAAAATCAAAAATTGGAAATTGACACTCCTGATTTAAAATTTAAAAAAAATTTTTCTTGATTTAAAATTAATTTGCAAAACAATAGTTTAGATGAATTTATAAAGAAAAATCCTGGTTATTTATTTTGAAAAATTATTGATCGAATGTATACATCAACCGCTTGAGTGAATTCGAAAATATCAAACACTTTTAATTCAAACATTAATTACTTAGAATCAGCTTATTCTAAAATTGTTTATTTAACAAATTGAATTTACTTTTTGCCACCATCACAATCAACAATTGATAAGTTAATTGGCAATTATACCGCAATTAAAAACTTTTTAATAAAAATAAGGGATGATTATAACAATTTAATTAATAATTTCATTCCAAACATTAGAAGACGAGTTTATAACTTTTATTTTTATCGATTACCATTAGAATTTTATTCGTTTAAAAGAATTGAATTACTTTCACAAACTCAAAAACCGACTTATTTGGATGGCAAATTAATAAAAGATTTAAAAACCGAAGTTAATGAATTGGTAACTCCACCAATATTAAAACACTGATTTAATAAATTTGGAAACGGTAATTCACCATTTATAAATCCAAAAATTGTATTTGATACAAAAAATAAAGTACAATTTATTGATCTTTTATTAAAAAATAATAATCAATTTGATTTATTTGAAAAAAGTCAAAAGTTGCTTAGTCAACCATTACCAGGATATGAAACTTTTACACAATCAATAGTTACTCAACCCATATTAACTAGCAGAGCTGTTTTTTTTAATAAAATTAAAAACGAATATGTAAAAATTTTTAATTCACTATTACCTGACGATTTAAAAGATAAATTTACCATTAAAAAAATCGCGCCACATAAAAAAATCGAAATTATTGATTGAAATTCTCAATTACTAACAGAAACATTACAAGTTAATAATGTTAAAACCGAATTTTTAACGCCGTATTTTTATATTAATTTTGCTAAAGTACCTGATATTAATGTTGATAAAATAATTTATCAAGCTAATCAACAATTTGAAACATATATTAAAAATGTTTTTCTAAAAACAAACGCTGGAACTGAACTCATTTTTGGGCTTACAAATTGAGATAATCAAAAATTCTTTTACTCAATCAATTATCAAGAAGCAAATAAACCAACAAAAGATTTAATCGAATCACATAATCAAAAGTTTGATCAAATTTATGCAAGTGTGTTTGGAATGAAAATCAATTTTTTAAGATATATTTTTTCTCAAGAAAAAAAATATGATCGATCAATTTTAATTATCGCCAACAGTGATAATTTAAAAGTTGTTCTACATGAAGGTTATAAACCAAAAAAATTGAATGAAGTGATAATTTCGCCTTTTTTTGCTGCTAAAAATAAAATTAAAGTTGGGGACAATATTTCTATTTTTAATATTGATAATTTTAAAGTTACTGGATTGGGAACCTCGAAAGAATTCGCTTATCCATCATTAAGTTATATCAATTTAATTCCACGATCAAAAGACAACGTTATTTTTGTTCATCCAAAAATAATTAACCGAATATTAAAAGAATTAAAATTAGAACTAAACAGTAATTTTTACATTAACAAAAAACTAATTTATTATGTCTTTGATAATTATAAATTTAAAAAAGAAATATTTCATAAATATTATTCATATAATATGTTGAAATCAAATGAAGTTAATTTTGATGGATATAAAAATTATTCGCAATTTTCAGAAAGTTTATTTACCAGTTTACAAAAAGATTATCAAATTTCTGATGAGAATTTTAATTCCTTTCAAAAAGGAACGGTTCAATTACCAATAAAATTTAATATTGCAATTCCGAATGTAATTTACAAAACAGTTTTCTATGTGTTTATTTATGTAATTGTGATTTTATTTTTGATTGCAATTTTTTCAATTTGACATCTATTAAGTAAAAAAATTGAGATTAATCGTTGACAATTAGGTGTTTTAAAGGCATTTGGCTTTAGTAACTTATTTTTGTTAACATCACTTTTATCGTTTGTAATTTTTTTAATTTTAGGTGTTTTTTGCGGTTGAATAATCGGTACAATTTTACAAAAACCATTTTTCAATTTATTTTCAGATAAAATCATTTTTCAATTTGATTATTTTTATTTTAATCATATTTCTTTTTATCTTTGTTTATCAATTGTAATTTTCTTCACTCTCATAGCTTTAGCAGGTTATAACTATTTTCGATTTAAAAATTTATCTTCTGATGTACTATTAAATCGTAGCGTGATTGTTGAGCGTAGTCAATTAGCATCGAAAACTTCTACATTAATCAAGCGTCTTATCATTCATCCATTCTTGCGATTAAATTATATTTTTTTCGATACGGTTGGAAAAAAAGTGATTTGACTTTTTTTTGTCGTTATTTTAATTTCAATTAATTTTATTGGAGTTGCATTTTTTATATCAGTTTTTTACAAAACCGAACGTTTTATTAAAAAAACAACATCTGATAAATGAAAGTTTTTTTACGATTTACCAATTAATGGTAATCCGCTTTCACGTGTTAATTTTTACGTTAATCGTGGTGCATCTGATATTTGAGATGATAAAGTTGATTCTAATAAACCGACGGATAATTTAAATGCTGACGTTTATTTTTGAGATGGCAATAAATTTGTTTATCAAAAATTAAGTATTATCGAAGTTTTGGGATATTTTAATATTTTACAAAATAAAGTTATCAACTACAATAAAATCAAATCATTATTAAGTCAAAAACAAGATAAAAAAGAACTTATAAATTTAAAAACCAATGTTTGTTTGATTATAAAAAATATTTTTAAAAGTGATAAGCTTGATCGAACCGAATGTTTAGATAAGATTATCAATCGCGCAATTCCTTTTGTTTCCTTCCCTGATCAAAAAAAAGAAGAAAATACGAAAAAACATTTCCCAATTGCTTTTAATTCCGCTCCTTTTAATCCTGAAAAAGATGAATTTTTCACAAAAACAAAGGGAAAGATTATTGATAAAGAAGCAACTATTGATTTCGATATTTTTGGATATAAATCGCAATCCAAGTTTTTTAAAATTGAATCAAAATCAAATTTAAAAAAATTTTTTGCTACCAAACCAAATAGTCAACAAAAAATTATCCCGATTATTGTCAATCGTTTTTTTAAAGATAAATTTAAAAAAAAGATTGGTGACGTCTTTCGAATTGCAACTAAATACCGACAAGCAATGTTTGTTGAAAATGAAAATGATACCATTGAATTAAAAAACAAAAATTGATTGTATTATGAAAAATCCACCGATGGAAAAATAATCGAAAAACCAATTAACGATTTACCTTATGATTATCAATTTTATCAAGGCCGTTTTTTGATGAATGCTAATTTAGATCCTAAAAAACCTGATAAATTTCGCATTAAAAATCTAAATTTCAACAATAAAGCGTTGGAAATTCTCGAATATTTCGATAAAAAAACAAATAAATGATTAACTTATTCACCTTATTATAAAACCAAACGTAAAAATAAAGATACGTATTTTAAATACATTAATATTGATAATATTGGATTAAAAACCAAAAATAATTTTTGATTCCCATTTCGTTATACGAAAGAAACCGCCAATAAAATCAAAAAAGAAACATATTTTTCTACTTGAATTAAGAACAAAAAAATTTTTATAAATAATAAAAATCTTGAATTTAAAAATCCGAAAAATGAATTATATCAATTTAAAATTATTGACATTCATCCCAGTATAAATGGACCAAAATTATATTTACCACAATCATTTTTAAATTATCAAATTTGAAATAATGCATTTAAAAGTAAAAATTTTGCTGATCAATCTCAAAATCAACTTTTATATTTTAATGGCCGCGCCACTTTAAGTGAAGAAATTTATAATGTGTTTTTTAACTTCACTTTAACAAACAAAATAGGATTTTTGGATTTAATCACAATCCGAATCGATCAAAAACCATTAGTTGTTGGTTTTCAAAGTTATTTAGAATTCGAATATAGAATTAAATTCTTTCGATTTGCGTTTGAAATTATTTGAATTTTAATTTTGTTCAATTTAATTACTTTGATATCATTTTTTGGTTTGATGATTAAAATTATTTTTGATATTTTCCGAAAAAAAAGTGTTTTATTACGGATTTTAGGATATAAAAATTGAGAAATCGCTTTACAAATTTTTATTATTATGTTTATTCCGGTTTTAATTGCTTTCATCATTGCAGCAATAGTTACAAAAATATTATTTGATTATTTTGTTCAATTTTTAATTGATAATCATCAAATTTATATTTTTTATATTTCTGATCCGTGAATTTTTGTCGCTTGCTTTGGAATCTTTTTGTTCTTCTGGTTATTGTTGTTTTGAAGCTATTTCCGTTCATTAAATAAAACTCAAATTACAGGTTTTATTCGAGAGATGTAATTGCTAAAATCGTTTTTACAACAAAAGTTGTGCGATTTCGATACATAGTTTTTTGAACTTGAAAAGCAATTAAATCGAATTGTTTAAAATTTAATTGATGTGTTTTTCAAAGATTTTCAAAACACGTTAATTCAATTACTGTCGAAGAATCATTAACGTTTATAAACGTTATTGTTTTATCGTTTTTTAAAGTGCGTGTTACAATTTTAGTTATAATTCCGATACAAAAATTATTATTCCAATTTAAATTAGTTAATTGTTTTACGCTTTGAAGTGAAATTTGCGTAATTTCAAAAGGCAGTTGTAAATTTTTACTTCAATTTGTTAAAAATCGATAATCAAACAAAAACCCAAAGCTTTTTCACTCTGAATGTAAATTTACTTTTCAATCATCAACTTTTTTTTCGATTTGAAAATTTGGAATTGTTTTTAAAATTTCAATTTTTTTTGTTTGATTAATTGTTACTTCGGCGTAAAGTAAAATATTATCTAAATTATGTAGTAAAGTTGCCCGATTATATTTGAAATCAGCAAACGCGTTTGCTGTGATTAAATTTTTCAAAACCGTTTTATTAAAACCATATTTAAACATACGTTGAATAAAATCAGTTAAACTTTTATATTGCCCATTATTGGTTTTTTCTTCTAAAATTTTTTGTGCATAAACTGTTCCAACTCCGTTAATAATGTTTAATGGTAATAAAATTGTTTTGGTTTTTGAATTTAAAACATATTTTTGGGTTGATTTATTAATTGACATTTGAAATTTACATTGATATTTTTGGCGTAATTCAAAAAAAATCATTTCGGTTTTGGTTTTTGATCCAATATTATTATTAAGCAGCGCTAAATAAAAAAATTCACTATAATTGCTTTTAAAATACGTCATTCAATAAGCAATGATGCTGTATGCAATCGCATGGGATCGATTAAAACCGTAACCAACAAATTTTTCAATCAATTTTCAAACACGCAAAATTAATTCCGGTGCTCGTTTTGCCGTTTCGCTTTGTTTTCAAAATTTATTTTTAATCGTTGTAATTAAATGGGACTGTTTTTTACTGATTATTTGTCTTAATTGATCTGCTTCAGATAAATTAAAATTGGCAAATTGTTGAACAAGATAAATAATTTGTTCTTGATACAACGGAATACCATACGTGTTTTTTAAAATATTTTCAAATTCTGGAATTCAATATCGAAAACTGACTTCACCTAAACGACGTTGTAAATACAAATCACGATTTTGCATTGGTCCGGGGCGAAAAAGTGAAATCGTTGCTGCAATATCTTCAATTGATTGTGGCTTTAAACGAGTGATTAAATCAACCATTCCCGGTGATTCTAACTGAAAAATTCCTAAAGTATTCCCATTACTTAAATCATCAAAAGTTTTTTTATCATTGAGAGGAATTTTTGCTCAAATAATATTTTTTTGAGTAACATTTTGAATTTTCTTGTGAATTTCGTGTAAAAGAGTTAAATTGCGCAAGCTTAACAAATCCATTTTGATTAAATCATAATTTTTTACATCATACATATCAAACTGTGTAACCGTAAAATTTTGATTATCAATAAAACAAGGAAAAACGGTGTTAATTGGTTGCTGTACAAAAATAATTCCAGCTGCATGAATTGATGATTGACGTGGTAAATTCATAATTGATTTTGCGATTGTAAATAACTGTGAGTAATTAGATTGAAATTTTTTTAAAAGATAATTTTTTTCAATTGTTGTATCAAAATCATTGTTATAACGGGGATTAATTAATTTACAAATTTGATCAATTATTTTTAAATCAATGTTTAAAATTCGTCCAACATCACGAAACGCCATTCGCATTCCAATTGTTTGAAAAGTACTAATTTGCGCTACATGTTGGTATCCATATTTTTGAAATAAATACGCTAAAATTTCTTTGCGACGCCCATCTTCAAAATCAGTGTCAATATCAGGTTTAAGCGCTAATTTTGGATTTAAAAATCGTTCAAAGATCAATTGATATTTTAATGGATCAATCATTGTAATTTTTAAAAGAAAACAAATTAAACTTCCACAGGCACTACCACGACCCGGTCCAACTAAAATATTTTTTTTGCGCGCGAATTCAATATAATCAGCAACAATTAAAATGTAATCAATTCAATTTTGTTTCGAAATAATATCAAATTCATATTTAAAACGTTCTCAATATGCATTTTGGTTCTTAAATTGACGATTTAAAGCTTTTATGCATTTATTTCATAAATAAGTTTTTCGATCGATTTTTCCGGTTGGAAAAGTTTTAATTTTAATTGAATTGACATTTTCATGTTTAAAGTTGAAATCTTTATAAAAATGTTTTAAATTTTTTGTAAAATCAGCGTTTAAATATTCATTTTTAAGTTCAGATGACGTTTTTCAATGATAATTTACATCATTTTTCAATTCGTCTAATTTAATTTGAAATTTAATTGCTAACAATGATTGATATTTTATTTTGTCCGTCATTTCTAAATAACGAACCGGATAAAACGGCAAAAGAAAACTTTTACAATTCGTAATTAAATTGACAGAAGGATTGATTTCACAACCAATAAAATGAGAATTTGCATCTCAATTTTCACTTTGACATAATTCAATCATTTGCGCTTCATTTTTTGGATTTTGATACAAGAACACAATTTGACAATCAGTCAAAAATTGAGTAATATTTTCTCAAATTAAATCTTCCTTTGAATTCAAAAAATTAATTTGTAATAAATTTGAATATCCAACGGAATTTTTAGCGTAAATAACAACTTTATAATTAATTTTATGCCATTTTATTTCACATTTAAAACCAACGATTGGTTGGATGTTGCGTTTTTGACATTCTAAAAAAAACTTAGCAATTCCAAAAAATTGTCGATTACCAACAAATGCAGCTGCAGTTTGTTTATTTTTAATAATAAAATCAAGATACGCATCAATTTCAATTGTTGATTTTAAAAAATCATAAACAGTTGTAACATTTAATTGGGATTGTAAAATATTATGTTGTTTTTTCATATACATCAACTAACTGTTCGATGCTTTTATTGTAAAAGCCACGTAAAAATAACATTTCAGCGTTCAACATTTGGTTTGTAATTTTTGTGTTCTGGAATCTAACACGATTATTTATTACAAATAATTGTTCAGCAATTTTTAAATTTACAAATTTTTTTTCAATTTTATCTTTTAAAGCTTTTGCCAAAAATTCTAAATCATTAAATTCACTTGTCATTAAGATTATTTTTTGATTATCAACCGGTTCTAAAATCTTTTTTTCAAGTGCGATAAACTTATTGATTATTTTTTGTAAATCATCATCAAAAACAGTTCGAAATAATTTAAATTGAGGATTAAAAATAAAAGTATTAATATTAATGATAGTTAAAATAAACGTTTCTATTCTTTGTTGTTCAATATTAAAAATTTTTCGAATATTTTGGTATTTTTGTAAATATTCGAGTGTCAATTGTAAAATTTTTTGCATCATAATAATTTGATCATCAAGAAAAATAAATTCTTTTTCTTCTAAAAATTTTTTATTTCAATTATTAAAATGAATTGATCAATTTTGATATTTTTTTTTCAATTCTTCAATGTGTTGGAGATTATAAAAAAAAAAGTAAGTTTCGTGGTGTAAATTACGAATATCATTTTTTAATTGTTTTTCTCAACTTGTAATCTGTTCTTTAATTTCAAAAAAATAATGATGAATATTATCCAAAAATTTTCTTAAATGAGTTAATTTTTCTAATTGTTTTTTGCGTGTTTCTAATTCAAGATAAAATTGAAAAATATCATCAATAATTTTAGTATTATGGTAATTTTGAATTTCGATATTTAAATGGTCGTATTTTTCTTTGTAAAAATTATTGAATCACAAAATGGTTTTTTTTAATGTTTTTCCTGATAATTTTTTTTCAATCAATTGTAAAATGGTTTTTTTTAATGAAGGAATTGCATTATGAAACAACAAAATAATTTTTAAATAATCAATAACACGAACTATGTGTTGTTCATAATTAACTAAAATGCGTTTGATATTTTCTTGCATATCTTTTTGATTCATTACATAAATTTGTCCTTCAAAATCAGTTAAATTCTTTGGTAATTGGTTTCAAAAATTAATTAATTTTTTAAAATTAAAATCAACTTTTAACGACGTTTTGTTAATTTCATCAAGCATTAAATCATAAATAATTTGTAATTTATAAACTTGATTTAAACAGTATTGTTCTAATTTTAATGCTGTTTTTAAACGATTTGCAAATAGCGTATTATTAGCATTCAATTCTTCAAATTGATCGTAATGTTTATTTAATTTTTCACTTTCAATTAATTTAAAGGAAGTAGATTTTTTTGTTTGTAAAATTTGAACGTATTCAGTGATTCAATGAAGTGTTTTTTTACTAATTAAACTTTCATATTCTTCAAAAAGTGAAACAAATTTATTTTGATACTTAAGTGTTTTTTCACTTAAATTTTTTAATTCGATAAATTTTCTTAAAAAGAAAAATGATTTTCAATAAATTAAATTATTGATAACTTTTCGGGCATTCGAGAAAACATTAATTTCATAATACAAATTTAATTGCTAAAAAAATTCCTAAAAGAAAAATATTGAGAATGAAACACAATTATGTAAGTTATTAATAATCTCTGTCATTATAATTATGATTATATTACAAAAAATGATATAGAATGTTTTTGTTCATACAATAGATTTACATATCGACACACTAAGTTAAAAATAAAAATAAGTTTTTTATTAAAAATTTAGATATGATAAATGAATAAAATTAAAATTAAAATGTCAAAATTTCTTAAGCGCAATTCAATAATTATCAAAACGTTTAAATTTTTCACTTTTAGATAATAATAAAGAATTCAAACGCACTAAACGTAATAAAGTTAACAAACATCAAAAACGTTTATCATCATTTGGAATGCAATTGAATGAAAAACAAAAGCTTCGTTTTCGTTATTTTTTATCAGAAAAACAATTACGAAATTTTTTTGCCAAAATTCGTCATATTCCAGGTCAAAAAGGTGAAAATTTATTATTTAATCTTGAATGCCGTTTAGATAATTTAATTTATCGTTCTGGTTTAGCTACAACTCGTTTATCAGCTCGTCAAATTGTTAATCATAAAAATATAATGATTAATAATAAAGTTGTTAATATTCCTTCATATTTTGTACAAATCAATGATATTATTACTTTGAAAAAACCAAAATTTCGTAAATTAGAATCAACTAAAAATGTTTTTGAAAATCCGGTTAAATTTGAATTTTTAGAATTTGATAAAAATAACTTTGCAATTAAATTATTACGTTTACCAAATTCAAAAGATATTAAACAAGATATTAAATTACCTTTAATTATTGAATACTTTAACCGTTATTTATAAAATAATATTAATATTGAATTAATAATACGATTTTTTTTCCGTATTTAATAACACCGTAATGAGTTTGATCGTGTGGTGTAATTAAATAATTTCAATCTTGAATTAATAAATCATTAATTTTGATACTATTTTCTTGAATTGCACGTTTAAAACTTGCAGTTGAATTAAAAATCTTTGCCGACAATAAAATTGTTTTTAATAAAACAGGATTTTTAGCAATTTTTTGAAATGGCAAATATTTTTGTAAAATCACAAAATCATTTTGTGAAAAAATAGATTTTGCAAGTGTATTAATTAAAATATTTCATTTTTGCACAATTTTTGTTGAGAACAAGATTTCAATTACTTTTTTTGCAACTATCAGTTTTTTTTGTTGAAAAGAATGATTTTTTAATTCTTTTGAATTGATTTGCAATCAATTGATTCAATTCGCAAGATCATCATCATTAAGATTAATAAAAAATTGAAAATATTGATATAAATTACTAATTTTTAAATCTAAAGAAAGAAAATTAGCATCAGTTTTGCTAATTTTTTGATTATTTTGTGTAACCAAAACAGTTGTAATGCCAGCTGCTTGTGAAAGAATTGGGGCTTCTAATTTACTAATTAAATCAATTCCCATGGTAATATTTGGATATTGATCACTTCCTCCTAATTGAATAAAACATTCTTCATTTTTATATAAATGATAAAAATCATAAGCTTGTAGTAATAAATACGAAAATTCATCATAAAACAACTCTTTTTTTTCAAAAGCGTTTGAAATTGATTTTTTTTGTAAAATTTTATTGATTGTAAAAGCTTTACCTAATTTTTGAAAAAATTCAAAAACATTCATATTTTTATATCAATCTAAATTATTATAAATTTTTGCGGTTGGTAAAAATTGTTGAAATTGTTTAATAATTTTGCGTTGATTTTCATTTAAAAGTTCATGAGTTTGTAAAGTTCGACGTTTTGTACGAAAACTAGGATCACCAATCCCACCTGTTAAACCACCAAGAATTATAATTACTTTACAACCTCATTTTTGAAATTGTTTTAAAACATAAATAGGTAAAAAATGACCGATATGCAAAGAATTTCCCGTTGGATCAAAACCACAATAAATTGATTTTTTATTTAAAATCGCATTTATTAATTTATTTTGATTAGTAATTTGTTTTAAAATTTTACTTTGATTTAAAAATTGCTGGATTTCGGCAATTTGGTGTGCTTTATTTGTTTTTGATGATAATTTATTCATTGCCTAATATAAAAAATAAAAAAATATGGCAGGGGTAGTAGGAATCGAACCCACACTCAAAGTTTTGAAGACTTTTGTTCTGCCTTTAAACCATACCCCTATTTTAGATAATGATATTTTCAACGAAAGTTTTTGGTATCACAATCATTATTATTATATTATACTAGTTTGTTTTTTGATTTTTTCAAAAAAACAAACTATTACGTTATAATATAAGTTCAAATGAAAAATAATAAAAGTTCAAAAATCCCTTTAATAAAAATTGAAAACCTTGTTAAAAATTACGGAAAAAAAGAAGTTTTAAAAGGAATTAATTTCGAAATTAATCGTGGTGACCGTTTAGCAATTTTAGCACCTAATGGTGGTGGAAAAACAACATTTATTGAAATCATTTGCAAATTACGAAAAATTACTTCCGGAAAAATTACTTTTTTAGATGGTAGTCAAAATTTTTTACGTAACGTTGGTGTTCAATTTCAAATTGGTAGCTATCCAATTGGAATTCGTGTACGAGATTTAATTTATTTTTACACTAATGTTTATAATACTAAAGTTGATAAAAATTTATATCGTTGATTTAATATCGCCGAAGTAAAAAATCAAGATTTTAGTGATTTATCTTTCGGTCAACAAAAACGGGTTGAATTGTTTTTAGTTTTAACTTCACAAGTTGAAACGATTATTCTTGATGAAATTACTGCCGGAATGGATATTTATGTTAAGCATAATATTATAAATGCCATTCAAAAATACTTATTAAATAAAAATATTACTTTAATTTACATTAGTCATAATTTAAATGAAATTAATCAATTATGTAATCGAGTCGTTTTAATTAAAGATGGTAAATTCATTGAAATTAAAGATAAAATCGCTAATTTAGATCTTGATAAATTAATGGAAAAAACATATCAATGAAAAAAATAAAACAAAGACATTTTTATAATACTTTTAATTTTTTTTTGGTTATTAAATTAATTTTTCGTAATTATTGAAAAAATAAGTTTAATTTTTTTAATGATTTCATTCTTCCTTTAATACTTACATTTATTTTAGTGAGTGTTTTAAGAAAATTAAATTTAGTTGATTTTTATCCGGGTTTAATTCTAACACCCATTTTTAGTATTGGTTTTATTTCATTTCCGATTTCATTTGTGGAATGAAAAAAATCAACTTTATTTAAACGCTTTAGTATAATTGGTTTTAATATTAAAATTTTATTAATTATTTTTGGTGTTTATTATACTTTATTGTGCTATTTTGCAATTATGTTGACAATTTTATATTCCTATTCAATTGATAAAATATTATCAAAATCAAGCGGACCAGAAATTAAATCATTGATTTTTTTTATTAAAAATGCGAATTTATTATGATTTTTTATTGGTGCTTTACATTTAAATATTGTGGTTTTTTGTTTTGGATTTTTATTAACATTTATTAGTAAAAACACCAAAAATATTATTGGATTTGGAATTATTTTATTACTTTTGCATAGTTTTTTTTTAGGATGTTATTTACCTGTTCGCTACACTTTAAATAGTAAAATTATTTCATATTTAAATTATATTTTTCCTGGTTATGGTCCAATTCGAATTAGTCAAGCTAGTTTTTTACAGTCTGATCAATTAAAAGCATTTCATCTTACTTTTCTTGATGCAGAATGAAAATTACATTTTAATAATTCTTTAAATAATGCTAAAATTGAAACATTTAGCGTTTGGAATAATTATTATTCGCATATTTTATTATCATGAGCTTGAATCATTGTGGAATTATTACTAATTATTGTTTTATCGCAAAGGAAAAAAAATTAAATGAAAAAACGAATTCAATTTTTTAACTTAGGTTTTCTATTTTTAATTCGATTATTAGCGCGAAATTATTTTTTTAGCTTTTCTTTACCAATTATTAATTTTATTTTACCGTTAATTATTGCGTTTATTTGTTATGAAATTTTACCGATCGATTTAGTTATTCCGGGACTAGTTATAAATCCGATCTTAACGGTTGGAATGATATCGTTACCACTCACTTTAGCAAGTTGAAATGCTTCAATTATCATTAAACGATTGAAATTATGTAACATTTCTGGTTGACAAATTTTATGTACCTTTTTTCTTTTTTATTTTTTGATTTCTCTTTTAAGTGTAATTGCAATCATTGGATTTTTATTAATATATACAGAATTGAAAAACCTTGTTAAAATCGAAACGATTCGTTTTGTTAATTTTTTAAAACGGATCGAATATCTTAAATGATCTTTGGGAGTGTTTTTATTAATTTGTATTTCATTAGCGATTGGTCTAGTGATTTCGTATTCAACTTTTCGTTTTCAAACCGCTTTATTCATCGGATTATCATTCTATTTAATTCAAGCATTTTTGGTTGGAGTTTTTTTAAGTTTAGATCTCATTATTAAAAATAAAAGTATGTTGTATTTTTCTTATAGTAGTCCGATTTTTTATCCAATGCGAATGATTCAAACTGCTTGATTAAAAAATCAAATATTTCAAACCTTACCAACTTTACCGAAACCAATTCCATTATTCATGTATGAAAATTGAAAAATCGCAGTTAATGATTTTGAAAAACCAGTTTTCTATGCGATTAGTTTTAGCAATAAGTACTGATTACACGGTTTAATTTCGGTTGGTTTTATATGCGTTTTTTCAACTATTTCCTTAATTTTATTTAAAAATTATCGCCCAAAGTAAAAATAACCAAAATTTAAAAAAAACAGATAAAATGTTAATGGTTTTCAAAGGATGAAAACAACATAAAAAGAGGTGTGATAATGTTTATTTTTTTTAATAAAAATGATGATAACAAAGAAAATGAGTTTGATTTTAGCGATCAAAATTCATACGAAAATGAAGATGACGTCAAAAGTGATGCTTTCGAAAAGGAAAAAGAATTCAATACAATCGATGATCAAAAAGAACAAAATTCAAATGACGTTACCGAAAACAAAACAATTGAAAATGAAGATATTTCTAATGATTCAGAAGATGATTTTGAAAATGAGATCAACGAAGAAGAAGATATTTCTAATGATTCAGAAGATGATTTTGAAAATGAAATTGATGATGAAAATGAAGATATTTCTAATGATTCAGAAGATAATTTTGAAAATGAAATTGATGATGAAAATGAAGATATTTCTAATGATTCAGAAGATGATTTTGAAGCTCACAACAAATCCGAAGAACCTGAAATTATTGATGATAAAAATGATGAATCAACAACTTGAGAATTTAATAAAAAAAATTTTATAAAATCAAAATCAAATTTAGTTGATGAATCAAATCAATCACAAAATACAGATTCTTTTTCTAATTTAAATGAAAATAATTCTGTTTTGAACGAAGATTTCGGAAAAAATATCAAACCCAAAGTTGAAAATAAAAAAATGAATTTATTCTTTTTATTATTTATAATTGTTGTGGTTGGAATTGCTTTATTAATTGTATATTTATAATAAAAAATTGAAAAACTAAAATTTAATTCATTTCATAATCTTTTGAATTAATTATAAAGGATTAAAAGTTTTTATAAATTGATTTAAAGATATCATTGCATTTCTATGTATATTCCTATCATATCTACTAGATCTTTTATTCAAGCTAATCATTATTATCTATATGTTTATTGATATTCTTAATAAATTTGTTTATATTTTCAATTTACGAATTTTTATTTTTGAAGCTGGATGAGTTTAAATGTAAAAATTGAATTTATTGTCCTTTTATATTTTAGTTATTTTTAATTAATCATATTTTTCAAGAATTTAATAATATTTTTTTTGATTTTTAAGTGGATTGTTTGAATAAATCTACAAAAAAGTAATTAAATACTGTAACAATTTTGCATGGATTTTAAAGTTAGGAATCTAAAGAGGATAAAAAAGATAACGTGAATATGAAAAAAACGATTTGAAAATCGAATAAATTCAAGATAATTTTAACAATTGTTACATATATTTTTGCTATTACTGTCAGTATAATTGCTGGATATTATGGTAGTGATTTAAATAATTTTAAAATAACAAGTCAAAAACACTTTAATAAATATTTAAACATTGCATTTGATCATCCTGATATTAATGATAAACTTTTTGAAAAAATTAATTTAAATAAGCAAAATAATAACAATCAAAATACACAAGGAAAACAAGGTCCAGCCAGTCCACGTGGCGAACCAGGCCCAAAAGGTAAAGACGGTTTTAATGGAATTCAAGGTATACCAGGTGCCACAGGTGAAACAGGTCCACAAGGTCTAAAAGGCGATAAAGGTCCATAAGGTGAACGAGGTCCAGCAGGAGCACAAGGTCAAGCAGGTAAAGATGGTTCAAAAGGTGAAGATGGAAAACCAGGAACAGACGGACAACCAGGTGCCAAAGGTGATCGTGGTCCACAAGGTCTAAAAGGCGATAAAGGCGATACCGGAGCACAAGGTCAAGCAGGTAAAGATGGTTCAAAAGGTGAAAAAGGGGACCAAGGTCCACGTGGTTTTGCTAACGGAATTATCTATAGATATCTAGATCGTAAACTAAAATCATCAAAAACAGTCAGTGTACAAGGTGATCTTGAAAAATGAGTTGATAAAACAATTGGAAAAACACCAGTTTGAAATGAAAATAAACTTTTATTAAATGCTCGAAAAGGTTATAATTGAAAATATACAAACGGTAAATCATCTAATATAGTTGATAAAAGGTTTTATAAAGGTGATAAATTAACAATTAAAATCCATGGACATATTAATATGTTTGGATGAGTTGGAATTTTATTTAATTTTAAACATTCATCTAAACTACTAAATAATGCAGAAACAAAATTATGAAATCGTTGACATTCAGCAGCAGGTAGTGTTAAAGATGAGTTTTTTAAATCAACCGGTAGTGCTACTGATCGAGCAAACGCGCTTTGACATCCAATAGTTTACAAATATTTCGAGGGTGATATAGAAATACGTTTTGAAAATGATGGTATTTTCATTAAAATGATCGGCAATGTTGATAACGGAAATGATATTAACGATACTGTATCACAATCTTTAATTAATTATCCAACAAATTATGATGATGAAATCGGAGTTGAATTTGAAAGTATTGAAATCTTTAAATCTGATCATAGACTAAAAAAAATTGATGATTCTATTAAATTTATTATTGAAAGTGAAATCGTCATTTATGAAAGTCCATTTAATAAACAAAGAGGAACAGAACCTGCCGCTGTATTATTATAAATAATTAAAAAATTATCAATGTCATGTTTTGAATTTAATTAAATATGACGTTGATAATCCTAAAATTTATTTAATTAAGCAAATTTTTCATATTTTTTTTCAATTGAAGTTAATCCAATTTCTAAAAAATTATTTAATAATAATTTTTTTAACGTAATGTTAACAAAATTAAAGTATGTTGTTGTTTGTTCCCTTTGTAATTGAAACGTCGTTAATTTGTTGTTAATACTGGTAATTCACATAAAAATCATTTGAAAGATTTTTTTAACCATTAAAATTTCTGCTTCTAATTCAATAAAAGTTTTTTTTGCTTCGGCATAATCTTTTTTCTTTGCTAATTGTTTTATTTTTGTTTCATATTGAATAAAATTTTTAAAATAATAACTTTTTTCAACTTGATTAGAAAAACTAATAAATTTCGAATCAAGCACATATTTTTGCTTAAGTGTTTGACAATCATTGTTTAAAATTGCTTGAAAATCCTTTTCAATTGATTTTCAATTGGTTCAATAAATGTTTTGTTTACGCATTTGTTGTCAATTTTCTTGTCAAAAATAAAAAATACTAATAATAAATTTCGCAAAAAAAATGTGTTGTTTGCAATTTTTAATTATATTTTCGGTTTCGCGTTTATCATTTAAACGTCCGATTCCATAATTAAAGCTTTTGCGAATAATAGAAAATAAACGATCGTATCCGATAATGAATGCTGGTAAAGCATAAATCTTTTCTTTCCCTTTAATTTGCGTAAAGATAATGATTAGAATAATTCCTAAAATCAACAAGTAAGCAAATAAAAAGATTAAATATTTAATACCAATTCGATATTGAAATTTATTAATAATATGATTAATTTTGTTTTTAATAGACATAATTTTAGAAATAAATCAAATTTATTATTATATTTTACATTAAAAGTCGTGTTAAATTGTTAAATATAATCGTAAACTAGTGATTTTGTACGTTCATTTTACGTAAAATGAAGTAAAAATACTGACATTATTCCCGTTTTTACACAAAAAACCTACTCTGGCACCTTGCTATTTTACCGAACTAAATCAGTATCGTCGCCGTTAAGCTGTTTAACTTCTCTGTTCGGGATGGGAAGAGGTGGGACCAACATGCTATCAGCACCAAAGTAGGCATTTCGAAAAATCAAATGATTTGATTCTTCAAATCTAAACAAAAGTTGAAAACGAGCACAATGCAAAAAAAGTTGTCGATCATTAGTACTGGTTAGCTAAACATATCACTATGCTTACACACCCAGCCTATCAAACTCATCGTCTATAAGTGATCTAATGTGGAAATCTCATCTTGAGGTTGGCTTCGTACTTAGATGCTTTCAGTACTTATCCAGTTTGCACATAGCTACTCAGCAATGCTCTTGGTAGAACAACTGAAACACCAGCGGTGCAAGTTTTTCGGTCCTCTCGTACTAGAAAAACCTCCTCGCAAATTTCCCACGCCCAAAGTAGATAGGGACCAGACTGTCTTACGACGTCTTGAACCCAGCTAACGTCGCGTTTTAATGGGCGAACAGCCCAACCCTTGGAACCTGCTTCAGCTCCAGGATACGCCAAGCCGACATCGAGGTATCAAACCTCCTCGTCGATGTGAACTCTTGGAGGAGATGAACCTGTTATCCCCGGGGTAACTTTTATTCGTTGAGCGGCAAGCCATACACTAGGCATTGCCGGATCACTAAATCCTACTTTCGTACCTGCTCGACTTGTAAGTCTCACAGTCAAGCACCCTTATACTTTTACGCTCTACATACGATTTCCAACCGTATTGAGGGTACCTATTGAGCGCCTCCGTTACTTTTTAGGAGGCGACCGCCCCAGTCAAACTACCCATCAGACACTGTCCCTTTGTTGGTTAACTAAAGGTCAGAGTTTCAATGTAAAAAGGGTGGTATTCCACTTTTGACTCCATTGCAGCTAGCGCCACAACTTCACAGTCTCCCACCTATACTCTACAAATTAAACTAAAACCCAATATCAAATTGTAGTAAAGCTCCACGGGGTCTTTTCGTCTAACTTCGGGTAAATTGCATCGTCACAATTAATAAGATTTCACCGAGCCCACATTTGAGACAGCGTCCAGATCGTTACACTATTCGTGCAGGTCAGAACTTACCTGACAAGGAATTTCGCTACCTTAGGACCGTTATATTTACAGCCGCCGTTCACTAGGGCTTAGGTTAAAAGCTAAATTAGTCAAGCTAATTTTCACCCTCTTCCTTAACCTTCTAGCACCGGGCAAGTGTCAGCCACTATACTTTGAATTACTTCTTTGCAGTGACCTGTGTTTTTGTTAAACAGTCGCCTGGACCGTTTCCTGCGCCTCTTCTTGCGAAGAGGACCCCTTATTGCGAACTTACGGGGTGATTTTGCCGAGTTCCTTAAATGTGGTTTTCTCGCTTGCCTGAAAATACTCTTTCTGATCACGTGTGTTCGTTGTCGGTACAGACACTAAAACTTTAAAACGCTAGAAGATTTTCTTGAAAATTAGCAGTTAATGCTTCGTTACCGGTTGTAAAACAACTTTCACTATCTTTTACACCTTGTTTTCTGAAAACGGATTTACCTATTTTCCCACTTGGTAGCTTAGACAGGCATAACCATTAGCCTGCTCATTGTTACTAACTTTGTCACTCCATCACTTGTTTTAGCGGTATAGGAATATCAACCTATTATCCATCTACTACGCATTTTTGCCTCGTATTAGGTTCTGACTAACCTTAGGTGGACGAACCTGGCCTAAGAAACCTTGATCATTCGGCATGGGAGATTCTCACTCCCAATCGTTACTCACGCCGGCATTCTCACTTCTAGAAGCTCCAATTAGATTTTCATCACATCTTCAACGCCGCTAGAACGCTCTCCTACCATTAGATTTATTAAAAATAAACCTAATTCATCGCTTCGGTATACTACTTAGCCCCGTTACATTTTTAGCGCAAAATCACTTGACCAGTGAGCTATTACGCACTCTTTAAATGAGTGGCTGCTTCTAAGCCAACATCCTGGCTGTCTAAGTAATTTCACATCTTTTTCCACTGAGTAGTAATTTAAGGACCTTAGCGGTTGATCTGGGTTGTTTCCCTTTTGCCAATGGACTTATCACCCACTGACTGACTGCTAAGTAACAGTTACTGGTATTCGTAGTTTAATTGTAGTCAGTACCGCAAGACGCGGCCATTCCACATTCAGAGCTCTACCCCCAATAACTTATAACTTAACGCTATTCCTAAAAATATTTCGAAGAGAACCAGCTATTTCCGTGTTCGATTGGCATTTCACCCCTAACCACAGTTCATCCAAACCCTTTAAAACGGATACTGGTTCGGTCCTCCATAACCTGTTATAGTTATTTCAACCTGACCATGGTTAGCTCACACGGTTTCGGGTCTAAAACTAAGTACTAAACGCTCTATTCAAACTCGCTTTCGCTATGGCTCCATATCTTCTATTTAACCTAAACGCACTTAATCTTAACTCGCCGGCTCATGCTGCAAAAGGCACGCCATCACACCATATTGGTGCTTTGACTTCTTGTATGCAAACGGTTTCAAGTAACTATTTCACCCTCCTTTCGGAGTGCTTTTCACCTTTCCCTCACGGTACTGGTTCACTATCGGTCATTGATGAGTATTTAGTCTTACGGAGTGTTTTCCGCTAATTCCAACGGGATTTCACGTGCCCCGTTGTACTCAGGTAGATTCACCAAGATCAGCTGTTTTCGAATACGGGATTTTCACCCTCTCTGATGTTTTTTTCCAAAAACTTCTTCTAACTACTAATTTTTTAACTTGTATATGTAAATCCCCTATAACCCCGATTTTAAAAAAATCGGTTTGGACTGTTCTCGTTTCGCTCGCCGCTACTCAGAGAATCACGTTGTTTTCTGTTCCTCTAGGTACTTAGATGTTTCAGTTCCCTAGGTGTCGCTTCGCTTTTAAAAAAAAGCGATTTCTTAAAATTAAGAATGGTTGCCCAATTCAGAAATCTTTGGATCAAAGTTTATTTCCAACTCCCCAAAGCTTATCGCAGGTATTCACGTCTTTCATCGCCTATCAATGCCAAGGCATTCGCCGTTCGCACTTTGTAACTTTTTTATATTATATAAATTTGTATTTTGTGCAAGTTTCCAACTTATTATTTTGCTTAGATTTCAAAAATCAAATCTTGTCGCATTTTATTTAAATTAAATAAAATTATGACAAAACATACTTATTTAGAATAGTTATGACTATTCAAATCTAAACACAGAACATTTTTACTTTTGTGCATACCTTTCAATTTTTTTCTTTAAAAAAAGAAAAAAGAAAGGAGGTAATCCATCCCCACGTTCTCGTAGGGATACCTTGTTACGACTTAACCCCAATCACTGATCTTTCCTTGGTTAAAATCCTCCTTACGGTTGGATGTTTACCTTCTGGAACTATCAATTTTCGTGGTTTGACGGGCGGTGTGTACAAAACCCGAGAACGTATTCACCGTGACATTGCTGATTCACGATTACTAGCGATTCCGACTTCATGAAGTCGAGTTTCAGACTTCAATCCGAACTGAGACAAATTTTAAAGATTGGCTCACTTTCACAAGTTTGCAACTTTTTGTATTTGCCATTGTAGCACGTGTGTAGCCCAAGGTGTAAGAGGCATACTGATTTGACGTCATCCTTTCCTTCCTCCAGTTTGTAACTGGCAGTCTTGCTAAAGTTCTCAACTTAATGTTAGCAACTAGCAACAAGGGTTGCGTTCGTTGGGGGACTTAACCCTACATCTCACGACACGAACTGACGACAACTATGTACCATCTGTTTACTGTTAGCCTCGGCTGTATTTCTACAGTTTTGCAGTAAATGTCAAACCTTGGTAAGGTTCTTCGCGTTGCTTCGAATTAAACCACATGCTCCACCGCTTGTGCGGGTTCCCGTCAATTCCTTTGAGTTTTACGCTTGCGCGCATACTCCCCAGGCGGGGTACTTAACGTGTTAACTACGACATTCTCTTAACTGACAATATCTAGTACCCAGCGTTTACGGCGCGGACTACTCGGGTATCTAATCCGATTTGCTCCCCGCGCTCTCATGCCTCAATGTCAGGAGTAGACTTGTTAGTCGCCTTCGCTATTGGTGTTCCTTCATATATCCACGCATTCCACCGCTACATATGAAATTCCACTAACATCTTCTATCCTCTAGTAAAACAGTATCACAAGCGTTATGGAGTTGAGCTCCATTTTTAAACCTGTGACTAATTTCACCATCTACGCATACTTTACGCCCAATAATTCCGGATAACACTCGCCACTCACGTATTACCGCGACTGCTGGCACGTAATTAGTCGTGACTTTCTAATAAAGTACCGTCAAATTAATTCGCTTTTCTTCAAACTAACTTTTCTTTCTTTACCACAGATTTTTACGATCCGAAAACCTTCATCAATCACGCGGTATTGCTTCATCAGGCTTGCGCCCATTGTGAAAAATTCCTTACTGCTGCCTCCCGTAGGAGTCTGGGCCGTATCTCAATCCCAGTGTGGCTGTTCAACCTCTCAGTTCAGCTACGCATCATTAACTTGGTAGGCCGTTACCCCACCAACAATCTAATGCGACGCGCTCTCATCCTTAAACACAACCAGAAGTTGCTTTGTTTTTTAAAACATGCGTTTTAAAAAACACATCAGGTATTATTCACCGTTTCCAGTGCGTATTCCTGATTTAAGGGTAGATTAAGCACGTGTTACTCACCCGTTCGCCACTAAATTAATCTCGAAAGATTAATTTCGTTCGACTTGCATGTATTAGGCATACCGCCAGTGTTAATCCTGAGCTAGGATCAAACTCTTAAATTATTGTTATATTTTTTAACATAAAAACACCGCTACAAATAGTGTTAATATTTGTGCTTAGATTTCAAAAAACAAAAAACTTTTCCAAATGAAATTGGTATTTATAATTTTAACACATTTTTAAAAAATAAATTAAATTAATTTCGAAAAAAAATAAAATTTTATTTTGATATTTGTAATTGAAAATTATTATCTTGTATTTCAATTGGTGGCGCACCTTTTAATGCGTTTAATAAACTTTCATTTAATGTGGTAATTATTGTATGTTTATTTAATAAGGAATTTGTATACACTCAAAAGTGAGTAAATAATTCTTGCAAAAAATTGATTGCATGAAAATAATTTTGACTATTCGTATTGATTGAATTGATAATTGGTGTTAATTTGTTTTTGATTAAAGGTCTGGTTTTGATTTTATTTTTTTTTGTGATTGGAAATTCTAAAATTATCGATTTTTGATTAATAAATGATTTGATTTGGTTTTTAAGTGAATTTAATCATGATACTAATATTGTTATTTGTTTAATTTGTCATTTAATAAGTTTGATATTTGATTTTGATAAATCGGTTTGTAATAGTTTGTTTTCAAAAGTTTTTAAGATTGTGTCTAAAGCAATGACTTTTTTCAAATATTTTTGATACTCTAATTGATATTTAAATGGTTTGGGTTTTTGTGTTTTTCAAGTTGGTTTTAGAGCGATTTTAAATAAATAATTTAAGGGAATAATTTTTTTAATGTCGTTTAAATCATTTAAAAAAACTGGTGATCTATTTTGATTTCTAAGTGCTTGAGAATCATAATTTATATTATTAATATTAATTCATGCAACATTATTGCTCATCTTTGTTATCAAAGATGATGATTTATTAATCATTTCTAAAAATTCATTAATGAATGTTTTGATTATTGAATGCTTAATTGTTAAGGAATTTATATAAACTAAAAATTGCATCAAATAAGTTTGAAGAGATTTAATTTTAGTTTGATAAATTGAAAAATCATAAGCAATTGATTTTAAAAAAAACATAAATCGTTTATTAATATATGAACTTGTTATCGCAGTTGATTGATTTGCTAATAAAAATTCTCGTTCCGAAAAATGTTCTGTCAATACTTGACTAATTATTTCTAATTGTACTGATAAATTAAGTATTTTAAAAATTTGTCGCTTAATTTTGGCTTTGATGTTTGTTGCTAAATTTGTTTGTGATAATTTAGCTTGAAAACTTCTTAATATTTCTGATAAGTTAAATTCGTTTGAAAAGGGTTGAGTTGATTTTAATGTATATAAATTTTGATCGGTTGATGATTTTTTAACAGTGATTTTGATTAGATATTTTTTTGAAAAAGTTTTTTGGATTGCATTAAGTGTAATAAATAATGGTTGTGGTTTTTGAACTTGCAAATTAGCATAACTTACACTAAAACCAATTATTAATAATGAAATCGTCATTCAAAAAAATATTTTACGCGATTGTTTTAAGTAAAATAATTTTAAATTATTAAAAATTTTCATACTAAATATTTTACACACATAATATTAAAAACTTATATTTTATAATATGGTGAAAATCAAAAATTTATGATTAAAAATAATGATTTAAATGCATAAAAATAAACCCCCAATCTTATTAAAAAGAAATGGGGGTTTAGTTTTCGTAATTAATTTAACGATAAGTTAATTTTATCAATTACTATAATGTTGTGGAACGTTTACCAGCTTTAACTGTAAGTTTAACAACTTTGTCAGCAGTGATAGCTTTTGAAATTATTTTAATATTTCCAGAATCATCAACATATACGACAAAACGAGCGTCAGATCCATTAACATTCGCTAATCCACCAACTTTCAAAAGTAAGTACTTATTTAATTTAGTATCTTTTTTGATTTTACCACCAAATAAATCGCTTGCAGCTGTACCACCTGTTCCCATTTTAGATTTACCACCGACGTTTTTAAGAGTATATACTACTTTTCCGTCCTTATTTCATGTTTCTTCAACTGTGAAATCACCAGAAGCATCAGTATTAAAGGAATTGATACCAGTTGTTGTAAGTGTGAAAGTAATTGTGTTTTTCAAACCAGCAGAATATTTAGCAGCACCATTAACTCCAATACCTTTTGTTGCTTTTCGAATTGGAAGTTTAATATCATCAACTTTTTTTCAAAAATCACTTTCAACAAGTGTTTGTTCATCGTTTGCTTTGAAAGCACCAAATGATTTTACATTAGAATCAGCAGCTTCATAAGCTTTTTTGACACCTGGAATGTCTGTATTATCAGCAATTTTCCCAATTGCATATGGGCTTTCAATATCAACTT
Organism: Mycoplasmatota bacterium; assembly: GCA_033560715.1. Taxonomy (GTDB): domain Bacteria; phylum Bacillota_I; class Bacilli_A; order Mycoplasmatales; family MT37. The sequence continues at coordinate 159,708 of CP138194.1, read as the reverse complement.
TCGCATCGGTTGTTGATTTATTTTTTAATGCGATACCTAAACCAGCACCCCCTAATGCAATCGCAATTGAAATTCCACCAACTGCTAATAGGTACATTAAATTATTATTATTATTATTCATACGTTTTCTCCTTTTTTATGTACAAAATAAATGTTTAAATAATAATAACACTATTTTTATCATTTTTGTAATTTTTTTAAATATTACTTAATTAACGAATCGAACAACAAAACATTAATTGATAATTTGATAAGAATTATTTTATGAAATAATTGAATTAATAATTTAAATCGATTAAATAATTATTCCAAGAAAAAATGAATATTTTGAATTCTGGTTATATAAAATTAAAAATATGTTATTATTAAAGACGAATTATAATTTTTATGAATTAAAAAAAGGTGGGTCAAAAATGAAAAACTATAATATTTTAATTATTGCTTCAATTGTTTTAGCAATTATTTTAGGTTCAACTGGAATTGGGATATCTTTATACAAAGTAAAACCAACAGAAAATCCTGGAACAAGAGGTCCAAGAGGTTTAAAAGGTGTTCCCGGACAAAATGGTAAAGACGGGAAAGACGGACAACCAGGACCAGTAGGACTACCAGGTCCAGATGGCAAAGTAGGTCCACAAGGTGAACAAGGTAAAACTGGTGCACAAGGTCCAGTTGGTCCACAAGGCGCAACTGGTTTGGCAGGTTTGAAAGGTGACATCGGACGACAAGGTCCAGCGGGTCCACGAGGAGCTACCGGTCCACAAGGTCCAAGTGGGGAAAGAGCACCTACCAAAAGTATATCTTCTATATACGGTGGTTTTGTTTCAACACTAACAGATGATCAAAAAGATGCCATAATCAAAACAAGTGTTTTAAATGATTGACTTACTAAAAGTAATTTAGTGACATTAGGATCATATTCGGATTTATTAGATCTTGGTAAGGTAAGTGATTTTAATTTTATTAAAAAACTTTTAAGATTTCCAACAGATGATACTACATATCCTGGTAATAAAGTATTAAATAGATTAGGATTTGAAATGAAAATTGGATATTACTTTGATAGTGCATATGAAATGTTAAGTAAATTATCAAAACTTAATTTTGAAATCACATTTAAATATAATAAAGATGGTGAAGCGGTATACATTTTGAGTATTCCTAGTGATAAACAAAAACTAGAAGGGACTGTCTTAGGAAGATCAGTTGCAAAAAACCTTGGTTCACTTATTCCAATTAATACACCGATTGGTGTAAATCAGAAATATCAACTTTTATATTCTCGTAAAGGCGATCAAACTGGAATCACAAACTTAAATGGATCAAATGCCGATCTTGTAATTGTTTTAGAAACAAAAACCGGAAAAGTAAAAATACTGAATGTAGATGACGGAAATATAGGTGGCGAAAGTCAAATAGTTAATTTTTATGGTATTAAAAAAAATATAATAATTAAAAGTGAAGACATTTATCAACGAACTTTAAAAAATAAATATCATCCTTTAAGTTTATATGGTGGATTTCGCAAATTAGCAAACGAAGAAAAAAGCGAAACAGAAAAATATTTAGGAATTGATCCTAAAAATGGGAAAAAAATCAATAAAGCAATTAATAAAGAAGAAAGTCAAATGCTTTTAGATCTTATACCTTTAAATGATCCTACTAAAATTGCTAATTGAACAAAATATGAAACTCATTATAAATTTAATCGTGAAATTTTACAAGATTGATCTTTTAAATACAAAACTAAATTTCAAATTTCGTCTTCAAAGGTTAAAATAACTAATAATCAGAATGTTCTTTATTTTTGAGTTTGATTTGATTATATTGACGCACAAAAACCACGGTTTGTTCTTAAAGAAGATACATCGTCATCAGATTCTGGTAAGCTTGGAATCAGAGTTTCGAAAAAAATCGGAGATAAAATTAGTATCTGAACTTCAATTGGTATTGATAAACAATATCAAGTTTTATATGCGAACGGAAATCTAAATGGGAAAACAAACAACGATGGATCAAATGCAAGATGAGCAATTGTTTTAGAAACAGATACTGGTAAAATGTGACTTGTAAATATGACAGACAATAATGTAGAAGCAAATGAATTTACAATTCGTATCAATGATTTATCTTTAGATACTGATAATCCTTTTAAAAATAAACAATAAACTTAGTTAAAAAAATATTAATAATTAAATGATATTAATCATTTTTTTAAAAATAGCAAAAGAATATTTGTAATTTACATAATTCATTGCAAAAACTAGTTAAATTTTTACTAAAATTCAAAATAATTTAAGGTTTTTTAAAATATTAATTTAATAAATTAAACAAATATTATTCGTTAAAATCAAAATTTTTGTGTAAAATTTTATTTAGTGGTAGAGACCTATTAAATTTGTTAATAGAACTACGCTGATACAAAGACCAGATAGTCCAAGTAAGAGGTAGAGACCTATTAAATTTGTTAATAGAACTACGCATCATTAAAACACTACTCCGTCATCTATTGGGTAGAGACCTATTAAATTTGTTAATAGAACTACGCAAGGAGAGCTCGTTAATTTTAATGTAAATGGGTAGAGACCTATTAAATTTGTTAATAGAACTACGCCAATTAATTGTTGTAAATTTTCAAAAAGGTGGTAGAGACCTATTAAATTTGTTAATAGAACTACGCCATTCTAAACATTTTTTATTCATTATTATTGGTAGAGACCTATTAAATTTGTTAATAGAACTACGCAATATTAAGCGCTTAAACGATCAAAATATAGGTAGAGACCTATTAAATTTGTTAATAGAACTACGCACATTCTTATAGGGAATAATTTTTTAATTGGGTAGAGACCTATTAAATTTGTTAATAGAACTACGCCGCTGAACCTGTTTCCTTAAATAAACCCGAGGTAGAGACCTATTAAATTTGTTAATAGAACTACGCACACGAAACCAATAAAGTGTGTCAAATATTCGGTAGAGACCTATTAAATTTGGTAATAGAACTACGCTTAATTTGGGCAAATGTGTCAAATGTTCTTGATAGAGACCTATTAAATTTGTTAATAGAACTACACGTAATTAATATTGAAAAAATTAATCAATAATGACAATTTGATTTGTGAGTTTAGTGTTAAAATATTATTTGAAACATAAAAATTATTAATTCCAAAAATGACAACATCTGAAAAATTTTATGACGTTCATTTAAAAGCAATATTTGCTAATCATTTATTTAAAATTGACAAATTATTAAAAAAAAATGATCAAAATCATAAAATTATTAGTTGACGTTTAAATTATTCAAAAAATAATAGTTTTCAAATTAAATTAGAAAAGCGCATTGTAGTAAATAAATTTCTTAAAATTTTTAATCAAACAAGTTTTTCTAATAAAGAAACAAAACGAAGAACAATTTATAATTTAGTTCGGGATTTTGTATCGCATTATAGATATTGAAACGAAAAAAAAGACCAAGAAGGAAATTTACACACCGATCTTCAATTAGAAAATTTTTTACAATTTACTGACGAACAAAAAAAATCAAAAACTAAAATTGGTGATTTATATCGTTTTTGAGATGAAATAAAAAGTAACCGAGACCCCAAATACTTTTGATTAAAGCTTTTTTTATTTACAAGTTCTCTTTTATATAAAAGTGAATATGAATACCTTAAATTAGATTTTAAAAATCAAATCAAAAAAATTTTAGAACCAGTTGATTTTAAAGAAATTAAAGCAAAAATATATGAATTTGAAAATTTAATCAACATTCCAAGAAAACCAAGAAAAGATTTTGAGAATGAAATATATTGATGATCAAAATGAAGCACTCTCCACAATGATCAATTATCAAAAAAACCCAAAAATCAACCTAACTTATATAAAGTGGGTGGAGAATTAAAAGAAATTCATCAAAAAATTAAAAATCAACCAAACAAAGATGAACTAAAAGAGTTAAAAAAAACTAAAAAACGGCGTCAAAAAGAATTTGATCAAAAAAGAGATCAACAATTTGATTTTGATTTATTAATTAAAATATTAGAACAAAATGAAAATGAAAATAACGATTTTAATTGAAAAATTCAGCCAATTTGTGATGGTAAAACTGAAAAAAGTGAATTAAATAAACATTTTTTAAGTTTTGGTAATAAAAAGTTTAGGTGTCTTCGTTCTGATTGTGAAAAATTTAATAAATACATTGAAAAAGAAGAGATACAAAAATTTGATTATTATTTTTTAAATAAAAAACGTCATTTTCTATTTAGATATAAAGAATTTATTTTTAGAGTTTCTTTAAAAAATTTTTCAAAACTTATATCTTTTGCAATTCAACAAAATAATTATCAAAACGAATTAAAATTAAAAGATATTTTTAATCTTAATAAAATCGTTTTAAAAATTACTAATTTTCTTAAAAACTTAATTGTAAAGAATCAAAAGAAAACTGAAATAATCAATAAATTCATTAATAAATTCAACTTAAAGGAAGAACAATTTCAATTATCAACTGAAAACAAAGATTTGATAAAAAATTTCCATGAAAAAGTATTCAAAAACTCAAAAGACGAATTGGGTAATGAAAAAGAAGTGTTTGTTAACCAAGAAACGAACACAATCAATTGAATTCTCGTTTGAAAGTCAGTATTAAAAAATAAAATTAAAAAAATTGAAACTAAATTAACAAACATTTTTAATGATACTAATGACGAAAATAAAGAATATTCATGCTGAAAATTTTCTAAACTTTTTAAAGAAAGAAGCGAACTTAAATCAGAAATTATATATTCTAATAATCGAAAAAAAATTAAAAACACTCAACAACAATTTGCATTAGTAAATAACGAATTAAGACACCGATCAGTTTTTATAGCAAATTATTTATTAAGACAAAATAGATATAAAAAGAATTATGATTCAAAACAACAATCAAGTGAAAAATATAAAAATTATCAATCGTGCTTTGAAAAAATATTAGAAATAATATTAAATCATAATAATGAATTCCAGAAAAGCGATGATTTAAATGATTGTTTTCAAACACATGGTTTTAATAATATAAAACGACAACAATTTAATTTAGATGATTTGTATAAAAATAGTTTAGAAAACATCATTAAAAACAAATCAGACATTTTAAATGATCTTAACAATTTATCAACATTGTCTGAAACACAATGCAAAAACATAGTTCAAAAATGAAATAATCTTATTCATTCTATATTTAAAATTCGAACAAATTTTCCAAAAGAATACGAAACACAAATTATTATTGAAAAAGAAGGATTGAATAACCATTTTGCTAGTTTAAAAAATGATAATTTTAAAGAATTTAAAGAAAAAGTGACAAAAGAAATTGAAAGATATTTTGATGATGAATTAAAAATTGATTTTTTCAAATGATTGCAACAAAAAGAAATTATCTTTATGGCTTTTTGTTACTGACAAGTAATTAATCAAATTCAAAAACCACAACCAATCAAAAAATTAGAAGCATTTAAATTAGAATTTGTAAATCAAACAAATGACAAAATTACCGAACAAAAAATCGTTTTAAAATGTGATGAAAATAAAATTATTTTTCAAAATATTAAAAAAGTTAATTTCGCGTTTTTGATGCGGTTTGATTTATTAGATAAAAATGAATTTAAAAAATGTTTTAGTAAAGAAATAAAAACAATTGATTTTGAAAACTTAAAATTAAAAATCGAAAACATTTTTGAAAAAAAATGATTCTTAAAAAAATTAGAAGAAATTGAATTCAAAAATAAAAATTTTTGGGACAAAAAAGAAAAAATTGAAAAATATAGTAAATTTATTAAAAGAAAAGATTTAATTACAATTTGTTTATTAAGTGAAAAAAAAGAGAATCGATGAAAAAACGAACCAAAACTTTATGGTGATGATCAAAAATCTAAAAACGCACGAAATAGTTTGTTTCATCATACTTATTTAATAGAAGATTCAGATCCAACCCATATCATTAACTTATGATTTGAATGAATGAAAAAGAAAATTAATCCCAAATCAAAAAATCACAAACGTTTTAACAATAAAAAATACTAATTAAACGAATTTAAAACTATATTTTTTTGTCAATAAATTAATAAATGAAACCAAGACAAATTATATAAATTTAATTCATAATATAATTTAAATATATAATAAAAAACAATATTTCAAATTGGAAAAAAGATTAATTTTATGATCTTGAAATCAAATAATACAATTATCAAATAATCAAAAATATACAAACACAAATTTATTTTTAACATCATTTTGCACAATTTAACCAACACATATTAATTAAACCTATGAATAAAAATTCAATTTTAAACGTTAAAAAAAATGGTCAAGTTTTCACTCCTTTAGCAATTGTAAAGTTAATTTTAAATAAAGTTGGTTATTCGGGTAAAAAAATATTAACAAAAAAAATTATTGATAATAGTTGTGGAACTGGTAATTTTTTAATCGAAATCATTGAAAGATTTTGTAACGAATTTCTTAAAATGAATCAAGATTTAATCAAACTAAAAAAGCAATTAGAAAAATATATTTTCGGAATTGAAATTGATCCTAATTTATGAAAAATTTGTAAGCAAAAAGTGGATTTAAAAGCAGCAGAATATAACGTTACAAATGTTAATTGACAAATATTTTGTGAAAACACAATTGAATGTAATAAATTTAATCAAAAAATGGATTACGTGGTTGGAAATCCGCCATATGTAAGGGTTCGTAATTTATCTAAGCATAACACAATCAAAAAATTTCCTTTTTGTAAAAGTAGTAATACCGATTTGTATTTGGCATTTTTTAATATTGGTTTAAATATGTTAAAAAAAACTGGTAAATTAGGTTATATAGCACCTAATTCATATCTTAAATCAATTGCTGGTAAACATTTACGCAAACACATTTTAGATAATAGACTAATTATTTATTTAAAAGATTTTGGTTGAGCTAAAATTTTTAATCAATATGCAACTTATTCAACGGTGTTGATTTTAAGAAATCAAAATCTCAACACAAAAAGATTCAAATATGAAAATTTTCAAAATCAAATTAAAAATATTAAATTTACTGATTATGACCAAGATGCGAAAAAAGAATTGATTTTTGATGATGAAATCAAAACCATTTTAAATTCAAATCCACATCAAAAAGTAATTGTAAAAAATGGTTTTGCAACTTTAAACGATAAAATCTTTTTTAATCAAGAAAAAAAATGATTTGGATTTAATAAATATTTAATTCGAACTTTCAAAGCATCAACTGGTAAAAAATTTTGAACATTTTTCCCATATAAAAAAAATAATGCCCAAGCATTAAGTTGAGAAGAAATTAAGAAAATGGACAAATTAAAACAATTCTTACTAAAGCATAAATTAAAACTTGATAAAAAAACAAAAGATAGCAAATGATATTTATTTGGAAGAAATCAAGCTGTAAAAGACGTTTATAAACCTAAATTTGCTATTAATAACATAATTAGAAATAAATCTGATATTAAGTTAGAATTTTTGGAATACGGAGAAGGAATATATAGTGGTTATTATATTACTTGAAATGATTCTGTCGATAAAAAAATCATCGAAAAAATTATAAAAAATGATCGATTTGTTAATTTTGTTAAAAAACTTGGTTTTTATAAACAGAATGGATTTTTATTCTTTCGAAGTAAAGATTTAGAGAAATTTATTAATTATGAGCTACAAAATCAACAATAATCAACAAAAAATTTTATACGTACTAAAAGATTCGTATTATGAGTATTTAGAATCAGGATCACGTTCAAATAAAAAGTTAAAAATTTTACACGGCGCAATTGCAAATGATTTAAAAAACCAACTTTCAAAAGAATATCAAATTTTTTCACTCAGTCAAAATGATTCACGTGAAATTAAAGTTAAAGGAAAATATTACGATAAAACCGTTGATATTGCAATTCAAAAAAACAATCAAATCATTGCTTGTGTGGGAATTAAATTTATTATGCAAAATTATGCTCAAAACGCTAACAATTATTTTGAAAATTTAATTGGCGAAACAACCAATATTCAATTATCGGATGTTCCTTATTTTAATATGTTGTTTTTACAAGAAAAAATTCCTTATTTTAATTCGAATGGCGAAATTAAAAAATTTGAAAAAATAACCGCAAAAATATTACAAAAATATTTCTTATTATACGAAAAACAACAATCACAACATTATCATGTGCCAAAAATGTTTTTTATCGGTTTATTAAAAAACAATGTTATGAATTTAAATGAAATTAAGCACAAAACACAATTTAAAGACTGTTTTCTAAGGCAAAAAGAAACATTTGTGTTTGATTGAAAGTCGTTTGAATCTAAAAGCCAAAAAATTATAATCAACGAATATGAGTTTTTTATCAATAAAATGATAAAATTCTTTTATGAATAAAATTATAAATATTTTGGAGAATATTGATTCCTTTGAACTTGGGTTGAAAAATCCTCGTTTTCAATTAATTTTCCATCTCGTAAAAGAACCATGAGAATGTTTTTTGATGAGAGAAAGACACAAGAATCAAATCTTTGATTTGATTGAAGACATATTAAAAGAAAAGTTATTCGAAAATAACTTTATGGTAAAAAGAGAAAGTGAAAAATGAATTGTTTTGGATGGTAACAGAAGAATTTTTGCACTTAAAATTTTGTTTTCAGAAAAATTTCGAAACAAAATCAAAATTTTTGATGAAATTTTTTATCAAAAAATTAAAAAATTAATTTCAAAATATCAAAGCAATTTCGAAACAATAAAAGAAAACTTGGGAAAAAGTGTGATAACAGTTTATCAGAGTGAACTAGAAATTAAAAAAGCTTTGGAAAGAAAACATGCTGAAAACCAACTAAAAAATGGCAAATTTCAAACTAAATGAGGAACATGAGAAACAAAAATTAATCAAAATGAGGCAACGGCCGTTTATTTACATAGTTTATTAAAAAAAATTGATTTTGAAATATTTGTTGAAAAAATTGACCAAAAACCAACAATTTCATGAACTGTTGCACGAGATATGTTAACAAACTCAAAATCAAAAGCTTGACTCAACATCATAAAAAAAGACGGAAAATATGAAAGTACCGATGAAAAAGATACATTGAAAAAAATTCAATATGTATTACATTATCGTTTGAAAAATCCTAAAAAAACAAGTATTGATTTTTTCAGTGGATGACATGCTGAAAAAACAATTGAATCTATTCAAAAAAATTACTCAACAAATGAAGAAAAAGGGGTTTTCGATGAATTGTTGAATCATAAGAAAGAATTGGAAAATTATAATTCTTTTAAAATAGTTAACAACAATCAAACAAATGACACGAAAAAAAGAAATCAAAAAGAAAATATTTATCTTAAAAATATTTATTCGTTAACAAAAAACGAAAATTCGAAATTGGGCGTATTAATAAAAACAATACACGAATTAAGTCAAAAACAAATGAAAAAATACCGTTTTTTGGTAGGGATTTCTTTAAGAACTATAGTTGAATTGTTAACTAGAAGATATTTCGAAATGATAAAAGGTGAACACATTTCTTATAAAAATCAAAAAACGATAAGCAAACAAATCACAGAAATTATCGAGCACATGAAAAACAATTTTGATTTAAAGAAGTTTGATTTTGTGTCAATCGAAAATTTTGTTTCAAAAACTTCAAACAAAATGTCCCATCTCATATCATTACAAGAATTTATGCATAGTAATAGCGAATTTTTGTTTGAAGATTTAGAAATGAAGTTAAGAATAGTTGATAATATTTGTAGTTCAATATTTAATGTTATTAAAAACCAAAATATTTACAGAAAAAATAATAATAAAATTATTAACTAAATATTTTAATTTTTCATAAAACGTTTTCAGTGTAAAAGCAATGTATTCTTTTGTGAAAATAGTATTCAATTTTTCCCTTTTTATTTATGAAAATTAATATTTTCTTAAATCAAAAACAATTTTTTTTAAAAATTTTGATTGTTCTGGGTTTTCTTTATTTATAAAAGGGTCATTATATTTTAATTTGTGATCCAAAAGCAATTTTTGATCGATCAACCATTTCGCTAAATGGTTATAATTAAAATGAAAATTTAATGAAAAACAGATTGAATTATCATAAATCCATTGTTTAACAACATGCCTAAAACTATCATTGTAATCAAGAAATGTTGTTGTGTGTTTTTTTATTTCCTTTGCAAATCACTTAATTTTTTTTGAATATAAAGAATAATTGTTTCAACTTCCTTTTGTGTATTTGAAATAATATCCTAAATCAAACATAATAAAAACTAAATAACAAAATGCAAAACGTTTATTACCATTATCAAGGCAATGTCCTTCTAAAAATAAAAGGAAAATATTAGTAAAAAAATCAAAAATATCAAATCTATTTTGACTTTCTGTTAATTCATAATTTGTGCGGTATATAAAAGAAAAAATTGGAGTTTTCAATTTATTATATATGTCAGATGTTTTTGAATCGTCTAAGGGTTCTTTGGAAATGGTTTCGGCTTTTTGATAAGCCAAAGTTATATACGATTCTAAAACTTTTTCGAATGAACAATTGTAAATCTGCTCAGATGTTATTTGCGTTCTAATAATATGTATTTCTTCAGATGATATGCGATAACGTGATTTAAAAATATGTTTCTTATTAGATTTATTATATTCAATCAATGTATTGCACTTTTCATCAACAAAGCGATTTCAAATATCATTATCAAAATAAACACAAAAAATATTTTTTATCATACCCTATAATATAAATTATTTATTTAAATTTTGGATGTTTTGTAAAACACGGAATTAATATAAAATAAAAGTGATTTTAATAAACATTCAAAGTATATTAAAAAAAACGCAAAATGTATAACCATTCATTTATTACTTTAATTATCAATTTAAAAGTTTTTGTTTTAAAAGAACATGATATTCGTTTAAATATTGATATTGATCAATTACTTAAGTATGCCGATCAGCAATTAAAGCAGCTTGATTCGGAATTTAATTGTGATCAAGATTTACTTGCTAAGCAATTACAAAAGTTATACCCATTATTAAAAAAATAAATTATCAAAGACATAAAAAATAAAAAATATTCAATTTTAAAAGGTTTTGAAACATGTTAAGAAAAGAAGCAATTGCTAAAATCAACGCTATTCATCACAAAGCATTTAATGACGAACAAAAACAACTTGCTTGTAGAATTTTGGAAAAAGCATCTGATCATGAAATTAAAGCATTATATGATTTTATTATCCAACGCGTTAAACTTGGTTTTACGTTTGATTACGCACCAGAACCAAATGTCAAAAAAATCAGTTTAATTGAAAATCAACCAAATTTAAACATTATCAAAACCGATAATCAATTAACTCACAAACTCATCATTGGTGATAATTTTGACGGGTTAAAAAACTTGTTAATTACCCATAGAAAAAAAATCGATATCATTTACATTGATCCACCTTACAATACGGAAGCAGCAAGTAGTGATGGAAATAATCAATTTAGTCAAAATGGCGAATACATTGGAACGCAAGTGATTAAAAATTCAAAAACCGGCAAATTTATTTATATCAATCATAATAAAAAATAATTTATTTATATATGAATACAAAATAAGTATAACTTATTTTATTTAAAATTCAATAAATAAAATACTTATCTTAAAGTTTGTTAACAGAATTATTCAACTGAATTATACAGTGATAATTATAATGATTTTTTAATCTACTTTTTTGTTAATAAATACCTAAAATCAAACTTTATTAAATTAATCTTATAAAGAGAAAACAATTAAATTTAATTCATAATATAATTTAATTATTAAATAAGCATAAAACGAATGAATGAATTAAAGAACACTTTCGAACTTACGCATTATAGTAATTGGCCGCAAGAAATAAATGCTAATCCGAAACCAATTCCTTTAAAAAAAAACAATAAAATTGGATTGATTAGTTTTGCTTCGTATTTAGCTATGTATCATCCATCACTTAGTGATTTTTTAATTGAAAGATACAGCAAAAAGAATGATTTAATTTTTGATCCTTTTTCTGGACGTGGAACAACTTTATATAGTGCAAGATTATTAAAAAGACGTTTTGTTGCTACCGATTTAAATCCTTATTCATACATTCTTTCAAAAGCAAGAGCGAAAATTTTTGATGTTGATAAATGCTTAGAAAAAATCACAGAATGAAAAACAATGTTTTTAAAACACCAAAAAACATATCTTCAAAAAATCCATGAATCAAAATTTGAAGACATTAGAAATTATTATTCCAATTCAACTTTAGCGCAATTGATATTTTTTCAAGAAAAATATGGAAAAAATTGAAATAAATTGGATAATAACGCAACGTTTTTATTAGCATTATTAGCAGGAATTATGCATGGACCAATGCGAAAAGACGGAACAACAATTTATTTGTCAGTTAGTATGCCAAATTGAGTATCAATGGCACCTAATTATGTTAAAAAATATGTCAAAAAACATCAATTAATTAAACCTGATGTTAATATTTTTGATCAATTAAAAGCGCGCTTTTTGAAATATGCAAAATACAATTTAAATAATTTAATAGAAGGTGACGTATTTTTACATGACGCTTCAAAACCATTCAATAATATTAATAATAATAGCATCGATTTAACAGTCACCTCACCACCGTATTTAAATATTGTTAATTACACTGGAAATAATTGATTAAAGCTATGATTATTAGGTTTTGAACGCAAACAATTATCAAAGCAAATTAAATTAGCTGATAATTTAAAAATTAAAGAATATAAAGCTTTTATGATCAAATTTTTGAATAATTTGTATCCGAAAATGAAATCTAAAGCACGAGTTTGTTTGGTGGTTGGAGATGTTCATGATAAAAATTTAATTAAAATCGTTTGAGATGAGATTAAAAATCAAGTTCAATTTAAATTTGATAGTCTTTTTCATTATCACAATCACAAAAACCGTAAACACAGTAATTCATTAAATATTAAAAAAGGGAGAGCAACTAAAATTGAAAAAATTTTAGTTTTGAGGAAATTATAAAATGAGAGAAAACAAAATTTGATTTGAAGAAATTGAAATCGATAAATTAGAAACAATTTTAATTTCAGCTAAAAATCCACGATTTGAAGAAATTGAAAGTATAAAAGATAATTTATGTAAGATCTTAACAGAGGATTTAGATAAAAATAACCAAGAAAAAGTTGCTGAAAAATTATTAGAAAGAGAAGGTGATTTATCGCAACTTTTGGATTTAATTGATAGTATTGAGAAAAACAATTTCAAATCAAGTAGCGAAATCATTTTATTAAAAAGTAATAATGAAAATTACATTGTCGCGGAAGGAAATAGAAGAATTTTATGTTTAAAAATTTTTTTTAATATTATCAAATTTCCAAAATTAATTTTTTTTGAAAATAACAATAATATGTATGAAAAATTAAAAAATCAAGAATACAACAATCAAAAAAAAGATTTAAAAATTAAAATTATTAAAAATTACGCAAAAATTAACGAAAAAATAAAAATAATTCAAAAAAATATTAGTGATTTTAAAATAAAGAATAGATTTTTTAGAGCAGTAATTGTTCAAAATGATAATGAGTATTTGTGAGAAAAAATTTATGACAAACATGTTAATGGTGAGGCGGTTGGTTTTAAAAAATGGTCGCGTGGTCAATATTTTTTGAATTTACTAAACTATTTTAAAAATGGAATTAATTTAACAGCAAAAGAAAAATGAGAATATGAAAGCAAACTAAGTAAAAAAGAAAAAATAATCAGAAGTGATTATAAACATGCACAGCTTTCATATAAAATAGCAGAATCTGATACAGAAAAAAATCTTGATCTGACGAAGGAATTTATGGTTAAAAGCCAGGTTTCTGCTTTGCAAGAAAATTTTTGAAATGGGATATTGAAATTGGTTTTAAAAGATTTTGGAATTAATTGAGAGGATAAAAAGGATAAATTTATAAAAATTGATTATGACAAAAAAACTTCCAAAATAAACGAAGAAAAAAGTATTTTTAAAAATACTTTTTTGAAATTTATAAAAAGATGATTTTTGAAAAAACTTTTAACGACAAGAAAAAATTTTAGTGATCATCCAGAATATGAATTATTCATTGACGAATTATCAAAATTATTAAAAATCGAAATTGATTCAGAGGTTTCGAAAGAACATAGAAATAATTTACAAATCCTGAAATCAGATACTAAAATTTGAGTTCCAGAACTAATTAAAATAATGACAAAATTTCAAAAATGAAATTTTAGTAAAAAGTTTTTGGATTTGTTAAATCAATTGGAGCATAATAGTGGTTTAAAGTTTTACACTCATGCATTTGCTTGTACAATAAGAACGATTATGGAATTTTTAATAATATTTAATGTTGCTAGCATTGAAGATGATCAAATGAAAAAATTTCAGTTTTTATTTGAAAATATTTTTAGCAAAAAAAATAAAAAATTACTAGACGAAAAAGGAATTACTAAATTACAAGATCGTTTGATTTTTTGCTTATTTCAAAGAGATTACAGAACAGATAATTTGATGAAAAAATTTGATGTAAACAAAAAAAACAAATATTTAAAACATTTAGGAAAATTAAAAAATATTTTTGGAATTTTGATTACAAATCAAAAAATCAGCGATGACCTTTGAAGTTTCTGAAAAGAAAAGAAAAAATTAAACAATATAATCCACAGATTGATGTATGATAAATCATCAATCGGGTTTTTAATGAATATTAACGCAAAAATAAAAGAATTAATTAAAGCTTTGGATTATGATAAATTGAAAAAATTGTATGAAAAAATTGAGGAACAGGAAATCAATGCTTACATTGATTCGAAAAATCAGGAAAAAATTATTAAACATGATCAAATCGAAGCACAAATCTAAAATACAATAGGTTTTTTTGTTATTTCAGATTAATTTTAAATATCGCAATTGATAATATTATTAATTTTTCCCATCGCCACTAATATATTAATTAATAACGATGGGAAAAGAAATTGATATTATTTGTAGCAAATAGCTTTTAAACAATTATCAAGTATTAGAAAAATTATTTTGGTGTATTTCCACGTCCACCACCAGATGGATTACCAGTACTAGAAGGGTAGTTTGGATTTTCTGGACCTTTAATGAATAGCATTATCGATATATCTCCTTTCTTTCGAATTTTGCCCCTATTATATCACTCAACATTTTTTAATAAACAAATTAAATCACAAGCTTAAAATGATATTCAAATCAAATGCAATTTAATTGATTTCACTAGTCAAATATGCAGTTAACAAATTAAATTATTTTTTGTTGTAGGAATTGAAAAACAATTTATTAAATTATAAAATCTCGTCTTTTTTAGAAAATTTTCAATTTTTATAATATTCTAATGAAACTTTTTCAAGTATACGATGATTTTCAATTGCTAAAGTGTAAATTGCAAAAGCATGAAGCAGATTAAAGTTTTGTTTAAAATGAAAAAGGCGATTACGTGCGTTTAAAAACAATGTTGTTTCATCACGTTCGTTAAAAAAAGTTAAATCGATAAAATATTGATAATCTTTACTCATGTACTTTTTGATGATTTTGCAAACATTTCAAAAATTACATGTTTCTTCTTGAAATTCGGATTCCATTCAAGGAAATAATCGAATGATTGTTTTTTGAAAAAAACTAATTGCTAACATACCAGCACTAAAAATATCATTTTGTCTTAAATAGTAATAAAAATCAGCATTAAGTCTTGTAATTTCAGAAGATCATTTGTATCCAAAAATTGGAGATAATTTTAAATTCCGTTCCATAATAAAATAATAATAAAAAAAAGACATTGCTAAAGTTTGCGAAAAACCACAATAGTATTCAATCGGCATATTTAATTCGCGCGAATAAAGAATTGGTTTATGAAAAAATAAATCAAATAAAAGAAATTGCCCTCTGTTTTTTGCAAATTGATTGTTTTCTGGTATTTTAATGCACGCAAAAGGATTCGTATATTTATTTTTTACAATATCTTCTTTAATTTTTTGGCTGTTTAAGCCTGGTAATGATCAAGTTTTCATTTCACCAGAATTAATTGCTTGTTTTGAAACTTGAGACTTTAAATTAATAAGAATCTTTTTGGGGTTGGATTTGTTTTTGATATTGCTCGCTTTTAATAATAGCTTTAGTTGATCAATGTATAAGAGTTTTAAAATATTCATTTTTTTTGGAAAAAACTTATCTTTGCCGTCTGGAGTTAGTAAACCATCAGATTTTAATAAAGTTTCTGTAATCTTTGTTAAAAACTGATTTCAATTAAATCCAATTTTTTCTCATAAAAGATTTAATTCTTTGTAAGACAAATATGTGTCAGAATTTTGATGAATTAAATCCAATTCCCATTTGTTATAAAGTTCTTGTATTTTTAACTTACGATTTTTAATTTTTTTGTTTTTTAATAATAATCGGCCAATTTGATTTAATGATCCGTTAATTTCAAATTCTCTTAAATTGATGTTTTCGATGTTTTTTACAAAAGTTAAAGCAAAATATTTTCAATTGTCCGTGGTTAATTTTAGAAAATCACTAATTTCGTTTTCTTTTAAAAAAACTCCGAACTTTAAATTATTTTGTATAATTGTGAATTTTTGTCGAGAAGTTAATTTATCAAAAGCGGTTTTTAAAGAAATAAAAAGTTCATTTTCTGGTGGTAAAAGAAATTTATGATAACCATCCAATAATGGTTTTCAATAATTATGAATCTTAAGTAATTTTTGCTTAAAGATTTCATCATTTGATTCATGCGCAACATTTCAAATTAAATCACGAAAATTATGTTTTGTTAGTAAATTAAACAAAAAATCAATATCTTGATTATTTTTTTCTTTCATTGATAAAATTTTAACAAAAAAAGCAGGTTATTTTTGTTTTTCTAGTTTACGAATTACTTTTATGAAAAAAAGCACGCATTTCAGGTGATTGATTCAAAGCATACTGTTGGGTAAAGGCAATGTATTCTTTTGTGAAAATAGTATTTAATTTTATTTTTTATGTTGTGATTTTTTATTTTGATTATTCTTATCCATTTATATTATCTTTAAAGACATTTGTTCTTTCTTGGTGTTTTGCCACATACCCTTCAAATTGGTTTTTCTTTAGTTCAAGATTTGATAATTCAATTTTTTTGTTTTTAAGTCTTTTTTGTATAGTTTCAATTATGTTATGGTTCTTTGAAGAAATAATGTTTGAATTTCCTTCGTTAATTTTAAATGTATAATTGTTCAAATCAAAATAAATCATTCCCTTTTCAAATTCTTTATCATGATTTGGGCATAATAGAAAACCATTAATCCCATCAATAATTTCTTTCTTCGCTTGTTCTTTATTTATTTTGTTAGATTTATATTCTTCGACTATATCTTTTACTCTATGAATATGACTAGAAATTAAATTGAATTTCATATTATAATCACATGTAAAACATTCAATTTTAAAATTATATTCTTTTTCAATATTTCGTCTAAATATAACTTGATTTCTTTTAATTTCATCTTTGTTTTCTTGAGCGATTTTATCAACATTGATATTATTAGTTAGTTCTGCTATATCTTCAATATTGTAATTTAAAACTTTTAAAGTTTTTATCTTATTTGATTTTTGTTTATATGAATATTTTTTATAAAAAACGAAGTTTAAATAATCTATATTTCATTTCTTTTGTTTTGCTTTTAATAAAGCGCAACTTAAAAAAGTATTGCCTCATTTTGCTCCATCTAATGTCCCATATACATCAATAGTGTTTGAATCACCACAACTTATATACATGGCGTCGTTGTTTTTGTTTCGTTTTCGCATTTTGTTTTTAATCGATAAATAACTTTCTAAATTATCTCCAAATACAGTGCTATCTAATAGAAGACTTTTTGAAAATTCGACTCCTAGCATATTCATTTCTAACATATTTGTTTTAATTGAGTCTGCTGTTGGTGAAAAACTATTTTTGTTATTTTTTCTTAAAACTAAAAGATTGATTGGATTTAATGATACTTTAATTTGTAAATTTAATTGCTTTGATAGGTTGTAAATTGAGAAAAAATTTTGGGCAATAAATGTATTTCTTGATTTGGTTTTTAAATTAGGATCTAAAATTTGAGAAAAATATACCACAAATTCATCATTAACAACCACGCCTTGATAATTTTTAGTATCTTCTTCAAAGAAACAATTATTTAGGGTTTCGTTTATATAATTATCGTATGATAATGTTTGATGAATTAATGAGTTAATATATTTAGAATTGGCGTTTTGCTCATCTAAATTATCTTTTAAAATTTTATAAAGTGTCTTTGATACTTTAATTTTCATTAACAATACTTCTTATTATCTTGTTTGTAATTAACACCTTTTCATACTTGAATAGATTTTTTAAACATGTTATTGCATATTCACATTGATGCAAACGAAGGTCTTTGTAAATTCATTACATCATAATTTTGATGATCTTTTGTAAAACACATTCTTCTTTTAAGGTGGATGTATTGAATTTTTTTGAAATCTTGTAATTTATCACAAAACTTTTCACTATTTAATGCCTGAATACCAAATATTAAAGCTCATTTTTTATCAGCACCAAATTTTATTATTTTTTCTAATAATTTATGTTTATTTCTAAATGGCGGATTAGATATCAATATATCTCAATCTTCTTTTGGAGTGTATTTATAAAAATCTTGTTCGTATAAAATATGCGAATTAATAACTTTATAACCATTATCCTTAAATGCTTTAACAAAATTAGAGGTGTGTAAATCAAATGGACATCATATAACTTTATTCTTTGGTATTTTTGCGTTTTTAATAAAAAAAACAACATCTTCATAAGTTGTGTATCATTCGTCGTCATTAGCATATCTAAATGCTTTTGTGATGTTATTTTGTTTTCTTTTTTTTGAGGTTATTTGTTGTTCTTTTATGAAGTTTTTAATTCCTACTTTTGTAATTCTTTTTTCTTCATATAAGTTTGTGTTTAAACTATTTTCAATTTTTTTTGCTTTCAAATTCATTGTTTTTAATTATATCTTATTAAAGTACTTCTCAAAAGGTGTTTTTAATTTTTCCCTTTTTATTTATGAAAATTAATATTTTCTTAAATCAAAAACAATTTTTTTTAAAAATTTTTCTTGTTCTGGGTTTTCTTTATTTATAAAAGGGTCATTATATTTTAATTTGTGATTTAAAAGCAATTTTTGATCGATCAACCAATTTGCAAAATGATTATAATTAAAATCAAAATTTAATGAAAAACAGATTGAATGATCATAAATTCATTTTTTAACAACATGCCTAAAACTATCATTGTAATCAAGAAATGTTGTTGTGTGTTTTTTTATTTCGGTTGCAAATCGCTTGATGGTTTTTGAATATCAAGGATAATTTTTTCAACTTCCTTTTGTGTTTTTAAAATAATATCCTAAATCAAACATAATAAAAACCAAATAACAAAATGCGAAACGTTTATTACCATTATCGATGCAATGTCGTTCTAAAAATAAAAGAAAAATATTAGTAAAAAAAATCAAAAATATCAAATCTATTTTGATTTTTTTCTAATTCATAATATATACGGAATATAAAAGGATAAATTGGCGCTGTTAACTTACTATATATATCAGATGTTTTTGAATCATCTAAGGGTTGTTCGGAAATGGTTTTAGCTTTTTCGTAAGCTATCATTACATACGATTCTAAAACCTTTTGAAATGAACAATTGTAAATCTGCTCAGATGTTATTTGCGTTTTAATAATAAGTATTTTTTCAGGAGATGTACGATAATGCGACTTAAAAATATGTTTATTATTGAATTTATTATATTCAATCAATGTATTGCACTTTTCATCAACAAAGCGATTTCAAATATCATTATCAAAATAAACACAAAAAATATTTTTTATCATACCCTATAATATAAATTATTTATTTAAATTTTGGATGTTTTGTAAAACACGGAATTAATATAAAATAAAAGTGATTTTAATAAACATTCAAAGTATATTAAAAAAAACGCAAAATGTATAACCATTCATTTATTACTTTAATTATCAATTTAAAAGTTTTTGTTTTAAAAGAACATGATATTCGTTTAAATATTGATATTGATCAATTACTTAAGTATGCTAATCAGCAATTAAAACAACTTGATTCGGAATTTAATTGTGATCAAGATACACTTGCTAAGAAATTACAACGATTATATCCGTTATTAAAAAAATAAATATTATGGGCAACGACGAAAATTTTTTAAATAAAAATATAAATTCAGAAAAAACAGAACAAAAACAAATTAAATATTTTTCGAACGAAGAAAACACTTTTGATTCGAAGTTAAAAACATACCAAACATTAAAACATAATTTATTACAATTAAAAGGAACTGATAATGCCATTAAAACTAAAAAGCATTTATTTGATTTACATGATTTTTTAAATGATGAGCAAATTGAAACTGTGTTAGAAAAACCAGAATTTGAAATTACTTTTAATTTACCACATCAATATAAAAAAACTGAATTATCATTATTGGAAAATGCTGATAGTTTCGAAGAATTATCCATTCTATTAGAACAACAGCCAAAAAATTTATTTAATTGAGAAAATTTAGCAAATTTAGAAAATAATTTTTTACTTACAAAACAAAAAATTATTAAAAAAATCAATATCTTGATTATTTTTTTCTTTCATTGGTAAAATTTTAACAAAAAAAGCAGGTTATTTTTGTTTTTCTAGTTTACGAATTACTTTTATGAAAAAAAGCACGCATTTCAGGTGATTGATTCAAAGCATACTGTTGGGTAAAGGCAATGTATTCTTTTGTGAAAATAGTATTTAATTTTATTTTTTTATTCATTTTCGTAACGTTTGTAAAATTTCTTGATCCCATTATGATTGGTTTGTTTTCAAAAAATTATTAAATTGATTTCTTCCATTGGAACGAATAATATTTTACTTTATTTACATTTTACACTTTATAAAAATTCAAAAATAAATAAAATAAAATTATATAAATAATATAATTAGAAACAATAATTAACACTAAATTAAATATTATTTTTTTAGTTTAAATTATTATGGAAAACAATAATGATAGAAGAATATAACAACTTTATAAATAATTTAAATTTTCAATCTTTATGTGTAATATTCTTTAACTTAAAGAATATTGATAAAAAAGGAATTGCTGAAGTTTCATATCAAAACAAAAAATCAAAATTTTTAAATATAAAATTAACACCACAAACGATTGAAAACGTTGCGAAAAAATTAAGACAAAAATTAAAAATAAATTTTAAAATTAATCATTCGATCAGTAATTTTTATTTTAAAATTCCAAAAAATTTGTTTGACACGAACGATGAAAAAAGAATAGATAATTTAATTAATGATTTATACAGTAGAATTCTTAATAAAATAGTTAATCAAAACCAAAAAGGAAAACATTATATAAAAGAAATGTTTGTTGCGATATGAGGTTTGCGCGGAAGTCCGGACATAACAGGAAATTTTTTTGCACTAGATATTATTAGAAAAATTCAAACATCAAATTATCTTTTAAAAATTTTTTTTCTATTAAATGAAATAGATGATTTGAATCAATTAAATATAAACATACGAGAATTTCAAAAGGAATACCATAATAAAATAAACAAAAGAAACACACAATTAAGAATAAATTTAAAATATTTTATCGAATATCCGGATGTTTTAAATGAATTAAAAATTTTTAATTATTTAAAATGAAAATTGATAGACGAAAATAAAGAAAAAATTAAAACTAAAAATATATCTAAAAAAAATAGCAATATTTTTGAACGTGTATATAAATATAACAAGTTGGATAAACTTGAATTAGAACAATATAATACGGAAGAATTCAATCAAAAAAAACAAATTTTTTTTGATGATAAGAATTATAAAAAATCAATAAAATCAAAAAAAAATTATCAAATACGTAATAAAAAAATTGTTGACATTGCAAAAGAACGTATTAGAGATTTTTGTTTTGGTTGTAAAAACAAATATAATGTCGAAGATAGAACCTGTTTTTTGAGAGATAGTGGTAAACCTTATTTAGAAATACATCATGTAATTTCTTTTGCGAACGGCAATGTGGATTTTTTTCCAAATTTAGTTAAACTTTGCCCAGTATGCCATTCTACATTGAGAAAAAATCGTGCTAGTGAAAAAGATCAATTAACAATTATTGAGTCAATTATACAAAATAGAAAAGAAGCTTCTAAATTCGTAGAAATATTTATTAAAAAACCCTATACTTTAGAAAAAAAAATTAAATACATTTATAATAATCTTAAGTAATATGTATAAAATTTTAGATTTGTTTTGTGGTGCAGGTGGTTTTTCTTGAGGAATGTCCATGAACAAAAATTTTGAAATTGTTTGTGGTTTAGATTTAGACAATGATGCTGCTAATACTTTTCGTTTCAATCATCCAAACGCAAAAGTTTTTGTCGGTGACATTCAAAACATCGAATTAACAAAAAAAATTATTGATTTCGCGAAAGAAAAATCTATAAATATGATAATAGGTGGTCCGCCATGTCAAGGTTTTAGTATGAAAGGAAAAAAATTAGGTTTAAAAGATCCTAGAAATTTTCTATTTTTAGAATTTTTAAACTATGTTGAAAAAATAAATCCTGAAATCTTTATAATGGAAAATGTTTCAACGATTTTTAATACTGCAAATAATTTTTTTTTAAAAAAAATTGTTGAAACAACTAAAAAATTAGGTTATAAAATAAATTATAAAATTATTAATGCAGTTAATTTCGGTATTCCGCAAAATAGATCTAGAGCAATTATTATCTGTTCTAAAAAAATAAAATTTCAAATTCCAATAACAAATCATTCTTCAAAAACAAGCATCAAAGATGCAATATCAGATTTAAATTTTCTAAATTCTGGAGAAGGCTCTTTTAAAATTGAATATTTAAAAAAACCTTTATCAGATTATCAAAAAACTATGAGAAAAAAATCAAAATTTATTTTTAATCATATTTCGACAAAACATTCAAAAGAAACACTTTATAAATTAAGTTTGATTCCCGAAAAAGGAACTAAAAAAAACTTACCATTACATTTGAGAACAAACCAAAAATTTAAAACGACTTGATCACGTCTTCATTGAGATGATATTTCACCTACCATTGATACCCGTTTTGATACTCCTTCAAACGGAAAAAACACACATCCAACATTAAATCGTTCAATTACAGCGAGAGAAGCAGCTAGAATACAATCTTTTTCGGATGATTTTGTTTTTTTCGGTAGAAAATCATCAATATGTAGGCAAATCGGAAATGCGGTGCCGCCGTTATTAGCGAAAAGTATTGCAGATGCAATAATTCATAAAATTAATGCAAATGATATCAAATCAGAATATGAAATAATAAAAAATGATTGTATGAAATATTATAATTTTTTTGAAGATAATTATTTCGATGCAATAATAACTGATCCTCCTTACAATATTTCTCAAAAAAATAATTTTGAAAAAATGAAAAATAAACGACGTGGATTAGATTTTGGAAATTGAGATAAAAATTTTGATTTATATTCTTGAATAAAAAAATATTATCCGAAATTAAAAAACGGTGGTTCAATAATTATTTTTAGTTCATTTCATTATATCTCTCATATTATAGATAAGTTAAAAGAGTTAGGTGCTGAAACCAAAAATTTAATTAAATGAAAGAAACTAAATCCATTCCCAAAAAACATTACACGAAGGTATGTAACTGATACTGAATTCGCGATATGGGCTGTAAAGCCGAAGGCAAAATGAACATTCAATAAACCGAAAGATATCAGTTATTTACGACCAGAGTTTCAAACCGCAATTGTTTCTGGTAAAGAAAAAACTGCTCATCCAACCCAAAAATCATTAAAATTGATGAAGCATATAATTTCAATACACACAAATGAAAATGATATTATAATAGACCCTTTTATGGGTTCAGGAACGGTTGGGGTTGCTGCTAATCTATTAAAAAGAAGATTTTTTGGAATTGAAAAAAATAGTGATTATTTTGAAATCGCTTTAATGAGATTAAAAAATAAAAAATAATTTTAATTAAAATTATTTTTTTGAAAAAAATATATTATTTGAATCAATAAAATAAATTTATTTTATTCAATAATTTAATTTTTACACTTTTTTTCCGTTTGTAAAAGACAATCAAATGTAGAATCAATAACCTAAAAAGCGTAATAATAAAATCCCAACAAACACAAAACAAATAATTCCTATGAATAAAACAGATTCTAAACCGGGAATTACAAAAAATAATATTCCCAAAAATGATGAAACCGCTCCTAATTTGATGAAATCTCATAAATATTGGTAATATTTTTTGTTTGAATAATGTCAATCACAAAGTGGAGTTTTAGTTGTTAACAAAATACCTTCACATTTAATTCCCCTTTCTTTAAATTTATTTACAAGCACAGGATCTTTATATATTTTAGTGGCTGGTTCTTGTGTTTCACAATCAAGACAATCAAATATAATTCAAAGTAAAAAAAAAGAATAACAATCTTCGCATAATTTTTTTCGAATTAATTTTCGATAATATTTAATTGAAATGAAATGTTTAAATACCTTATAGTTAAATTCAGCAGAATTACCAAAATGGTAAAATTTGTTTGTTTGATTATTACAATATTGACATATAGATTGTTTTGTTTTGGATGAAGTTTTGAATTCATAATCGAAAAAGATTGTTTTTGAATTTAATTCTTGATCATGTTGTTGGCGTTTTTCAGGATCAGAAAGTATTTGATACGCTTGGCTAACTTCTTTAAATTTTTCTTGTGCATTCGCTTCGCTAGAAACATCAGGATGATATTTTTTCGCTAAACGACGGTATGCGGTTTTAATTTCTTGTAAAGAAGCAGTTTTACTAACTCCTAATACTTCGTAATAATCAAGGTTTTTAGCCATTTTATCACTTTGATTTTATAGTTTTTTATTTCTTTAATAGTGACAAAAGCTATTCTTTTATCAAATAAAAATTAATAAACTAATTATATATTAAATTTATGTTTAATTAATTTAAAAAAAACGCGCATTATTTAATTAATATTTTTAAGTTGTGTAGTTTGCATTTTTTAAGTTTTAGAATATAATTATTTAATATTCACATATAAATAATTTAATAAGAAGAGGTGAATGAGAAATGTTTAATATACTTGAAGTTTCGTATGGAATAAAAAAAGAGTTTGATGATAGAAAATTTAGATTAGATGTTCTTAAATTACAGAAAATTCTATGATATTGTGCTGTTTTATATTTTCATAGATATCAAAAACATTTATTTGAAGAAAATTTTAAAGCATGAGAATATGGTGTCGTTTTGGAAACGGCGTGACTTTATAAATCAAAGATTTTGAATTACGATGATAAAAAAAATACAAATAAAATGTCAGAAGATAAAGATGTTATTGCAATCATTAAAGAAGTTGTACAAAAAAAAGGTAGCTTGTCAGGAATCCGTTTATCAGACGAAAATCATGAACAAGAACCATGGAAACGAACACGCGAATTAGGTTTTGATGAAGTGGTTAGCAAAAAATTAATCGAAGAATTTACAAGCCAAATTGTAAAAAAATATTTAAATTAATATGTCTGATCTAGAAAATAAATTTAAAAAATCTAAAATTTTTTTTGAATTTATAAATATTTGAAGAAGAAAAAATAAAGATTCTGATATTAAAAATTATTTATATTCAAATGAATATAAATATGCATTCTCTTTATGAAAACAAACTGAAGAAAAACAAGAATGAATAGAGGCACTTACAATAGGTGGGGATGGAGATTATGATGATTTGTCAAGTAAGGTTTCGGAAAAAATCAAAACTTTAGATAAAATACAAATTGACCTTAAAGACGTAAAGGAAAAAATCTCAGGAGTTGATAGAAAATTTAAAGAAACAAAACCCACTATGTATTTCTTTAGTGGGTTGTTTACGCTATTTTTAACTATGGTTTCAGCGACAACAATTAAAATCAATGTTTTATATCTTAATAATTTTAATTGATGGCAAACAATGCTTATTATTGTTGGTATTATTTTCGCTATATTTTTGGTTTCAATTATTTTCTATTTGATCGCATGACAACTTTTTCTTCGCCGTTGAAGAAACTAGATGTGTAAAATCTCACTTTTGATAAATAATTTTATAAATTAATAAAATTTAATTAAATAATGTTGTAAAATCAATTCGATTGAGGTGATTTATTCATATATGAATTGAATAAGATTGAAAAAATTACATCTTTTGTTTTTCATTCTTCTTTGCGGAATTATCGCTAGTGTTGCAAATTTATCAAACATATCTAATTCAAAAAACAATTTACCTGAAACCAAATCAAACATTAAAAGTCGAATTATTAAAACAAAAGCTCCGATCAAAGTACCGAAAGCAAAACCAATCATAACAATTCCTCATTCTCAACTTGTCTATCAAACAATCCAAAAATATTTAAAACCATTATTAGAAAAAACGTCAACTTTAAAAGGAACTAATTTGCCAACTTTAGAATTAAAAGATTATCAAATTTCTTATCAGCAATTGACACCGATTCAAAAACAACAATTAGCAAAATGAAGTATTCAAGCAATTGAAAATCAACCACTGATTCAGTGTTGAAAAGCGTTTCAAACTAAAAAATTGAAAACCAAAAATTACAATACTGAATGAAAAAACATTAAAATGTATCAGTGTCGAAGATTATTGAATGAATCTGCAAAAAATTCAAAATAATTGAAATTCTTTTGGTGGTTTTGCACATTTATTTAAATTGATATAATAAAAATATGATCAGAATATTTTTGGACGAAAAAAATCCTGAAGCACTAAAAAAACCAAACTCAAAAAAGAAATTTTTTATTTATGGTTTATTAATAAGAAATGAAAAGCAATATATAGAAATCAAAAAAAAATTTCATCAATTTATAGATAAACAACCAAATTTTAATTGAGCATATCAAGATAATATTAAAAAAGATAAAAAATTAAAACAATGCGAATGCGAAAATGAAACAATTCTTTATTATTCATTTAAAAATAATGATCTTAGTGAAAATATAAAACATCCTGAAAAAGAAATTTTAAAAATTGATTTTGATGAAAATATTGATCCAAATAATACATATGAAGAATTTTTAAAAACAATTGATAAAGATGTCGAAATGTTTGTAACATCGTTTTCAAAGGAAGAAAGGTCGAAAGATTCAATGTTTAATAAAAAATATGAAAAACATACCTTTTTAGGAAAGGAATATGCAAATCCAGTGCGTCGACTTTTAATAAATATTCTTATTAGTACGGGTAAAATATTAAATCGTTATGAACCTATAGAAATTATATTTGATCGAATAAATTATTATAATAATGAAAATTATCAAAAACAATTAGGTTGATTTCTAAAATATTGTTCAGCAGTCTTTTTGAATATAAATGATTTATTTCGAAGTAAAAACTATAAAAATAATAAAAATAAAATTAACGAATGTTTATTAAAAACAATAAATTATAAAAAGAATTTATATCTCTATCGAGGAAGAGAAAATGAATTCTCCGCACCCGAAAAACATTCTGATTTTAATAATTTTTTAACGGATATGTGATATTTTGAAAATAAAAATATTCTTAATATTGAATTTCTTGCACCACAATTTAATAATGAATTCACAATCATTGCTGATTGGATAGGTAAGGTTTTTAATAGTTATCAAGAATGCGGAAAAAAAGAACCTAAATTCATTAAATTTCTAGAAACCGGAGACTTAATTTATTACAATTATAGTTTTTATAATCGTTTTATAAAGTCATTTATTGAACCAAAACAAAAACTTAGAAAACAAAAAAAGAATTTTTTATTAAATCAACATAAATTATTTTGTAAAAAATTAAATAAATGTAATGGTTGTTATAATGATCAAAAAATGTTGAAAAATTATTAATATAACAAGAACTATTGGTTGAACATGTTTTTAATAATTGAAAAATATTGTTTTAAATTATCTTTTGATTCAGCTGATAAATAATTGTTATCTTCTCTGATTTTTTTTCAAATTCATAATCAATATTGACAATGTTTTCTGCTTCTATCATCATCGAATCGAATTTGTATTTTATTAAGATCTTCTGAACTTAGCAAATCTTCTGGAATAGTAATGTGTTTGTCACGCATTTTATCACCTAGAAAAACAAAATATTTGTCTTCTAAATCAACATTTTTTGATTTTTCACGAAACTTTTGTTTGGAACCATCAAGAAAAATTTTAAAATTTAATTTAAGCATTCGGGCAATTGCTACATTGTTACTGATTGTTGATCCCCACAAAGGTCAAAAATAAATTTTATTAGTTATTGATTGATTTTGTGTAGCAAAATATTCGGCAACTTTAATTGTATAAAAATCTGCAATACCTTCTACAAAAATAACTTTATTATTTTTTGACTCGTCTTTATTTCAAGATATTAAATCATAAAGATTAAAACCTAGTGCCTGATAAATTATTTTAAACAAATTATTTTGACTTTGATAACGTAAATCGTCAATTTTTTGAATAGAAGAAACTCCCAATTCCTTCATTACAAAAAATAAATTAAAAAAATCAAACCAATTACTCGTGTTCGATAAAGTATTTGAAGAATTCTTGAAATTAATTACATTAGGTGAATGAGTTGCTAAAATAAAAGTTATATTTTTTTGATGGGGAAAATATAAGCGAAAATTACATAAAAGAAAAATTAGGCATTGTAGAAAAAAGCAATTTTTAAATATTCCTTAAAATCAAATATTTTCTATTTATATTAGAGTTAAACAGATAAAATACTTAAGAAGTAATGTAATTTTAATATATTTTAAAAGAAATTAAAACTGAAGAAAGAACTAACAAAAAATGGAAAAACTAAACTATCCTTTTGATATTAGGAATTGTTACTCTTGTAAAAAATCGCTTGAAAAAGTAAATTGAACCGAACAAATTAAGATCAATAATACAATTAAAGAATTATGCTTTAGGTGTAGTGCGAAAAAACAAAAGAAAGCAAGTAATACGATATTAAGACGATTAAAACGTTTTTGAGAAAGAGTCGGAATGAAACTTCCTTATAAAAAAGAACATTGAGTAATTACGTGGAAAGAAGAAGTAAATTCGAAAAAAGTTTTTAATAATGATAAAAAAACTAAATGCTTTAAATGTAACAAACTTTTTATAGATATCTATTGCAGTGGAATAGATGCGGTAATCGCCCGAGAAGGGGTTAATAAAGACAATGGTGATGAGATAAGGGACAATATTACTAATCTTTTAACAATCGAATGAATTAAGGCGAAAGAAAAAACTGCTTATCCTTTTTGGCGTACTTATGATGAATATCATTATTATCTTTTGTGTGATCCTTGTTATGTAGAATTAAAAATAGAATTTAATCGTCAACGGATTATGATAATTTTAACTTTTTTTATTGCTATTGGAAGCATAGCCTCAATTATTACAGCAATAAAATAATTTAATTTCGTTGTTTGCGAGGACAAAAATTTAAAATACGAATTCAAGTTCTATTATAGAAAAAACTGCAAAATATTTAAATCTATCGCTAGTAAAACTTTACAAGCGTCTAATTTTTCAACTTCAGAATTAAAATATTATCATCATAATATCAATAACTTACTCAAAAATTGAAAACAAAAAAATTACGATATCGAATGAAAAAATATAAAATCATATAAATAACAAAGATTATTAATGAATCCAAAAAAATTAATTAAAATTAAAAGCAAATTTTTGCAAAAAAATCAAAAAAATATAAAAAGATTGAAAATTTGATTTAAATATTACTTTAAAATCGATAAATTATTGTGGTTTTGTGTAATGATAATTATTTTAAGTTTAATTAGTTTAATTATTCTAAGTTTGATATATGATTGAAATAATAAAATGATATATGGGAGTTTGATTGGAATTGTTGGAATTGGGATTGCTTCTCTAATTTATTGACGACAATTAAAAAATGAAATTGATCCAAAACTTCGAGAATGAAATGAGTGAAAAAAAGAATTTAATATTAATTCAGTGGTGTTTGATTTATTAAAATTTGAATTTGTTTTTTTGTATATTTGTGAAATTTTACAAGAAACAAAAACACCTGGTTTTTTAAAATTAAAAACCGAGAAAGATAAAGATTACGCTATAGGATCTTTAATTGCTCATGAAATTTTTTTAATTCCGGGAATTGATTTAAAATATTTTAATAAACTAAAGACTAAAACAGAAACAGTATTTGAAACCTTGAAAAGACAATCAAAAGAACGAACAATTTGTGATGAACATATAAATTATATAAAATATATGAATAAGTTTAGTTTTTTCCCCGAGTTGAAAAAGAAAATGGATCAATTGAAATTAAATATTTATAAAGAAAAACATAAAGAATATGAATTAACATTAACTTGCTTTAAAAATTCACATAAAATCATTAGATTTCAATTTTTAAAAGAATTTGATGAAGAACTTTTTATAGATATCTTGTTAAAAATTAATTGAAATAATGAATTTTCTAATCAATCTAACAATTACACAAATTTAAAAACAATATGAGAGGAAATGAAAACAATAAGAGGTTGGTTGATTCGGAAAATTGATAATGTTTTGTTAGAATATAATGAAAAAAACAAACGCGCGTTAAAAGAAATGAAAAAACTACATACTGCATTGTCGAAAATACAATCAAAATCTAAAGAAATATTTCTGAAAAATTTGGACAAAATATAGTAGTTAGATAGATAAATATTTGTAATTTTATAATTTTATCGTTATAATCATTTTTAAATAAATAATCAGTTGAGTTCTATGAATAACGAAGTAAGAGGGTATTTTTTACAAATTTGGGATCATTTTGAAGCAAAATCGGTTCGAACTAAATCTTTGAGTAAACGAGCGATTTATAAAGTTTCATTTGAAAATTTAGATCGAATTTTAAAATCATCAAGCAGTGATTTTCAAAAAGCTTTTAAACAACCTGGTTTGTACATCATCACTTGATGAGGTACAAGTCGAAAAAAACATAAAATCTACATCGGTAAATCAGATCAAGCTTTACGAAATCGATTACGAATACAACGTAAATCAAATCGCTTTCAAAATGCAAGTGAAATTTTTCTTTTGCCTTTTAATACTCATTTTAACTATATTAGTTATTTTGAAAAACGTTTAATTAAAGAGTATCAAAATTCAGTTGCATTGGTAAATCAACAAATTAAAACTTATATGTATCATGCTGATCCAGAAGGTTGAGATTTATCTGATTCTGATCGCAGTCGATTTGATAAAATTATCATTGAAATTAAAGAATTATTAACACTTTTAAGTTTTGAATTTGGTGAATTATTTCAAAAAAAACCAAAATATAAATTACAAAAACCAACAAATCAAAAATTACCAAACGAAACAGTAGAATCAAATTTAAATATTCATAATCAAATTGAATCTTTTTCAGTTCGAAAACAAAAATATCACGTTCAATTACAATTTAAAAATCTTAACAGTAAAGAAATTTATGTTTTAAAAAATTCTTACACTTTATATCCAGTCAAAAAAAATGATAATATTAATTCAAAATATCAAAAAGATATTGAGAGAATAAAGCAAAAACGCAATGAATTATTAAAAAAAGGAATTTTGATGCAAATTGATGATAAATTAATTTTCACGCAAAATCATTTATTCAAAACTCCTTCAACAGCATCCCAATTTATTACTGGTAGATCATCAAACGGATGAACTGAATTTGAAATTAAAAGAACATTAAATAATATTGAAAAGAATGGTAAAAGAGAGAAAAATGAATAAATTATTTTATATATCAACAATAGCTTTAATTGTTATTGCTATTAGTTTGGGTGCAACTGGAATTGGATTAGCACTTAAATCAAAAATTGGTCCAGTTGGACCACGTGGTTTACAAGGTTCCGAAGGAAAACCAGGACAACCAGGTCCAAAAGGTGACGCTAGTGATGGAACTAAACTATTGAAAATGGTCATTACGGATGTAACTGTTTTTGATACATTAAGTGAAAAAGTGAAAAAAAATAATTTAGTTGAATTCACTTTTAGTTCAACATTAACAAATGCACAATTGAAAAATAAAATATTTTTAGGTACTAAAGTTAGTGATTATAATGGCGATGATCAATTTATAGGAAAATTATTTACTGCCGAATATAAAGAATTTGTTGGTGATTATTCCTTAGCAACGACAGAAGAATTTAAAGGTGGAGTACAAACTGAAAAAATTATATGAACAGTTGAAAAGATTGAACCAGTTAAAAAACAATCTTAAATTAAATAATTAATTCTTCGATCCAAATTGCTTAAAAACATTCCGATTTTAAAATATCAAAACACGAAATTTTTTTCTAAATTAAGTTATTATTTAGAATATTTTTTCATAAATTAAAATTTTAATTAAAATTTTATAATAAAATTTATGTAAATTATTATTGATAATTTTCATAATAATTTAAACAATAATTTTCGTTTTGTTATATTTAATGTTATTTTTTAAACAAAGAAATAAAGTTATTTCAAGTTTTAATTTTGATCAAAATCACATTTGTTTACACAAAAAATCAATTATTAGTGCTTTAATGATCGATTATTTGGATTTATTAAGTTTAATACCAAATATTATGATCAAAAAACAAATTCAATCGAAGTATGTAGTGGGTGAGACCGGTTTGTTATTAGCACCGATCGAAAATTTATTAGCAAATAGTGATAAAAAGCTATTGAATGGATTATTAATCAAATTGATGGGAATTTGATGAATCACTTTTAACTTATTGGTTAATTGTAAAACATGAATGTATTATGCTAATAAATTATTAATTGCGACAGGACAGTATTATGTGCTGTCGCAAGTTTTTGAATTCAATAAATTAAAAAATGTTTTGATTAAAAAACCATTAATAAAACCAATAACTTTTATCAATGTATAAAAATAAATAAATTATTAATTTACAATTACATTTTTATCAATATTGTTTGTAATAATTTTTGAATTGTTTTTGAAATCTAAAAAATTGTTTATGGAAACTTCTGGATAATCTTTTGTAATATATAAAATCAGTTTATTAAATGAAGTTTCAAAATAAGTTATAATTTGATTTTTAGTATATGATGAATTAATTAATTTATGAGTTTCAGTGATATCATCTAAGATCTCTTTAGGAATTTCAGTATTTGAGCGATCAAATTCTTTTGAATTCATTATTTTTTGGAAACAATTAATTTTATTTAAAATTTTTTGTTTAATGATTATATCTTTTTCTAAAAATAAATTGGAATTTGAATAAAGTTCTGCTAATAAAAGCAACTTAATTAAAAAACCTTTAAATTTAGGTGTTTTTTTATCTTTGTAGAATTCAACAATTGATTCGTGTTTATAAATAGAAATTGATTTTTTGATTGTTTTTAACAATTTAATTTGCTTCGAATTTAAATGTTCAATTTTAATAAATTTTTCATAGATATATTCATTTGGAATATTTCATGAAGCATTCTCTTGATCAATTAAAATGACGTGTGCAATAATTTTAATAATTTTATAATTTTTATTAGAAAAATTTATTAATGTACAAAAACGTTTTAGTTCTTCTCGTGTGATAAGATTATAAATTTTTTTACAGCTTGGATGGCTTTTTAAAATTTCGGATGTTTGTAACTTTTCTTGATTTTGTATCGCATGAAAATAACCATTAATTTGTGCCGAATTGTAAGAATTCAAATTAATATAATCGAATTTATGAGAAATAAAATCATTTTGCATTATTTTTGGTAAATCCGTTCAAAAAAGTTTAAATGGTTTCTTTTGATTACATTTTTTTAAGATATCTAAAAAGCGATTTATTTTTGTCTGATTGTTATTATTATAATTTTCATCAAATTCATTTTCAAATAGATTAAATTTTTGTTTTAAAATAAAACGACTCGTAGTTTCATCCAATCCAAAATGTTTTGGTTTGGTGTCTTGATTTAATTCTTCCATAAAAGCTAAAATAGTTTTAATTCTTTGTTGACCGTCAACGATTTCACGTTTTTTAAATTCTGTTTTACGTATTGCTAAAAAACCAACCGGTAGTTGTAAAATGATACTTTTAATTAAATCTGATTTAATACGTATATTTTTTCAAACGTATTCTCTTTGATAAGTTTTGTCATAATAAATTCAACCTTTTTTATAAAAATTTTTGATTGTTTCAATTGTTATTTGGGCTCTTCTTTCACGTTCTTGTTCAGAAGAATAAAAATATTGTTTTTTCTTATTATATTTTTTAAATTCGTTAAAATATTTAGCAATTTCTGGATTATTATATTTATCCAATTTATTTTTATGATTATTATTATTCATAATTTCATACCTCTTTATTTAAAATTTTAATAATATTTTCTTTTATTATAAATTAAAATATTTAGCAAAAAATAAATTCGTTTTAATTAAAGCGGTTTTTTAATTCAATTGTGCATAAAGGTTTGAATTTGGTGAATCGATTCAAGCGTTTTGGTGCGAAATGAAAAACAAAAAACATTATCTGTTCAAGCGCTGGCGGCTTGAATTTTAATTTGTTTTTGATGATGGTTAATTCGATCAACTTTATTTAAGATAATTCCAAACGGCACTTGTCACGTTTTTAATTGATTTAAAACCATTAAATCAATTTTTTGTCACGGAATTTTACTATCAATTAAAACAAAAACAAATTTTTTGATTTTAACATTCGTTAAAAATTCAACGGTTAAATTCGTAAAAGCGGCAATTGATTTTTGTGAAATTTTTGCATAACCATAACCTGGTAAATCAACCAAAAAAAAATTACTTGGATTAACTTCATAAAAATGAATCGCTTGGGTTTTACCGGGTTTTTTACTGGTAAAAGCGATTTGTTTTCGATGCGTTAAATGATTGATTAACGTTGATTTACCAACGTTTGAACGTCCTCAAAATACAAACGATCATTGTTCAATTGGATGAGTTTTTCAATTTTGAAAACTTAAATCAGGTTTGAAAACCACATTGTCTTTCATAATTGCAATTATTTTAACATTTTTACTTGCGTTTGTTGAATTGCTGTTAATTGATGTTGTAAATTTGGTTGCTTTCAACAATAACTTCCTAAAACAGCATAATCTAAATTACGTGGTAATTGATTAATGGTATTTAAATTAATTCCACCATCAGCAATAATTTTAATATGAGGATGATGAATTTGGCAATATGTTTGGAACGCAATTAATTTTTTAATTGCAATTGTTTGCATTTTTTGTCCACCCTTACCAAGATTAACTAACATAATAAGCACGTAATCAAGTTGTTTTAAATACGGAATTAAAACTTTTCAATCAGTTGGAATCGTAATTCCAAATCCAATTTTTGATGAAATGTGTTTGGTTTTTCATTCTAAAAATTGCTTAATTTCAAATTGGGAAAGTGCTTCGTATTGTCAAATGATACTATTTAAATGTAAATACGGTGATAAATACTTTTCAAATGTTGTTTTAGAAGGTAATTTAGTCATAAAATGACCACTTAAACGAAATGGTTGATTGGCTAATTGCTTTGTAACTGTTGCACCAAACGAAATTTGATCGGTTAAATGACCATCCATAATATCTAAATGTAAATCAATAATATGATTACTTTTTAATGTTTGTAAAATTGATTGAATGTGAAATCAATTGACATTTAAAAAACTGATCGTAAATTTCATTAAACTTCCAATTGAAAGAAGGTTTTTAAAACTGGTAACGGTTCTTTTTGTAATAAAACTAATGAAGCACCACCACCAGTTGAAACATGAATAAATCCAACGTTTAAAAATCCAAACTGGTATGTTGCCGCTGCTGAATCGCCACCTCCGATGATAACTTCAGCATTATTATTCGATAATTCAGCCAAAAATTCTAAGATTTTAATTGTTCCTTTTGAATACGCTTGACGTTCAAAAACGCCAGGTGGCCCGTTTCAAAAAATCATTTGCGCATTTTGACAAGTGTTTTTAAATAATAAGGCACTTTTAGGACCACAATCTAAACACATATCATCAGCTTCTAAATCACTAATAGTTTTTAAAACCGGATGATCATCAGCAAATGATTTAGTGGTTTGAAAATCAAATGGTAAAACAATTTTTTCGTCAAATTTTCGTAGAACTTGCGCTGCTAATTTTTCCGCTTCGTTAGAAGTCGGATTTTTACCAATTTGATAACCTTTGATTTTTAAAAATGGATATGCTAAAGCGCCACAAACAATTACACGATCAACTCATTTGGCAATTTTTGCAATTAAAGGAATTTTTGAAAGCGGTTTTGAACCACCGATAATGACAACAAACGGTTTAATTTTTGACCGTAATAATTTTTGATAAACTGTCATTTCATTTGCAACTAAATAACCATAACCAATGTGGGTTTTAGGAAAATAATCTAAAACCGTAAAAGTTGAAGTATGCACACGATGAGCGGTTGCAAATGCTTCAAAAACAAAGTATTTTGCTAAACTAGCTCAAAATTTTGCTAATTTTGGTGAAGGAACTGATTCTTGATTTTCAGTTATATCATTAAAACGGGTGTTTTCTAACATTAAAATTTCACCGTGGTTTAAATTTTGCACTGCCGTTTTAACAACTTGTCCATAACTAGTATTAATAAATTTGATTGGGGCATCTAAACGTTGATTTAAATATTCACTAACAATTGAAAGCGAATGATTAGCTTGATCAGCAAGTGTTTTCGGTCTTGCCATGTGAGAAAACAAAATTACTTTACAATTTTTTAAAAGTAAATAATTAAGCGTTTTTAAAGTTAAATCAATTCGACGTGGATCAGTAATTTTACCATCAACTACCGGTACATTGTAATCAACACGAACTAAAACAGTTTGATTATCAAGTGGTAATTTTTCAAAAAACATGATTAATAATTAAGAATTTGAGTTTGTAAGTTGATTTTGTAATTTACGACGATAAGCAACTTTTTTTAATAAACTACGTCGACTTGCAACATCTTTACGATGGAATTTTAAATGCTGGGAAATTTGTTCAATTCGCGCAGTTAAAATTGCAATTTGAACTGAATTGGAACCTGTATCTTGCTTGTGAAGTTGAACTTTAGCAATGATTGGTTGTTTAATTAATTTTGATTTTTTTGCCATTTTAATTTATTTTTATTAATTTATTTTAACATAGTTTAATTAACTTTTGATTTCAAAATCGGTGTGTAAAATTTCTCAAACTTGTTCTTGTTTAACGATTTTTTGATCGTTAATAAATACTAATTGCGGTAACCGTTTTAAAGGTCATTTTCGACTTAATTGCCGTTTTAAAAGCGGCATTTTTTTCTGTAATAAATTGTCTACTTCATTTGCTTTTCAAGTTCCAAAAAATGTATAAAAAACATGCGCAACGTGTAAATCACTTCGCATTGTTAAACGATTAATATTAATTTGTTTTCAAAACGGATCATTTAAAATAACTAATGTATTTAATAAATGCCGATGTAATAATTTTGGTAAACGTTGATTTGTAAATTTCGGATTTGACATAATTATATTTTTTTAATTTCTCATTGAATTAAACGATCGTTTAATTCAAATTCAACTGGTTTTTTGAAAATAATCCCAATTTCTTGATTAACTTTTGCAGCTTTAATTTGATCACGTTCTTGTTGCATTGATTTAATTTGAAGTGTTTCAGTTATTAGTGATTGGTTTCGATAAAGATGAAAGGTACTTGATTTAATTAATTTAATTTCACCACTAGTAATCATGCATCCAACAATGATACCTAATTTAGAATGACGAAAAATCCGTATAATTTTTGCTTCGCCTAATTTAACCAGATTGTTTTTAAGTTCTGATTTTTGTCCGAATGTTTCACAAAATTCTAATAATTCGTGTAATAAATTAAAGCTTTTTAATTCTAAATGATGATTTTTTAAATCTTGTTGCAGTTGTGAACTGGAAGGTAAATTAAACAAAATAACATTGGCACGACTAGCAACAGCGAAATGAAAATCAGTTGTTGTAAAAGGCCCGGTTGCTAAACTAATAATTTTTAAATGGGAATTAGTGGTATTGAAATGATTAATTTGGGCTTGTAAAACTGCTTCGGTTCCTTTTGTATCAACTTTAATAATAAAATTAGTTGGTAAATTAGTTGCATCACCGGAAAGATTTCATAAATTAGCATGATTGATACTTTTACGA
Source organism: Mycoplasmatota bacterium (assembly GCA_033560715.1). Classification (GTDB taxonomy): domain Bacteria; phylum Bacillota_I; class Bacilli_A; order Mycoplasmatales; family MT37. The sequence goes on along the minus strand of CP138194.1, from coordinate 121,322 downwards.
ACATTAATTGGTTGATTAGCATTTAAATTAGCAATTGATGTTGCAACTTCATCGATAATTGCTTTATTATTAAATGCATAGATAATCGAACTGGTTTTTAATAACGATGGAATACCAATTAATCCAGCGGTTTGACCAGCAAATAAAGTTTTGATCGCTTGATTTTCTTGATTGATAATTCGTAATTTTCCATAATGAAACGGATTTGAAACGACTAAATGTTGTTGTAAATGAAAACTACCAGATTGACAAATAATTTGATTTAATGGACCAGATCGACTTTGCTTTGCTTCTAAAACGACTGCTTTACCTAAACAAGTTTGACAATAACGTAATTTTAAAGCTTGACTAGTTGTTAAAATCGCATTTAAAAGTGGTTTTAAAGTCGTTAATTTGATTGCGCTTCCTTCTAAATACAGTGTTTTTCCCCCTCATTCAATCGGAGTTAAATTGTGTTTTGTTAAAGTTGTTTTGATGGTTTCAACTTGCGAATTCGGTAAATCAATTTTATTAATAAAAACAATGATTGGAACTTGACTAGTTTGAGCGTGTTGTAAAGCTTCAATCGTTTGTGGTTTTACGCCTTCATTAGCAGCAACAACTAAAATAACCAAATCGGTAATTTGACTTCCGCGGGCACGCATTAAACTGAATAATTTATGGCCTGGTGTATCAATAAAAGTTAACGGCGAATTTTTTCAATTAATTTGATAAGCAGCCATTTTTTGGGTAATTTTACCAACTTCTTTCCGAACTAAATTTGAACGACGTAAAGTATCTAAAAGGGTTGTTTTACCGTGATCAACATGTCCCATTACAGTAATAATTGGTGCTCTTTCAATTCATTTATGAGTGTGATTTAATTGTTCGTAATTTTGGGCAATTGCATAGGGATCAATTGTTTTAACGTTTGTAAAATCAAAATCGAATTCTAAGCATAATTCTTGTAATTCTTTTTCCGTTAATTGATAGTTTAAATCAGTAAATTTTGCTTTTTGTAATCATTTAATCGTTTTTAATTGCGCTAAACTGATGTTTGTAATTAATTGAAATTGTGCCAGCGTTAAAAGTTGGGCATAATACAAATTGTTATCTGACAAATAAGCTTTAATTGCTAAATGTTTAAGAAAAGTTTGGCGATTTCAGGTTGGTTTTTTTGCCATAAATAATTCAACTAATTAATTTTCCATCGGAATACATTTTGCTAAAATGGCTGGATCAAGTTCAATTCGTTCTAATTCAAATAAGTTTAAATTACCGTTTAACAAAATTTTTGTTTCATTTTTGGCAAAATCTTCAATTTTTTCAACACTAACATCGTAACCGATTAATTTTGAAATTAATCGAACAGCTGAACCGATTTTACCAATTGCGTTTGGATATTGTTCGCTATGAACAATTACCAACACCCGTTTTTCATTTTCATCAATTTGATAATGAATAATTTTTGCTGGTGTAAAAGCATTAATCATTAATTTTTCTCAATTATCATTTCAAAGGAAAATATCAATTTTTTCACCATTTAATTCGTGTGAAATCGCTTTAATCCGAATTCCACCTTGACCAATACAAGTTCCAATCGGTTCAATTCGTTCATCATGGCAAACAACCGCTACTTTTGAACGAATACCTGGTTCACGAACTAATTGTTTAATTTCGATTAAATGATTTTCAACTTCCGGAATTTCTAATTGAAACAAACGTTTTAAAAATTCTGGTGATTTACGTGAACATTGAATTTGACCAAATTGATGATTTTGATGAACTATTTGAACATAAACTTTAATTCGTTGACCGTGTGTGATACGTTCATTGGGAATTTGTTCTGATTTGGGAACAAATGCATATGTATCACCTAAAGCAACTGAATAATAACGATAATCAATGTTTTCAACTGTTCCAGTCAAAATTTTACCAACTTGATCGTAATATTTATCGTAAATTTTTTGTGATTCGGAAACATTGATAAAATGTTTAATTGCTTGTTTAACGTAATTAATGGCAAAACGATGATATTTCATTAAACTAAAAGGGGTTTTAACAATTTGATTTAAAGCAATTTCTGAATCGAGCATTTTGGCATCGGAAAAATTAATTTCGAAACGTGAATTTTCGATGTTTTCAACCACTTTTTTTGGCTCTCATAATCATAAAATGCCTTTTTGTTGATCAACATCAATTAGTAATTCATTTTCCGGGTTAATTTCTTTTAAATATGCGGTTTGTAATGCACTAACAATTGTTTCGTAAATTGCTTTGATATCAAGATCATATTCTTTTGCCATGTGTTCAATTTGAACACCAATTTTAAATGCATTCAATTCAGTTGGTTTTTTCATCTTACTCCTTTTTTTCATTATTGTTTGAAACGATTAATTAAATTTCAAACATAAATAAATGGTTATTGTTATATTATAAACTATTTATTAGTGATAATTTAAAATAAAAAATGGCAATAACGAATTTTTAAAAAGCAAATGTACGTTGATTACTTTCCGGCAAATCAGCAAAAAAACCATTGGTTTGTAAAATTTTAAAAAGCGTGTTATTAATCCGAGTGCGAAATTTAAAATCAGCTTGAGAAACAAACGGTTTTACTTTCCGAGCGGCAATGATTGATTGAGCAACTTCAATTCCTAAACCATCAACAGCAGTAAACGGTGGAATAATGACTAATTCATCATTTAATTTCTTCACAATAAATTCATCAATTAATGAATATTTTAAATGCAAATTAATCATTTTAATTTTACGAGCAAACATTTCTAAAGCAATTTCAAAAATTCCAACTAATGCTTTTTCTTTCGTTGAAAGTGATTGTTCGGTTTGTAAATAACCATTGCGTTGTCGTTTAATTAATGCTTGATATTTATTATTAACACTCGTTTTTCCTTTAACAATTGTTTCTAAATCAAACACGGCACAACGAATTGTGTAATACATAGCATAAAATTGATGCGGATAATACAATTTAAATCACGCAAAACGATACGCCATAATTGCATATGCAGTGGCATGAGCACGAGGAAATAAGTACGTGATTTTTTGACATGAATCAATGAATCAATTCGGAACGTGATGTTGTTTTAACATTTCAATATCTTGCGTTTTTAATCCTTGGCCGTATTTGACTTTTTGCATAATCGCAAATGCTTGCTTTGGCGTTAAATTATGATTACAAAGCGTAACAAAAATATCATCACGACACGCAATTACTTGATCTAAACGAAAGTGATTTTTTATCATTAGTTGTTTAGCGTTTTTTTCTCAAACGTTAGTTCCGTGTGAAAGGCCTGATACAGCAATCAAATCAGCAAAGCATTTTACTTGCACAAATTGTAAAATTTTACGCACAAACGCGGTTCCGTATTCCGGTAAACCTAAAGCACCAGTTGTTTCTTGTAAAACATCAGCGGGTGTGATTTTTAAAATTGTGATATCAGAAAACATTTTGATGACTAATTGATCGTTAAAAGGAATTTGACGTGGATCATAATTAGTTAATTTATGTAAAATTTTTAATCCAGTTGGATCATCATGACCTAAAATATCAATTTTTAATAATTGATCGTTTAAAACGTGATAATCAAAATGAGTCGTTTTAAATAAAACGTTTTGATTATTAGAAGGAAAATTAAAGGGGCAATAATCATAAATTTCCCGTTCTTGGGGAATAATCATTAAACCACCCGGATGTTGACCGGTTGTTCTTTTTACGCCTGTGCAATGATAAATAATTCGTTCTTTCGTTCCTTTACTAAGTTGTGATTCTTGGTTATCGTGCTCGGTTTCTAAATAATTACGATATAAATTGAAAGCACTTCTTTCCGCAACAGTTGAAATCGTACCAGCACGAAAAACATGATTGGGACCAAAAAAACTAGTCAAATATTCAGAAACAAAACGTTGGGCTTTTTCCTGGAATCAACCCGAAAAATTTAAATCAATATCTGGTTTTGATGTATTATCAATTCCTAAAAAAGCGGAAAATTCAATACTGGTTCCATTACCAATCATTAAAATTTGACAATTAGGACAAGTTTGATTTTTACTATCGTAACCAACGGTAATTTTTGGATCATCATTTCATTTAAAAAAATGACATTTTAAACAGTGATAATAAGGTTTTAACGGATTAACTTCCGTAATATCTAAACAATAAGCAAGAAATGATGATCCAACCGAACCACGAGATGAAAACAAGAAATTATTTTTTAATGAATAGTTCGTTAATTGATACGCAATTAAATAAATCGTTGAATATTTATGTTTAATGATTGTTTCTAATTCGATTGCTAAACGATCTTTAACTGCTTGATTACAATTAACACCAAATTTGGCAATTAATTTTTGTTCTGCTAATTGTTTTAATTTTAAATCGGCTTGTGGAATTTTCGGAAAAACAGTTGGTAAAGTAAACATTTTAATTGGTTCGATTTGTTGATTTAACAAATGACAGTTCGTAACGACCAATTTTTGAATTAAATTGGGATCTTGTAAGAAATGTAAACCGGCTTTCATTTCATTTGTGGTACGAAAATATTGTAATGGTGTGGTTTGTGGTTTAAGATTTTTATTGTATAAAGGATGTCTTTTACCACCTAATAATTTATTACTTACTAACACATTACGATAAATCCGATCTTCCGGATTTAAATAATGAACATCGCCAGTTGCAATCACTAAAACTTGTGCTTTTTGTGCAATATCAATCAACATTTTGATCACACTTTTAAGATCATCAATCGTAAAACGATTAGTTATTCAGAAATGTTCATAAACTTCTAATGGTTGAATTTCAATGTAATCGTATTTACGAATCGCGTTGATTAATTGTTCACGCGTTCCATTTAAAGCAATTTGAAAAATTTCACTATTATAACAACCGGCACCAATTAATAAATTTTGGCGTAATTTCATTAAATCACTTGCTAATAAAATGGGTCGATGATTGAATAAAGTTTCGGTATGAGTTTTAGAAACTAAACGATACAAATCGTTTAATCCGGCTTGATTTTTAACTAAAACATTTAAATGACGTGGAAACGCTCGTAAAAGTAATTGCGGATTGTGATTTAAAGCAATTAAATCATTTAAAGTGTGAATTTTTCGCATTGCAATTAAACGATCAAATATTAAAACTAATAATTTAGCATCATATAACGCGCGGTGTAACTGTTGGTTATTAAACTGAATTTTTAGTTTACGAGCTAAAATTTGCAAAGTATGACGTTGAAAATGCGGATTAACAATGTGTGATAAACGCATTGTATCAATGACAACGTGATTAAATTGTTGATTATGATTTCGATATAAAACATTTAAAAAACTAAAATCAAATTGGGCATTATGAGCAATTAAAATTCGATTGGCAAAAAGTGTTTGCATTTTAGCAAAAGCATCTGCAATTGGAATCGCTTTGGTTTGATATTCAGTTGGATTAATATTAGTTAATTTTCAAATGTGATCGGGAATTGGTTGATTAGTTTTGATGAAAAAACAGTGTTTTTTTTTAATGACACCGTTTTTAACAACAATTGCAGCAAATTCAATAATGTGATTTCGTTCTGGAATTAAACCGGTTGTTTCCAAATCGAAAAACACTAATTCTTGATTTTGAAACGTAACATCTGATTTTGCAAATTGTGAATTATAAACAACGAATAACTGGTTTAAATCGAGATAATTAAATTCACAACCGTAAATAATTTTTAAATTCGGATATTTGGTTTGTAAATTTGCACATTCAGCAAAACTATGCACGTTTTGATGATCAGTAATTGCAATTGCTTGATGATTTCACGCTTGGGCATAATCAAAATAATCTTTTAAACTACCAATTCCATCGAGTGCTGACATTTTTGTGTGTAAATGAAATTCAATCCGTTTTTGACTAGCATGATCAAACCGACTGATTTGAACTGGAATTGGTTTTAAACTAATTACTTGATAATGTTTTGTTTTTCAAACACAAGTAAATTTTCATCAGCTTGATAAACTTAATTTGGTTGTTAATTGTTTAGCAAGTTCTTCATTTACACTTAAATTGAAAACACCGTTTTGATTATCAACTGTTAATTGAAATCGATGATTTTGACGATATTGTTGTTCATAAATACTAATAATTTTGCCGGTAATTTCTCGTTTTGTTAAAATCTTTTCAAATAATTTTTCACTTTGTTGCTTAAATTGTGCATTTTGATGTTTAAATTGATTACGAAACTGGGCACTTTGATGTTTTCAATTTGCTAAAATGGCTGATTTTGAATCTAACACTTTTTCTAATTTAAGTAAAATTCCGATCAATTGAAAACTACTAGTTAATGATTTTAAAATTACGGTTAATTCAGTTTGCTTTAAAGTTGATAATGGTTGTAAAACTCAACTGGTAAAATTGGTTTTTAAAACTTTAAATGGTGATTGGAAACGAGGGAAAAATTTTGCACAATACTGTTCAATTCAAATTTGCGCAAAGTTTAAACTCGCTTTTGGTAGTTCAGTTAATTTTCATTCTAATTGATAATTATCGTGATTTTTTACAACCGTTTGTAACATATCTAAATACACAAACGGAATTCAATTTTGACATTTAATCGTAAAACGAACAGTTGTGTTTGGAGATAATTTTTGAATTGATACTACTTCTAAACTAGTTTGAAGCTGTTTTACGACCGGCTGAGGTAGTTTTGATTGAAAAATAATTCAAAAATTAGCATTTAAATCAGAACTCGTCATGCTAATTTATACTTTAGATAATTGTTGAATTGCTTTAGTAACAATTTCATCAATTGTTTTTCGCTGATTATTAACACTAGTTTGCAATTTAGTTAATGCTTGATGTTGTAAGTCTTTCGCTACAATGTGTTGTTTAATTTGATTTTGCATTTGATGACGTAATTGTCGTAATTGAATTTGACTTTGTTCATTAATTTGCCGATATTCTTTAATAAATTCTGCTTTCTTTGCGGTCGTTAAAAATGGTAAAGCAATCCGAATTTGTTGCGGTTGTAAACTAATTTGTCAATTCGTATTAGCTTTTAAAAGTGCTTCGTAAATTGATTTGATCATTTTATAATCATACGGTTTTAAATAGTAATCACCTTGTTTACCTTTTGTTACATTAACTAAAAAACGAATCGCTGTTTTTGATTCAAAATAATCGATTTTAATTTGATTTAATAACAATAAATTAATTTTGGTGTAATCAATGCGTTTTAATTTAAAATCTAAATTGGCAATTATTTTATCAATTGCATTCGTAAATAATGGTTCTCAATTAAAAATCGGATTATTCATTGCTGATTACGGTAAATTTGCCTTTACGATTTAAAACATCACAAATTGCATTTGGTTGGGAAAGATTAAAAACTAATAGTTCAACGCTTTTATCTAAATTAAAACTTGCCGCTGTTAAATCAAACACTTTTAATTTTTGTGCAATTAAATTTTGATAAGTAATGTGTTGATAACGTTTGGCGTTTTTAAATTGTTGCGGATCTTTATCAAACACACCATCAACATTTTTTTTACCAAGCAAAATTTGGGAAGCATGCAATTGATCAGCTAAAACACTAGCAGCAGTATCAGTTGTAAACGATGGAACGCCAATTCCGCCGCCAACGATTAAAATTTTATGTTTTTGTAAAAGTTTATTAGCTAATTTTACATTGAAATAATCAATAATTTGAACATCAAGATTAATCATTGATAAAACTGGTACTTTTAAATTTTCATGACGGAAAACTTCTTTTAAAGCAATCGTGTTAATTACGGTTGCTAGCATTCCTGCATAATCTAAACTGACATAATTTTCACTTTTAAATGGTAGAAATAAACGACTACGACAAATGTTTCCCCCACCAAGGACAATAATAATTTCATAACCGTTATTAATTACGGTTTTTAATTGACGAATTAAACTTTGCGCAAAATCAGCGGCAAAAAGTTGGTCGTTTTGTTTGAAAGCTTCACCACTTAATTTTAAAATAATTCGTTTATTTAGTTTTTTTTGTGGTTTTAACTGATTCATTTTTAGTTGGTTTTGGTTTTGCTTTTTCGGTTTTTGTGGTTGCTTTTAAGACTTGATCAATTTTAAAAAACGCATTGTTACGATTTAAATCAATAAATTTTAGATAATTTTTCACTAAAAACGTCGTGCTATTTGAAAATATTCAAAATCGACATTTTTCCGTATACGTTAAACTACCATCTTTTTTATAAACGTATTCAAGAAAATACACTCATTTATTTTGTTTTTGAATTTTAACAATGGCAGAATTAATGATTGATAATCCAAATAAATAAATTTTATCATCAGTAAAAATAATCAAAAAGTTGTTCGAAAACATAATGACGTAAACCATTCAAACAAACATAAAAATGACCCCAAACGCAAATACAAAGGTGTAAAGAGTTTGAATAGATTTTTGTACAGTATTTTGCATTTCAAGGTAATTTTTCCCATAAAGCGCATATAAAACAATAATCATAATGTTAATAGCAAACGAAAATACTCCTAAAACGGCATTAATTGTTACTAATGGAATTGAAATTGAACGATTTTTTGAATTAATCCGAAACGCTCAAATAAAACCAAAAAGATTAATGATAATTAAATAGGCAATGATAGCAAATGCAAATCACGATCCATATACAATAACATGTGAATTCATATTTTTTTTATCCTTCCAATTTTTTATTAAGACACATTTTAGTAACTACAATTTGATGTTTTTCTAATCATTTTTCAACTGTAATTTCAGGTTGATGAACAAATTTTTGATGTAATAAAGTTTGCGATTGAATTTTTTTCTTCAATTTTCCAATCACAATTTTTTCGATCATTTCTTCTGGACGATCAGAAAATGCTTCCTTTGTTTGTTTTGTGATTGCTGCTTTTAAAGTTTCTAATTTTTGAGGATCTAAATCTTTTTCCGTAATGTATTTCGGTTGTAAAGCAACAACGTGCATTGCTAATTTTTCCGCTTCAACTGGATCAAAATCAACTGCACCGGTTAATTTTAAAAGTGCTGTTTGTTGAAAATTAGTATGATTGTAAAAAGCAAATGATTCAGTAGCAGTTTTTGTTAAAACTGCTGGTAAAACAAACGAAATATTTTCGTGAAATTTATTAATTAAATCATTAATAATTGGTTGACCAATTTGCGCAATATAATCAGTTGAGAGATTATTGGCGGTAACTAAATTTTCACCTAATTTTTGAAATGCTTGTTGAAAAATTTGATTACGAGCAACAAAATCAGTTTCACATTTTAAATCTAAAATTAACGCTTGATTGCCATTCACAAACGTTCCCACTAAACCGTGATTGTTAGTACGTTGTTTATCAACAACAACTTGATTTTGTTTAACTAATCAATTAAGCGCTTTTTGGTAATCGTTTTGATGTTCAACTAAAGCTTGTTTACAAGCTGCTCAACTTGCTAATGTTGCTTGCCGTAAACGTTTTAATAATGTTAAATCAAGTTCAAACGCATTTGATTGCTTTGTATCAGTTTCAGTAATTGGTTTTGATTCTGTTTTACTTTCCAATTTAACTGAAATTGCCGGTTCACTTGGTTTTGATTCTGTTTTACTTTCCAATTGAACTGGAATTGCCGGTTCACTTGGTTTTGTCAATGGCAATTTAGCAACTGAATCATCATTAGTTTTAATTGCTTGTTTTGCTTGATTAATTTGTTCAAAATCTTCGGCAACAATTTTATCTAAATCAGTTCAATTTAACGACGGAAATAACTGCTTCATTAAAGATGTAAAAGCTAAATGAATAACACGTTGTGAACGATTGTTTAAAACCACAAATTGCGTTAGTAATTCGGAATTAACATTAATATTTGTGAAAGCAAAAACCGGAATTTTTAATTGTTTTGCTTCTAAACAAGCGATTTTATCCATGTATGGATCAAGCAAAAAGATCGCATCAGGCAAACGATTCATCGTTAAAATTCCTTCTAATTGACGCATTAAAATTGTCTTTTGCTTTTGAAATTGACCGCGTTCACGTTTGGTTGATTTACGCATAAAATCAGCATCTTGTTCTTGTTTTAAAAGTGTTTTTAAATGTAAAATACGAGTTTGAATTGTTTTTCAATTCGTTAAAGTTCCACCTCATCAACGTTCGGTAATGTAATAATGATCAGTTCGTTTAATTGCTAAACGCACAAAGTCATTAATTGGATTTCGTTTTGAAACGAACAAAATCTTTTTTTGATCAGCGATGTATGTTTTTAGAGTTGTTAATAATGCTTCGAAGTTAACTAACGTTTTTTCCAAATCAATGATTTGTAAGTTACTACCCTTCTTCATTCCATAAATGTATTGTTTCATTGCCGGATGTGAAAAACGTTTTGGTTTCCCAAAGTGTGCTCCGCACAAAAACAAATCGTTAATATTTAAATTGTTTTCCATTATTATAATTTTACTAGTTTTTTTTTATTTAAGCAAAAAAAATCGATTAAGTGGTTTTTTTTGTTGATTTTGGCGTTGAAAATTGTGTTTTTGGCCGATAACGACATTTAGGATATTGACTGCAACTAATAAATTCACCAAATCGTCCTTTCCGTTTTGCTAACGGATTTTTGCATTTTAAACATTTTTGTTCCAATAATTCAACTGGCGATTTAATTGAATTTTTCGGCACAATATAACGACAATGAGGGTAATTGCTACAACCAATAAAATTACCGTATTTTCCCGAACGTTTTTGTAATTGGTGTTGACATTGAGGACACAATTGATCTAATAATTGTTTTTCAGTTGGTGAGTTAGTTTGCTTAAATTTACATTTTGGATATTCGCTACAACTAATAAAAGTTCCAAAACGACTTTCACGTAAAACTAATTTTGATTTACACAACGGACAAGTTTGATCAAGGGGTTTTGGAGCTAATTTTGTGGTTGATTTCTGTTTTGCTTGAATTTTATCATTGAATTGATTTCAAAATGATTGTAAAAATTGTTTCCGAATTGAAGCGTTATTGGTAATTTCATCTAATTTTTGTTCTAAATTAGCGGTGTATTTAGCATTAATAATTTCGGGAAAATGAATTTGTAAAAAATTATCAACTTCTAATCCTTTTTTTTTGACACGTAATTTAGTTTTTTGTTTTTCAACGTACAAACTGTTTAATAATTTGGCGATCATTTGTCCATAAGTCGAAGGTCGACCAACTCCATTTAATTCCATTGCCTTAATTAAATCACCTTCACTTAAAGCTTGTGGTGGTTGGGTGGTTTTTTTGGTTTCGATGATTTTAATCGGTTGATTTAACGATTGTTGTTTTCAAGCGATCGTTTTAAAACGACTAACTTCAATTCCGTTAACAGTTTGAAAACCAGGATCAATCACGATTTCTTTGCGAGCTTCAAAAATGGCATCATTAATTTTTATTTTTGTGGTTTGAATTTGACTTTGCATTGGCTTTAAAAACGGCATTTGCGTGTGTTTATAAATTAAAGTATACAATTTATGTTCATCACGTTCTAAATACTTTTGAGCTGCATTCGGATTAAATGCTCAATTCGTAATTCGAATCGCTTCATGTGCATTTTGAACGTTTTGGGATGATTTTTGGTTTTGCTGATTTTTAATTTGATCAATTTGATGATCAGGAAATAATTTACTTAAGAATACTTGACTAGCTTGAAAAAATTGTTGATTAATTCGGGTTGAATCAGTTCTTGGATAAGTAATAAAACCAATCAATTGATTATCAACCGAAATTCCTTCATACAATTTTTGGGCTAAAAAGGTCGTTTTTTTAACGGAAAAACCGAGTTTTTGCGCTGCAAATTGTAATAATTTTGCCGTCGTTAAAAAAGTCGGCGGAAAAGTTGGTTTTACTCGTTTCTGATCACTTACTAATTCTAACGGATGTTGTTTTAAAAGTGTTTGTAACTTTTGAATTGTTTCGTATGATTGAATTGGTAAAGTATGATCGGAAAGTTTTTTTAAATGAAACTGATAATCAAAGTAATTAAAATGCAATTCTCAATAAGTAATTGGTTTAAAATCAATGATTTTTCGTTCTTGTTTGCTTAATAAGTGTAAGCCAACCGATTGAACCCGACCAGCTGATTTGGCAAATAATTTTTGTTGTAATAATTTTGATAACCGAAAACCAATCATGCGATCTAAAACGCGTCGTGTACTTTGTGATGCAACTAAATTCAGATCAATCGTTTTCGGATTTTTAAATGCTTCTAAAACAGCTGATTGCGTAATTTCATTAAACAAAACACGGTAATGTGGTGCTTTATTATTAATTAATGAACTTGATAAATGATGTGCAATCGCTTCACCTTCACGATCTGGATCGGTAGCTAAATAAATCGTTTTTGCTTGTTTAGCAATTTTTTTTAATGATTTAATTAACCCTTTTTTGCTTGGTTCAATTTCGTATAATGGTAAAAACTGTTCTCAATCAATTCCCAGTTTATAACGACCAGCTTTTGTCATTTGAAAAATATGGCCGTTACAAGATACAACATGGTATTTATCACCCAAAAACTTTTGTAAAGCTCTTGTTTTAGTTGGCGATTCTAGAACCACAAGATACATTTTATTGTTTTTTTTGCCCGTTATGACGGCGGCGAATGGTTTTTAATTCCTTTGCTGTTAGAAATAACGTGTAAACAGTCTGTGTTTTCGGATCACGAATTTGATGTTTTTGAATGTTTTGTTTTCAAACTCGTGGCGTAATATTAAGTGCTTTTGAACGATTATGACCAAAACTAAGTTTTTTATTTGCTTTTAATCTAATTGTTTGTTTCATCATTAGGGAGTTGATTAAACTATTCAATCACTTCAATTACTCTTCCGGCACCAATTGTGTGGCCACCTTCACGAATTGAGAATTTTGTTTCTTTTTCAAGTGCAACCGGACTGATTAATTCACCAGTAAATTGTAAATTATCACCTGGCATTGCCATTTTAACATCAGCTGGTAATGTAACTACACCGGTTACATCAGTTGTCCGGAAATAAAATTGGGGACGATAATTAGTGAAAAATGGGGTGTGACGTCCACCTTCTTCTTTTTTCAAAACATAAACTTGGGCACGAAACTTCGTGTGCGGAGTTACAGTTCCGGGTTTTGCTAATACTTGGCCACGTAAAACTGATTTACGTTCAACACCACGTAGTAATACACCAACGTTATCACCGGCTTGAGCTGAATCTAATAATTTTCGAAACATTTCAATTCCAGTTACAATCGCTTTAGTAGTTGGTTTTAAACCGACGATTTCAACTTCTTTGTTTAATTCTAAAACACCACGTTCAACACGTCCAGTTGCAACCGTTCCACGACCTGTAATTGTTAAAACATCTTCAATTGACATTAAGAAATTTTTATCAATTTCACGAACTGGATCAGGAATGTAACTATCAACTGCATCCATTAATTTTTGAATTTGCATTTGCGCAGTTTTATCTTTTTGTAATGCTAATAATGCTGAACCACGAATGATTGGAGTTGAATCACCATCAAAATCGTATTCTTTTAATAAATCACGAATTTCCATTTCAACTAATTCAAGCATTTCTTCATCTTGAACTTTGTCGCATTTATTAAGAAAAACGACCATGTTTGGAACACCAACTTGTTTTGCTAATAGAATGTGTTCACGTGTTTGTGGCATGGGCCCATCATTGGCAGCAACAACTAAAATTGCTCCATCCATTTGAGCGGCACCAGTAATCATGTTTTTAATATAATCGGCGTGGCCTGGGCAGTCAACGTGTGCGTAGTGACGTTTTAATGTTTCATACTCAACGTGTGCTGTATTAATTGTAATTCCACGTTCTTTTTCTTCGGGAGCAGCGTCAATTTTATCAAATGCAACTGCTTTTGCTAGATTTTGACTTGATAAATATTCAGTAATTGCTGCTGTTAAAGTTGTTTTTCCGTGGTCAACGTGACCAATCGTTCCAATGTTAACATGGGTTTTTGAACGATTAAATTTTTCTTTTGCCATTTTGGTTTTTTTACTCCTATTTTTGACTGTAAAAAATTTTTCTCATTAATTTTCAAGAAGCATTTTTTACAAAATTCTTTTAATTTTGAATTAACGATTATTTTATCATATTTTTTGGATTGCAAAAAATGATATTAAAAGCATTTTGCAAACGTAAAAAATCATGAAAAAATGATTATTTTAATGCTTTGAAAAAAACCACTAAAGTTTTTAACATTACTGCAGTAGCTTGTTTGATTGCTGATGGTGTTGTTGCTGTTCCGGCAATATCTAAATGTAAAAATGGTTTTGATTTTGCAAACGCAAATAAAAAGGCGGCCGCATTACTTGCACCACCACGATAATCACTACTTGCATTAATTAAATCAGCAATTGCCGAAGCGCGCATTAATTCGTGATTGTATTCGGCAACTGGTAGTTTTCAAATTGGTTCTTTACTAATTAAACTTGCTTTTTCAAATTGTTTATACAAACGTTCATTATTGGTAAAAGCACCAGTAATATAATCACCTAAAACAACTGTAATTGCGCCAGTTAAAGTTGAAAGTTCAATAATTTGATTAACTTTTAAATCATTAATTGCATACGTAATTGCATCAGCAACCACCAAACGACCTTCAGCATCAGTATTAGTGATTTCAACGGTTAATCCTGATTTAGATTTAATAACCGATTCAACTAAAGTAGCATTTTTACCGATTAAATTTTCTGATAAACAAGCAATGGCAGTAACATTAACTGGTAGTTTTAATTTGGCAATTGTTAATAAAGTACTACAAGCAATTGCTGCTCCTGACATGTCATATTTCATATACTTTTGATATTGCGATGGTTTTAATGAATATCCACCAGTATCAAACGTAATTCCTTTTCCAATTAATGCCGTTGTTGTTTTTTGTTTAGGATTACCACAATAAGTTAATTTAACTAAACGCGGTAAATTAGCACTCCCAGCTGCAACTGCTAAAAATAAATTAAAATTATTTTTTGCCAATTGTTTTTCATCTCAAATTTCAATTTTTAAATTGGGTAATGATTTTGCTTGGACATTAATTTGTTCGGCAAACGCTTGTGGAGTCATAATATTTGGTGCTTCGTTTTGTAAATTACGACAAAGCATCAAATATTCACCAATAATTTTTTGTTCTTCAACGTGATTTTGGAATGTTTTCGCTGATAATTTAGCTAAAACATTAATATTTAATGGTTTTAATACCGTTGGTTTTGATTTATGGTTTTTTAACGGAAAACGGGTTTGAAACAACATTTCTAAAAAAATTGTGCAAACAGTATTGATGGTAATTTTTGAATTCGTAAAACTATTTAAATCATAATTTACGTTTAAAAAACGATCATTTAAAAGTGATCAAAAACAAGTTTTTAATTTTTTGATGGTAAAACTAGTTTTTTTACCTAAACAATAATAAACAGTTTTAGTAGCAGGAAAAGTGGTGATTGCACCAAAATCCTCACTTAAATAATCATTAATTTTGGCAATTTTTGCTCCTGTATAAAAACCTTTAATTGTAATCGCTTGGTTTTTGGCATTAAATTTTAAATTTAATTTAATTGTTTTAAAATTCATTTTTTTCTCCTAATGTAATAATTTGAATTGTGATATTAATTTGTAATTATACTACAAGCTAGTTTTGAAGATAAAATTAACTAGAAAAAATGAATAATGTTAAAATATTTAAAAGCAGAAATGGCGGAATTTGGTAGACGCGCTAGACTAAGGATCTAGTTCCTTTTGGGAGTAGGAGTTCAAGTCTCCTTTTCTGCACCAATGCATTTTTTTTGAATATGAATAAATTTAAATTAGTTGTTTTAGATCTTGATTATACGATTACTGATTCGAATAATCGAATTCATGACGAAGATAAAAAAGCGATTATTAAAATTCAAAAACAAGGGGTAAAAGTGGTTTTCTCAACCGGTCGAACGTATTCAAAAAGCGTAAACAAATTAGCACAAAAATTAAAATTACCAAACCATGGTGGAATGGCATTTTGTTTAAATGGCGGACTTTTAATTGATTTAAAAACACAACAAATAATCAGTCATAAAGCATTAAAAAAAATTGATTTAAATTTAATTATTAATCAAATTATTGATCGTAAAGTTCATGCAATTTTTGCTGGAGCGTCATACAATCAAGTGTTTGCATTAAAAAATCATTGAACCAATCGTTGATTAAAATATTGAGCAAAATGAAACATTAAAATCATTGATCGTGAACAATTGATGAATGAAAAAATTACTAGTATTTTTATCTTTCCGACTTGACGTTGAAGCAATTTTAAGTTTTTTCAAGATTACTGTTTAAATCGTGATTTTATTGCTTATCGATTTCGAAATGTTTTTGTCCAAATCACAACGACAAATAAAGGTGAAAGTTTGGTGAAATATTTACGAAAAAATCGGATTAAAAATGATGAAGTGTTAATTTGTGGTGACAGTAATAATGATTTAGAATTATTTGAAATTTTTAAATATACAATTGCAATGGGTAATGCTAGTTCATTATTATGAAAATTAAGTTATGATCGTACATCAACTTATAAAGAAGCTGGTGTTAGTCGCATCTTAAATAAATATATTTTAAATCAAGCACAAAATGAAAAAAAATATAATGAAAATGATAAGAATTAAGATAAAATAATTTTAACTGTGCTGCGGTGCTGTAGCCAAGTTTGGTCTAAGGCATGGGTCTGCAAAACCTTTATACGTCGGTTCAAATCCGACCAGCACCTCCAAAATATTTAAATGGGCTTGTAGTTCAGTAGGGAGAACGCCTGATTTGCACTCAGGAGGTCGTCGGTTCGATTCCGATCGAGTCCACCATTTTTATAAAAGCTTCGGGAAATAGCTTAGTACTGGTAAAGCAATCGGTTTGGGACCGAGAGAGCGCAGGTTCGAGTCCTGTTTTCCCGACCACGGCAAGATAGTTTAATTTGGTTAAAATATTCGGCTCATATCCGAAAGACTGTGGGTTCGATTCCCGCTCTTGCTACCATTATTTAAAATGGATCCTTGGCTCAGTCTGGTTAGAGCGTTCCGTTGATAACGGAAAGGTCGGAGGTTCAAATCCTCTAGGATCCACCATTAAATTTGGAGATGTACCCAAGTCTGGTTGAAGGGAACTGTCTTGAAAACAGTTAGGTGCGCAAGCACGCGGGGGTTCGAATCCCTCTGTCTCCGCCATTTTTTTTGGAGATGTACCCAAGTCTGGTTGAAGGGGCCTGTTCGGAAGACAGGAAGGCGTTTTTTAGCGTGCGGGGGTTCGAATCCCTCTGTCTCCGCCAGCGGATATTTAGCTCAATTTGGTAGAGCTTTCGGCTCTTAACCGAAAGGTTGCAGGTTCGAGTCCTGTAATATCCACCAATTTAGATTTTAAAAATTAAAGAATAATTTTGGTTGGAACTCTTTCGCTAGCAAAACGATATTTCCGTTTTAATAAAATTTGAAAATTACCAATTCCTAATTGACCGATTAACATCAAAAGAATAGTACCGATTTTATAAAAAGTTCATTCTTTATCGATAATTGGAACCGAACTTAAACCAACGTTTCCTAAAGCAGAAACACCATCAAAAACAACGTCGACTAAATCAATTGGTTTTTCAATGTTTTTGTGTTCTGAACTTCCAATCACTGAAAAGCCAAAAACTAATACAATCGAAATGAAAAAGATTAAAAACGCACGTGAAACGTTTTTACGTGAAATCGCATAGCGTTTAATCAATAAATTATTTTTTTGATCGTAACGACCAAAAACACCATAAATTAAAATTAAAAAAGTTGTCACTTTGATTCCACCACCAGTTGAAAGTGGTGCCGAACCAATTAGCATTAAACCAGTCATCAATAATTTTGTTGGTGAAGTAAAACTGCTATTAATTTCAACCGTTGAAAAACCAGCCGAACGAGTTGATAATGTATTAAATAAAATTGCCATTGATTTATGAACCGGATCATTAGGTGATTTAAATCCATCCGAAAAAGCGGCTTCAAGCGAAAAAACACCAACTAATCCAATCACAGTAACTAAAATGTATCCTCAAACGGAAAACTTAACAAAAAACGAAAAACGGACTTGTTTTGGCGAGCCTTTTCATCAATTTTGAAATTTTTCGTTTAATTCAAGGAAAAAAGGAAAACCTAAACCACCTAAAATAAACAGAAAAATGAATACAAATTGCACAAAATAATGATTTTGAAAAACTTTTAAGGAATCCGAATCATAAAAAATATCAAATCCAGCATTATTGGTTGCCGAAACGGAATGAAAAATCGCTGATCAAAGACTATTACTAAAGTTATGATAATATTGTAATTTTTGATATTCAGGTGTTGTTGGAAAAGTAAAATAAAAATAAAAAAACAATGCTAAAGCACCAATAATTTCAAAAATAACAATGTATCAAAATCCAATCGCCAACATGTTTTGCGTTTTCCGTTTCAAAATATAACCACGTTCAAAATGTTGTTCTTCATAATACAAATAATTGTAACGACGATTACCAAAAAGAAAATAAATCGCAAAATAAAAAATCGAAATTTTAAAAAACAGTAACCCTAAACCACCAATAATGATTAAAATTAGTAGTAATAATTGTCCATAAAAAGTCATATCAGTACTAATATCAACCACTGTTAAACCAGTCGTTGAAAATGCCGATACAGTTAAATATAAAGTATTTAAAAATGAAAAAGATTTATCAGAATTCTTTCAAGCAACAGGCAACATCATTAAACATGTAAACAAAAGCAAGAAAAATAGATAAGAGAAAATTATACGATAAATTGTTTGCCGATAAATTGAACGAATAAAATTCTTGAACCAAAAATAAAAATTACGAAAAAGAATAGAAAATTTCATATGATTTTAAAATTAAAATTAACAAATGGTTTTTTATCATATAATACACAAAATTGAAAAAAGAACAAAATTAAATATGAAAAAAAAAGTTTGAGTGTTTGGAGTTGGTTTATTTGGTGGATTTTTAGTTGAAAATTTAATCAACGTTAAAAACATTGATGTCGAACTAATTGACAAAAATAGTGAAAAGTTAAGACGATTCCGTAATTGAAAAGTTCCTTTACACGTAATTGACACCGAATCATATGAAGAATTAAAAGAATTAGAAATTAAACCTAATGATATTTGCGTTGTTGCAATTGGTGATAATTTGGGTTCATCAATTTTAACGTGTCAAAATTTAATTGATTTTGGAAACCGTCGAATTTATGTACGAGTTTTAAATGAAAGACATCGAAAAATTATGAATTCAATGCAAATTTATGAAACAATTGAAGTTCATAGTTTTGCCGGTGTGCGTTTAGCAGCGAAAATTGCTAATGATCTCGAATTATTTATGCTTGATAAAGATAACGAATACACAGTTATTAAAGTGAAAAATATTAAATTAACAAATATTACATTAGAAGCAACTAATATTCGAAAATCAAGTCAATCAAACGTTTTATTAATCAAACGCAAAGGTAATTCGATTATTCCAAAAGGAAATACAAAAATTAAAATGAATGATTTGATTTACATTTTTTTACCAAAGAATCAACAAAATCAAGTAATTCGAATTTTTGGACATCAATTAAACGAAGTTTAATTTTTATTAATCAACAAAATAATCATTTATTAATTGTCGAACAATTGATGGATTTAACGGTTTTGATGCTTGCTTAACAATTTGGCCATAAAGAAAATTTGTCGTTGCTTGCGGATTTTTATGATAACGCGTTTGAAGATCAGGAAATTTTTTAACAACGATTAAAAGCAATTTTTCCGTTGCGGCAAAATCAAGAAATTGCGGTTGTAAGGCGTTTTTTAATTCAGTTGTTCAATCTCATTCGGAATTTTTGGCAAATTTATTTAAAAAATGATTAAAAATCTGTCAGCTAAATGGTTTTTGTTGATAATAAATCAGTAATTTAAGGGCAAATTGATGAAACGATGGCGTTGCAATTGTGCTTGCAGGAAAATTTTTGATCATTGATAATAATGATTGACGAAAGAAATTATGAATTAATGGCAAATTAATTTTATGTTTAACTAAAAAAACCACTCACTTTTGCAATTGATGACGAAAAATTAATTCAGCTTCATTAAAATTTAATTGATACATGTTAATAAATTCAGCTTCCGAAACATAATTATCAATTTCAGCTAATCAATCACGTTGAAGTGGGTTTGTAATTTGAATTGGCATAATATTATTTTCCGGAATAAACATGTATTCATAATGAGTAAACTTTTTTCGTAACGGTTCTAAATTTTGGGTTTTTTCATTAAAATTCTTTGTTCAGGATGCAAAAAAACCATCTTTTTGATGATGATAATTAAAAATTTGTGTTTCTGTTTCAATCGCAATTGCTTTTTTGATGTTTTGTAAATTATTGACGTTTTTAATTTCATTTTTTGGATGTCAAACATCATTTGCAACATCAACTAAGGTTGAAATATTAACATCAATTCGAATTGAACCATGGGTTAAGCTTGCATCACTTAAACGGTAGTTTTTTAATAAACGAATGATTTGATTAACAAAACATTTAATTTCAGTAAAATTATTAAATACCGGTGCAGTTGTAATTTCAATTAATGAATTACCGGCACGATTGTAATTAATTAATAATTTATCTTCAGTGTGTAGTGTTTGAGCGGTATCTTCTTCTAAATGCGAAGTAATAATTGGTACTGTTATTCATTTATTATCCGGAAGAAAAACTTTGAAGCTCCCATTTTTTGCCAATGGATAAAAATACTGTGTAATTTGAAAACCCTTTGGTAAGTCAAAGTAATAATAGTGTTTACGATCAAATTTTAAAATATCACTCAATTGACAATTTAATAAATGACCTAATTGATATCCTAATTTAACAGCTTGATAATTAACTTGTGGTAATGCACCAGGATAACCTCAATCAATTAAATCGGTATTACAATTCGGTAAAGCAAAATTATTTTGTGCAGCAGCAGAAAACAACTTTGATTGGGTTTTTAACGTCACGTGTAATTCTAATCCGATTTTAACTTTATTCATCTTTAATTCCTCAAATCGGATTGTACATTAATTGAGCAAATTTAAGTAATTGAAAATCATTTTTTGCTTCACTAAAAATATTAATTCCAACTCATTGTTTATCGATTTCAAATGCTGGTAAAACAATCGATGGTCAACCTAAAAAATTGGTAATCAATAAAAAATCATCCACAATGTGCAATTGAAACTTTGGATTTAAACGTTGTTTCATTGTAGTTGATTGTAATGGTGCAATTCAAGTCGAAGCTGGATGAATCACAAAATCAAAATCAGCGAAAAGTTTCATTCATTGTAATTTTAAAAAATTAATCATTTTTAAAGCTTTTTCATAAATTAATTTCCGATTTTGATCTTCAACGTAAAACGCACCTAGAACATATCGTTTTTTAATTTCTAATCCTAAACCAATTGTACGATTAGTGGTAATGATTTCAGCAAAATCAAAATTTTGTGAATTGCCAGCGTGATTGTATCCAAAATTAAAACCGGTTAAATTAGCATGACTACTTAATGCGTCCGGAAAACTTAATACTTGATACAAAAAATTTAATAAAGATGTTAATTCATAGTCTAATTCAATTACTTCATAATCGTAACGAATTTCTTTTAAACGTAAACAAACATGTTTATTAAATAATTGAATTATTTTGGGATTGGTAATTTTCGAATTCAAACCAATGATTGCAACTTTTTTATTAACCTTTGGTTTTGGTGGTAAAAAGGGAATTTTTTGCATTGCAAAATCTTTTTGATCAAGGACATAAAGTGTTTCCATTAAAATATTTAAAATTCGTAACGAAACGGCAAATAAACTAACAGTATCTAAAGTTGGTGAATATGGTACTAATCCAAATCGCGATATTGCACCAAACGTTGGTTTAAATCCAATAATTCCTAAAAAAGAAGCAGGTAAACGAACTGAATTTCCAGTATCACTTGCTAATGAAAACGGCACTAAATTTAAAGCAACGGCAACAGCAGATCCTGAACTTGATCCACCTGTAATACGATTCGGAAAATATGGTTGCTTAACAATTCCTTGGTTGCTTTCTAAACCAGTTCCACCCATTCCTAATTCATCCATATTAGTTTTACCAACTAAAATTACTCCTTTAGCAGTTAATAAATCAACTACTGTTGCATTAAAGTTTGGAATAAAATTTTGTAAAATTCGACTACCAGCTTCCGTTTTTTGGTATTTAACCGCAAAATTATCTTTTACAAAAAACGGTAATCCAAATAATTTTTGGTTACGAAGATGATAAAAATCGGCACTATCTAATAGTTTAAAAACTTCTTTTTCATATAAAGCGCTATAAAAATTGGTTGATTGAAAACGTTTAATTCTTTGAAATAATTCTTGATAAAAATGTTTTAATAATTTAGGATCATTCCGAAATAATTCTGGTAATTTTAACCAGCTATATTCTGGTTTTAATTCGTTTTTGTGATTTCAAAACATAAATATATCCTTCACTGGTTTTATTTTTGATATTCGCAAAAAAGTCGGCTCGATATTTATCGTTAATAGCAATATCTGGTCGTAAATGAATCATTTGAAAAAAATTGGTTTTTTCTGTTTTTGAATCAATTGCATATTTATCAAAAACAGTCAAAAATTTTTGTAAATTAACAAAAGTGTTAACTTTAAATTCTTGTTGAATAATTTTTAATTCAAATTCATTGACTTTGAATTTACGACTTAAAGCTAATGATTGAATTTTTTCGTATGAAATTTGTTTTAACATCATAATAAAATATTAAAAAACATAACTTTAAAATTTAAGGAATGGTTTTTTATTTATTATAACATTAAGATTTTAATATCTTTTCAATGTCGTTTGCATTTAAGCAAGGAATCTTTTTTTGACGTGCTTGAAAATATTTTTGTCCTGGATTGGTACCGACTAATAAATAGTCAGTACGATCGCTAATTTGACTACTAACTTTTGCTCCAAGTGATTCTAATTTAACTTGAATTTTTAAGCGCGAAATTGGAAAAGTACCAGTAATTACAACGCGTTTTTGATTTCAAAACGGGTCAATTGATTGTAAAATTATTGCATTTGTATTAACGCCAAAATTTATTAACTTCGTTAAAACGATTTGATTTTGTGAATTTTGTGAAAATTTAATTCAACTATCATACAATTTTGGACCAATACCAGCTAATTTTAATCAATCGGTTTGTTTTGCATCAATAATATTTTGTAAATTATGAAAATGATTAGCTAATAGCCGCGCTGATTTAAAACCTAAATGACGAATTCCTAAAGCAACTAATAAACGTGATAATGGTTGGTTTTTTGCCGCTTGAATTGCAGTTAATAAATTATTTAAAGCACGATTTTGAAAGTTTAATAAAACTTTATTTTTGATCATTGATTCTAAACGTGGTTTTTGATTTATCAAACCAAACAAATCGGCTCCATCACGAATTAATTTTAATTGATATAAATGCTTAAGTGTTTGCGAAGATAAACCTTTAATATTGTAAGCATAACGAGCGACAAAATGTTCCATTCGACGAATAATAATTTCTGGACAGTGTCAATTAACACAATATTGATCAACTTCATTCATAAAAGTAATTAATTTATTGTGACAAAACGGACAAACAACCGGTGGAGTTCAAATGTTAGCTTTATGACAACGTTTCGATAAATTAACAGCAATGATTTTCGGAATAATTCCCCCAGATTTTTTAAACTTGACAAAATCACTAATACGTAATTCCAATTTTTGAATAAAACTAGCATTATGTAAAGTTGCACGTTGCACAAAAGAACCTAATAAAAAAGTTGGTTTTAAAAGGGCAACAAAACTTAATTTACCAGTTCGACCAACCGTTGTTTCAATTGCTAATAATTGACTTTCAGCGGTTTGATCAGGGAATTTATAAGCAATTGCAAAACGGGGAAATTTAACGGTTGAACCAAGTTGTTTTGTGTAATTTAATTCATTAATTTTAATTACAATTCCGTCAATTTCGAGTGGTAAAGTAGTGATTTTGGATTTTATTGTTTGAATTCATTTTCACACTGCTTGTAAATTGGCGCAATGTTTACGATATGGAATAATTGGTAATTTTAATTTTGTTTCAATGTAATTTAAACTGTTTGCTTGTGTTAATGGCATTAATTTTTGATTTTCGGTTTTAAAACTAAAAAATGCAATTGCTAAATTTCGTGATTTGGTAATTTGCGAATCTAATTGGCGTAAACTACCAGAAGCCGCGTTACGCGCATTTAAAAAGAAGCGGTGCGAAAGTGTTTGAGTGAATTTTAAATGAAAAGTTGATTCATTAATTGATAGTCAAGTAAATTTTTTATAAAACGTACGATGTGATTGAAAAAAGTTGGTAATTTTGGTTTTAAGATTAATAATTGACAATTTGGAAGCAAAATCAATTGCAAACGTAAAATAATAATTAGGATTTTGATTTCAAGTAAAATCAAGTTCATTTAATTGCGTTGGTAATAATTGCCATTTAATTGTCGGAAACAATTGTTGTAACTTTGGTATTAAAGCATTTAAAATTGCTTTATCATTAATAAATTGTTGTTGAATTTGATGTTTAATTTGTTGGTTTAAAATTTGAAAATGCGATTTACTAATAAAAACCTCACCGGAAAGTTCGAATGTTGATAAAGGAAATTTTTTACCAAAAATAGTCGCAAAATTTGCGATTGATAAGAAATTTTCCGTTACATTTTCGCCAACTTCACCATCGCCGCGCGTTGCACAAGATTGAAAAAAGTGATTTTTAAAAACCAAATTGACTGGTAAACCATCGATTTTTAATTCACAATGATAAGTAAAATTATTCCCAATTAATTTCCGAATTCGAAGATCAAACTTTTCTAAATCAGCTAAATTAAAAGCATTATCAAGTGATAACATGCGGTTTTGATGGCGAATTGGTTGAAATTTTTTTGAAGGTTTAAAACCGACTTTTTGAGTGATTGAATCTTTTGTGATTAAAGTTGGATATTTTTTTTCATAATATAGTAACTTTTGATAGAAATAATCATAGACAGCATCTGATACTAACGGTTGATTTTTAACGTAATAATAATAACTTCAACGACGTAATTTAGCTTGTAATGCTTTAATTTCGGTTTTGATTCCAAGTAACTTGTTTGTGTTATTCATAATCAATTTTTATAATGTGGTGATCGCATTATTGATAACGTGAATTGCAATTGGAAAAAATAAATTATAACCACATAAAAAATACGTAATTACTAAAATATAAGACATAAATCAATAACTATAATTTGTTTCGTAAACACCATAAAAAAGTTTTTTAAAAAAATCAATAAAAGAAGTCGGTTTACCGATTTCATTAGCTGAAATATGTGGTAAAGCAAACAAAAAAACACCAATTACAATGAAATATATGAATCCTTGATTTTTTTGATTTGAAAAAATTTTTTGAATCGCAAAACGATAAATTAATTCTTCTCAAACAGTGAAAACAAAAATTAAAGAACTAATATAAAAAATTTTGCCAAAATTATTAGTTTGATTAATGTATGTATTGATTGCTTGTTCGTTTTGTGATATTTTCATATTTAACGTTGAAACAAACAGGGTATTTAAAAATTTTGGTTTTGAACGTAACACCATTAAATAAACAAATAAAAAAACAAATAAAATAACTAAAATGGGTGATTTTTTAATTAAAGAATAAATTCGATGAAATTGAGTTTTTTCGATTACAAAAAACATAATTACAGCAATTAAAGTTAAAATTGGTTTAATAAATAAACGGATAATAGTTAGCGCGGTTTTTGAATCATTTGAAGGTTTTAAAAATCAAGTATAACTTTTGTTTGGTAAAACGTAATAAAATAAATCTTCGCCAATTTCAACTCCAATATATAGAATAAAAGGTAAAAAAATCTTTAAAACGTAATTATCTTGATTAAGAGAATTAAGGTAAAAAATAATTAAAAAAACCACTAAATATAAAATGTATTCAATAACAAGAAAAAAAAGTTCTAATTTTTTTTGTTCCAGCATGTATGTAATTCAATTCGGTTCGTAATTAATAATAAAGTTTTGAATAAAAGTAAATAAAAATAATCACGTAATTGTAAATAAAAATGGTAATTTTAATCAAAGTGGAAATAATAAGTTTTGATCTGCTTTTAAACGAAAATGTTTAAACGGAGTATAGTTAATGAATGGGGAAATTTTATTCGAAAACAAGTTTTTCATAAAAAATAAACTAATTTATATAAAATTTTTAAAAAGATTATATAAAAATTTCTTTCATTGTTAAATAAATTTTTTTACAACTTTCGATTGGATTAAATGAAAAAGTAACATCTGATCCAGTTATAATTTCATTAACATTTATATTATTAACTTTCAATTTTACTAATGATTTATTATTAATATTAAAAATTTTTAATGTTTTTTTTGATTTATTAATTTTTTCTAAAGCGTTAAAATCTTTCATTCCTCATTCATTGTCTTCTAAATCATCTAAATTTTTATAATAACCAAGATGTTCTAAATGTAAATCACAAAATTGATCATAATTATTCTGGTTAACAAAAAAAGTTGGTTTAATTGAAGTTTTGGAAAATAATTTATTAATTCGTTCGATATCTTTAGACGTTAAATTTTGTTCGTGGGGAAAAAATATTGCATAAAATAATAAATTCGTTTTCTTTAATAAAACATCTAAAAAAACAAAAAAATTCTTATGATCAAATTTAATTTCAAAGATTATCTTTTTTTTTGGATAACGCGAAATTAGTTGATTGATAACATTCAATCCTTCTTTTTCAATAATTGAACGATCGATGTATATTGCATCTATATAACGTGAAATACCCTGTAAAAAACTAAAAACGTCACGCAATGAATTTTTTTTAATTCTTACGCTAAGAGTTGGATTATTCATCTTCTATATTTTACCATAAATTAAATATTTTTATAATTGTCGTTAACTGATTTAATGATAAAAACAGCTGTTCGTTTAGGATCATAATTGATTAAAGCTCAAGTTCGTTTATCTTCCATTAAAAACTCTAAAAATTCTGATAATTGATTGTCTTGTAACATAAATTGTTTTTTAAAAAATTTAAAATTTTTATCAGTAATTGCTTCAATAATACGCACAATATATCCAAATTTAATATTATAACAATCAATTTCTGATCGACAAATTGTTGATTGTGATAAACCAGTTTTTTGCGCCAGTTTTTTTTGGGTTCACGATTTTTGAATTCGTTTTAAACGAATTATTTTATTTAATTCACGAAACATGTTTTATTTCTCCTTTTTTTAATTAAAATTTTTGATTAATTTTCGTTTAAAAAAATGATTTAACGAATTAAAAAACATATTTAATTTTTTTATTCATAAAAGAATTAAAAAAACTCATAAATAGTTTCTTTAAAATCACAAATAAAAATTAATCGAACTTATTAAACCACTTTTAATGATTTTTTTAATAGAATTTCATTAATTTGTTCAATTAATTCAATACAAACCGAAATTAATTTGATTTCAATATCATTTAATGCGTGATTTGAAAATAATAAATTATTTTTCAAACCTAAAAACAATAATAAATATTGATTAAACAATTGTTTATTAACTTTTGTATCGTCAGGGAAAGCAGTTAAAATTCTTATAACTGACATAATATGTTGAAATTGAATGTTTTTACAATCAATTTCCATTCGACAAATTGTCGATTGTGACAAACCAGTTAAAACGGCAAGTTTTTTTTGGGTTAAATTATTACGAATTCGCATAATTCGAATTTGTTGACTTAAAAAATACATAAATTTTATTCCTCGTTAATTAATGTATAAGAACAAAAAACTAAAATTTATTTTTTTTTAACAAAATTTATTACTTTATCAGGAATGAAGATAATTTTTTGATATTCAATTGGAACGATTTGCGGAAAATGTTTAAGACAATATTTAAGGACTTGATTTTGTTTAGTATTAAAAGGTAAATTGAAGATTTTTTTGCTTTTGCCATTAATTTGTAATACAAATGTTGTATTTGTTAATTTTAAATATTGAGGATCGAAAATTGGTCATTTACTATTAATTAAAAGTGAACGGTTTTTTCATAATCTTCAAATTTCTTCAGTTAAATGTGGGCAAATTGGATGTAATAATTGTAAAAAAATTTTGCCATATTTTTTTGGTAAACGACGATTTCGATAACAAACATTAATAAAAGTCATTAATTTGGCAATTGCAACATTGAATTGATAATTTTCAAAACACGTTGTGACAGATTTAATTGTATGGTGCATCACATAATCTAATTCTGAATTTTCATCATCAATTCAAAAATTTTGATGGTGAATGAATAATTTATAAACACGCGCTAATCATTTGCGCATTGCATCTAAATTATTTTCTTGTCATGCAATTTTAGCAGAAAAAGGTCCGATAAATTGAATATATAAACGCATTGCATCAGCCCCATGCGAAACTAAATATTCCATTGGATCAACAACATTTCCGCGTGATTTTGACATTTTTTTATTATCTGGACCGAGAATTATTCCTTGATTAACTAATTTTTTGAAAGGTTCTAAATGATTATAAATTTGACAATTTTGCACTAAAAAATGATTTCAAAACCGTGCATATAATAAATGAGAAACGGCGTGTTCTTGCCCACCAACATATAAATCAACCGGCATTCAATGATTTAATAACTGTTGTGCTGTTTTACTATTTAAAGGTCAAAAATCACCGTTTGGTTTGCGTAATAAATAAGCTAAAAAATATCAACAACTACCTGCTCATTGCGGCATAACATTTAAATCATAATTTTTATCTTTTCAAACTTTAAAATTGGCAAGTGGCGTTAATTCTTTAGCTTGAAAATTACCAGTTTTAAATGATGGTAATTTTAATGGCAATTGACTTTCTGGTAATAATTTGATTTGTGATTGTTGATAAGTTAATGGAAAAGGCTCGCCTCAATAACGTTGACGTGAAAAAACCCAATTTCGTAAACGATAATAAGTACGTGAAATTAATTTTAGACGGGGATGTTTTTGAATAAAATCATCATTATTGAGAGTCGATTTTACATTCAAAGATTGTTTTAAATACGATAAATCCGATTGGGAAAGTAATTGAAAATGCTTAATTAAAGGCAAGAATTTATCTTGATGATGGCAATTAATTAATTGGTTTTGATTTGGTAAATTGACATCAATTACATTGGTAAAATAAATTGGTAAGTATTTTTTTAATAAAGGATTTCAAAATTTTAATTTACTTTTTAAAACGTGCATTTGTGAAAAATCATTACTTTGATAATCAATTTGTTTAATTGGTTGATATGCTAAATCTTTTCGTAATTGCTTTAATTTAAGACGAGTTTTAACATCTAACAAATTATCTAAAGTTTTATTTTCATAATGATAAAACAAAAATGAAGCAGCATTTCAATCATTTAAAAATGTCGTAAAAATGGAAATTTTATGTAAAGCAACTTTATTATTACCAGTTTTTAATTTTGCTTCATATTCAAATCCGTGTAATGCTCCGATTCAATTCGTTTGCGCTTGTTTAATTGCAAATGGTCAATCTAAATTAGGAATTTGGGATAATAATGATGGTGCAAAACGAACAATATCTAATAATCATTGTTCAGTATAACGACGATAAACAGGATGATTACCACGTTCTGAAACCATCAAACCAGTTTCAGTTTCAATTACTTCTTCGTTTGCTAAAACAGTATTTAATTGGGGGCAATAATTGACAGCAACTTGATCTTTATAAGCTAATTTTGCTTGAAACATTTGTTGAAAAATTCATTGTGTTCAACGATAATAACGCGGATCGGAAGTTTTGATAATACGTTGATAATCATAAGCAAATCCTAATGATTGTAATTGACAAATAAAATTCGCAATATTATGATCAGTAAAAGTAGCAGGATCGTTTTGTGTTTTTAATGCGTATTGTTCAGCTGGTAATCCGAAACTATCAAATCCAATCGGGTGTAAAACAACAAATTTTTGCATTTTTTTCATCCGACTTAAAACATCAGTTGCTACATAACCTCTTAAATGCCCGACGTGTAATCCTTTTCCGGATGGATAAGGAAACATATCAAGAATATAAAATTTTCGTTTTGGAAAAGTGGTTAAATCAATTGAAAAAGTTCGATTTTTTAATCAAAATTTTTGTCATTTTTGTTCAATTTTTAAATGAGCGTATTGCATAATTTAATATTACTTTATTTTATCAAGTGAAAATGGATTTAAATAAAAAGGTTTTAAATTCGTGAATTGATCAACCGGAATAAAAAATGGTAAATGGGTTTTTCATAATTGATCAAAATTTGTCATGTTGTAATCAATTACCACGTTTGCATTTTGAAAACGATTTTTTAATTTGATAACATCTGTTTTCAATCATAATTTTAAAGGCTGTAAAGATTTAAAATCTTTATATAAACCATAATAATAATGTTGTTTATTGGCAGTGATTAAACTAATTGTTAAATTGGAATTGGGAACTTGAAAAAGTAAATGATTCAATGTATAAATTTTTCAATGTGAATTAAATTGCATCAATAGTTTTAAACTAGTAATCAAACAACGTAAAATTGCAAATTTGCTTGGTCCGTTTAAAACATAAACATTTTGAATCTTGTTTCAATTAAAATGGGTTGATGAAATTAATTCATTTCAAGCGGGAAAATAATTTTCTAAAAAATTATTTGCCAATGGTTTTAAAACAGTATCGATTTTACGATTATTTAATCATAACGATAATTCTAAATAATTTTCAGTTGTTAAAATAGTAATTTTATTTGCAAGCATTTTTTCAATTTTTTTCTAAATTTTTCATAAATAAACGTGGTCCAGTTACAATAGCAATTCGTTCAAATGATTCTAAATAATTCAATTTAATTACAATTGCATTTGGTAAAATTTTTTCAAATAAAGCGTTCGGAGCTCATTCAACAATCGTTAAATCAACATCATTTTCTTCATTAATTAATGCTCAAGTTTCTGCTAATGATTGTGAATTATAAGCATCGATATGTAATAATTTGCGATTTTGAATATTTTTATAACTTCGTGACTTAATAAAAGATGATGAAATTAAATTTTCGCGAATTCCAAAATAAAGTGCTAAAAATTTTGCTAATTGCGTTTTTCCAACGCCAATCGGACCAATTAAACATAGTGTAACAGGAAACTTTAAAGTTATATATAAAAATTTAGCAAATTTTTCCGTACTTTGTAAATTTTTAAGTAAATAATGCGTTTCAATAAAATGATTTTTTTGAAAATTTTTAGTCATTAATAAAATCCTTAATTTTATTTACAATTATTTGAAAACGATTTTGATAATTAGTTTCTTCAATAATTCAAAGTTTACTATTTTGTGGACGAAAATGCTGATATTTTTTTAATAAAGCATCAGAAAAAGCTGGTTTTTGTGCTAATGAATAGTAATGAATTTGATTCTGTTTAAAAGTTTTTGGTTTTAAATAAATAAATAAATAAATTGGTTGAATCGGCAAAAAATGCTTTTCAATTCAATTACAATGCGGAAATTGTAATTGATTAAATCAATTTGTAAAAATAAGATCAGTATCAAATAAACAAAAAGGTAATTGGTTTTGTTGACTAATTTTCATCACTTTTTTAAAATTATTAAATGTTGCCTGTGCAATTAAATGAAAATCATAATGATCGGTTTTAAATTGATGGTTTTGGTAAAAAAAATTGTAAAAAGTTTGGCAGTATCATTTTCCATATTCAAAAGTGAATGGAATTTGAAAATAATCAGCCAATTGTTTCGTTAAAAACGTTTTGCCACTTCCTTCAGCGCCAACAATTGCAATCGTTTTAATTTGATGAAGTTTTTTTATCATAACAATTTTGACAAAGTGCTAAATAAAATTCTTTTCCACCTGGTAAAAACAACGCTGATTGTTTGGTATTGTAACGAAATGAAGTACTTGCTTTTTGGTAACAAAATTCACAACGGGCAAATAAATAATGAATTTGGGGTTGAAATGGTTCTAAATGTTGAATAAATTCGAATTCTTGATTACGATAATCGCGGGCAAGTCCTTCCGCGACAATTGATAAATTGTTTTTTTGACAAAATTGTAAAATGGCAATTAATTCGGAAATTGATAAAAACTGAATTTCACTAATATAAATTTTTTTTAATTTGTAAGCTGGATTTTGGTAAATTTCAACTAATTGATCAAATTTATGAATCGTTTTAATAATTAAATTTTTTTGATCGTGATTAGTTAATTGATTTGATGATGAACGAGTATCTAATTGTGAACGAATTAAAACAAAATTTTTACTTGATAATTGTTTTTGATCATAACGGATTGTTTGGATTAATTTAGTTGTTTTTCCTGCAAACATTGGTCCTAAAAATAATTTAAATTGAAATTTCGCCATCAAAAAACACTCCTAAATTTTAAAATTTTAAAACATGGGGTGAATGATGGGATTCGAACCCACGCATGCCGGAATCACAACCCGGTGTGTTAACCGCTTCACCACATTCACCATGAATTGGATAATTATAATTATAAATTAAATTTTATAATTCTGGGTTTTAAACTACTAAAAAAAATAAAAACGAAACGCCTACCGCAATTGTAGTCACAATTAAATCGACAATTGTTGTTAATAACGGTGAAGACATTAATGATGGATCAATTCCGTAACGATGAGCTAAGATTGGAAGTGAAGTTGAAAATAAAATTGTTAAAAAAATTGCTATCACAATTACAAAATTTACAATTCCAAATCCAATTCAATAATCACGATCAAAACCAGATTCACCTTCAACAATGTATTGCACAAATAAACTACGGGGAATATTTAATAATAAAGTCGCAATTAAAATTAATAATGCCACCGTCATTTCTTTTCGTAAAGTTTGAGCATATTGGGAACGATCAATTACTTTTAAAATAATATTTTTAATAACAATGGCGGTTGATTGTAAAGCGATATTACCGACAATGGTTAAAATAAAGGGAATAAAAGGTGTGATAATTCGAATGAATTCGAATGTGGTTTTAGAACTATTAGCATCACTATTCATTCCTTTCATAAAAAAAGCTAATACAATTTGTGTAATTGTTGTAATTAAAATTGTCGCTGATAATCATGGAAACCGTGCTCAAAACATATTTCAACTCGTAGTGGAAAAATATTCTGTATCGGGTTCTTCAATGATTCCAACCCCTTTGTTAATATCATCGATTTGCGCTTCTTTATACAATTCTAAAACATCATCACTATTTAAAATTCCGACTAATTTATTGTGATGATCAATTACAGGTGCTTCGACTAATTCATAGTGACGCATAATTTCAACTGCTTTTTCGGTTAAAATTGATGTTCGAATTGAAACAACATTTGTTTCGGTAATTGATGCAATGCGGGTTTTAACTTCTGATTTAATTGCTAATAATTCACTTGCTCTGACAAAACCGATTAATAAACCACGATCATCAGTTACATAATAAACGTGACGATCATCAATTGTTTTTTTTTGACTTCGAATTAAATCGATTGCGTCTGAAACGTAAGAATTAATGTTTAAACTAACAAAATTGACGTTCATTTCTGAACCAATTGTATCTTCAGCATAATTAAGAATAAAATTAATGTCTTTGCGTTGTGCGGGTGTGGCAAGCGAAATGACTTTCTTGACTAAATCGTTTGGTAAATCTTCAATTAATTCAATGATGTCATCAGCATACAATTGATTAATTAATTGTTTAATTTCTGGTTTGGTAAAAGCTTCAATTAAATTACGTAATTCATTACGATCCAAACGATTAATAATTTCCGTTGCCGATTCAGTATTTAGACAACGAACAACAATTAGTTGTTGTTCGACAGTTAATTTTTGAAAATCATCGGTAAAATCAACGATATTTCGACTATCATATAAACGTCGGATTTTTTTCAAATCCTTTTTTTCGACCGCAACTTTTAATGGTAAAACTGTCATCATTAATTCCTATTTGGTCCGGAGTGTTTGTATTATTCATCGTAAACATCTTCTTTTAATTTTTGACGCAAAGTTTCTAATTCGATATCTTTAAATGTTAATTTTTTATTGTGAATGTAAGTAATTTCACCAGTTGTTTCCGAAACGACAATGACAGCTGCATTCGAATCAAATGCAATTTGGGTTGCAACTAAATGACGTGTTCCAGACGGTTTTTTAATTAATGGTTTGAAAGTTTTTTTTACCCGGAAAAAAACTGAACACGATGTAATTTGTCAGTCTTGATTAATCAAAAGGGCTCCATCGTGTAATTGAATTTCTTTACAAGTAAAAATGACTTTAATCAGATCAGATGATAAATTACCATTAATTTCAACTCCTTCATCAGTAATCAAATTATTTAAATTTGATGATCGTGATAAAACAATCAAACAACCGATTTTCTTTTGTTTAAAATAATTAACAGCATCTAATAACTGTTCGATTAATGAATCAATTTTATTATTTTTAGTGTTTTTAAAATTACTATTAAATTTATTTAAACTTAAACGCGAAAAGTAATCACGAAAAGTTAAATAAAAAATTGGAATCAAAGAAAGAAACACCAATATTACAACGGTTAAAATCACAATTAAAAGTGCGTCTGTCATTGTTTAGATAAAATTTGGTGGAGAAGGCGGGATTTGCACCCACATCCAAGGACTAATACTGAGTTTTATTTACAGTTTAACTCCGTTTATATTATTTAATCATAAAAATTAGAAAACAAAGTAAAAAAAATATTATGACGTAATTGTCTAAAATTTCAACTGCCAAACACAATTATTTTTGGTAATTAAATTTTGTTTCTTATCTGAACAAAAATCGCTAACAAAAAAACACGATTAGTGCCCCTAGAAGATGCAATTTCTGCATATTTTCTAGTTGTTCGTTAAAACTCTTACGATCCCATTGATTGGAATTGAAGTTGTGGTAATTTAAATTTTTCCACAAATTGAGTTCAAGAACGTTTTAGATTTTTTTTTGCATTTATAATTTGCTTGATCATTAAGGTCAATCAAACCACTGCTAAAAAACAAATTTTTCCTTGTCTAATCTAAATCATCCCCAATGTTTTTAAAACATTTAAAAAATCAAAACCATGAGTTATTCTTTTCGAAAACTATGTTTAGCTTTTTTGCGTCATTCTTTTGCCATTGCGACTTTTTTTGTTTCGTGTTTCTTTAAGCCTTTTGCTAAGAACAACTTAATTTTTAGTTTACCATTTTTTAAAACAATATGGGATGGAATTATTGTATAGTTCGATCTAACTTTTTTTTGATATCAAAGTTTAAATTGTTGTTTAGTTAATAGTAATTTGTGTTTTTCAGCTGATTTTAATTTCATCGTTTTCTGAACTGGAATAATTTTAAAATTTAATAAATATAAATCATTAGCTTGAAAAACGGCAAAAGCATTTTCTAAACTAAATTGATGGGCAAAAATGGCACGAATTTCTCAACCGGAAAGAATAATTCCAGCAATAATACTATCAATACATTGGTATTGACGAATTAATTTTCGATTAGTGTAAAAAGTTGTTAAACCTTTATCAGAATTAACCATAAATTAAATTGTATTTCAAAGGATACGAATTGCGATCACGATCGCAAACATTATTATTGCAATAACAATTAAAATAACCGTCATAACTGTATGCGAAAGTTTAGATTTTCGATTTAAAAATAATTCTTGGCTACCACCGCTAATTGAAGATAACGCTTCACGAGCTGAAGAATTTTTAAATAAACTCAAAAAAATTATAATGATTGCAAACACAAGCAAAACAATTTCCAATCAAAAAAATATCAGTGAATAATTAACCATAATATTAAATAAGTACTTTTTCGATTATTTTACCAAATTACATAATTTTTGTTCAACCAATTAAATATAACATTAAAATCATTAAAGGAACAATAAAATAAGTTGGACGTGGTTTTACGTCCTGAAATAAAATATGCATAAAAAATAATCCGCTACTAATTAAAGTTAACGCCATTAATTTAATATTTTTAATATCTTCGCTTAAAAACTGAAAAGTCGGTTGACCGAAATATAAATTACTAGCAATAAATAAAATCAGATTAAAAAAATGACTACCAAAAATAACCGAAATTGCCACATTAGCTAATTTTAAATTGAATAAACTGATACAACCTAACAGTTCTGGAAAAGCGGTTGTAATCGCAAAAAATAATCCACCAACACTTTGTTGTGGAAAACCGTATTTTGATTTTAAAAAACGACCTAAATTAGAAAAAACAAAAAACGTTCCTAGTAGTATGACAATTAATAAAACAACTAATAAAATTACAAATTGGGGATTAATATAAAAAGTAAAATATTTCTCTGCGGGAGTAGGATTTAATTTATTTTTTAAAACGCTTTTATTTTCTAAACGAAATAAAATAAAAACGTAAACAAAATAAAGCATTAAAAAAAGCATTGCTGTAATTGAAACGCTTTTAAAACGTCATTCAAGTACAGTCGGAAATAACAATAATAATAAAATTAATGCATTGATAATAATGACAACTAATAATGTTAGTTTATTGCGAAAACGAATTTCATTTAAATAATAATAACGAAAAAAAACAAAATCCAATACAATTAAAGCGGTTCCGGAAAAAAAGTTTGCACCCACAATGTTTGAAAATGATTGTGAAAAACCAGCCTTTCAACCTGATGATGTTCCATCATTATTTAAAATTACCGAAAAAATCGTTGATAAACCTTCTGGTAATGAAGTGATTAATGATAGAAACACCAAACCAACCACTAAAATATTAATTTTTGTTCGTTTAAATAATTCTAAAACAAAACGTGGTAAAAAATACGCGGTAATAATAACACAAATTGCTAAAACTAAAAATAACGCTCATAATTGTCAAGGTGAAGATCATAATGATTCAAAAAATTGATCTAAAAAAGTTGGTGATTTCATTAGCAATTAATATAAAACTTCATACATTCAACCGCGACTTCGCATATGATTAGGGGCAACAAACTGGATTCAAAATCATAAAAATACACCAATCGTAATAAAAACAATTAATAAAGGAATTGTAATTGTCATACTATCGTGTGATTTACGCATGTTTTGCAGTCCAAATCGTAGAAGATTTGCAAAAATTAAATATCCAACTAATAAATTACCGGAACGAATATAATTAAATCACGAACCATAGTGTTTTGATAAGGCAGTCGAATCACGCTTAGCGCAGATTCGGAATAAAAATATTGGTTTTTGATATCAAGCTAAATTTAAAGCTTGTAATTGTTGATTAATTGGCGTTCATTTTTGATAATGAATTTTGCCTTTGAAAAATCAAAATCATGAACGAAAAGGAGTGCGAGATTGAACTTTTTTTTGATTGGTAAAGCGTAAATTATCATAGTAAAGAATAGTTATTTTTCAACGTTTAGCGATTAAAAGTCATCAACGATGAAGGAAAAAAACTTTTTTTTTGCGCAAATTAATGGCAAATTCTTTTAATAATTTTGAATATTGCAACTGTGATCTTCAAGCCGAAAAAAACAGTTTATGGATTTGCGGAATTACAATAAACATCGTTAAAATAAAAGCGTTTCCAAGTGATTCATACAAAAATATCGGATGATAAAGTTTATGTGAATTATACGGATTGGCAATTTTGGCGGCAAATCATTTGGGAATTCAACCGTATTTTTGTGGATAATTATCAGTAAAATAATCATTTCCTAAAAGTTCTTGATTAAAAAAATTACCTCAACGACCAATAATTTGTACAATCAATGCTGCTTTGATCGCAAAATCAAAATAATTTCATAATGAAATTTGGTTACGATTGCTGTGTAAAGTGAACGGAATTAAAAGATAAAGTGCACTGAAAATAATTGCCCCATGAGCAGAAAGTCCATGTAATTGTCATTGTTTGTCAGCAAAAAAACCAAAAAACCGCGTAAATCGTTCATTAAAATTAATCCCATCATCAATGATTTGACGAGTTGGTTCATGAAAGAGATAAGTTCATAAACGGGCACCAAAAATAGCGATTGGTACGGTAAGTAAAGATCAAAATAACAGTGATCACATCATGGGAAAATTGTTTTTATATCAAACAAAAGCTAAATATCCAAAGGCAACAGTAATACCAATTGAAATCATTAAACCGTAATAATTTATTTCCATAAATGATTTTTCTGTAAAATTTGTTTTAAAAATTTCCCAGTGTAAGAACGAGAATTTTGCGCAACTACTTCTGGAGTTCCAAAAGCAATAATTTTACCACCATTTTTACCACCTTTTGGACCAAGATCAATTAAATAGTCGGCTGATTTAATAATATCTAAATTATGTTCAATAACAATAATACTTCCACCTTGATCAACTAAATAGTTTAGCATTTTTAAAAGGATTGCAACATCATAACTATGTAATCCAGTGGTTGGTTCATCAAAAATATAAAGTGTTTCATCATAATTATTCCGTTTATTAAGATGAGCAGCTAATTTTACTCGTTGTGCTTCACCACCAGAAAGTTCAATTGAACTTTGACCTAAAACTAAATAACCAAGCCCAACATCAATTAAAGTTTGTAATTTACGGGCAATATTAATTTGGGAAGCAAATAATTTCGCAGCCGTTTGAACTTCCATTGCAAGTACATCAGCAATCGTTTTTTGTTTGAATTTAATTTCTAAAGTAGCGGCATTAAATCGTTTTCCTTTACATTCATCACATTTAATATAAACGTCAGGTAAAAATAACATTGAATGGGCAATTTGGCCGTCACCATTACATTTTAAACAACGTCCGGAAGCGACATTAAATGAAAATCGACCTGGTTTATAACCACGTGCTTTTGCAAGTGGAGTTTCAGCAAATAAATTACGAATGTCGGTAAAAAGACTTGTATAAGTTGCTGGATTGGAACGGGGAGTTTTGCCGATTGGATCTTGGGAAATATAAATCACTTTTTTAATTTTTGATTCATGAATAATTGCATCGACTGGTGCTGGAATTGAAGTATTGTAACGATTTAATTGTTGTTGTAAATTTTTATAAATAACATCATTTAAAAGCGTTGATTTTCCTGATCCGGATAAACCGGTAATACAAACAAAAGCATTTAATGGAATATCGACATTAAAATTGATCAAATTGTTTGCATTAGCATTACGAATTTTTAAATAATGATCGTTAATTGGGCGACGTTTTTGGGGAATTAGAATCGTTTTTTTGCCGCTTAAATATTGCCCAGTTAATGATTGTGGGTTGTTTTTAATTTGTTTTGGTGTCCCGGTTGCAATTAACTGACCGCCATAACTTCCTGCTAACGGTCCTAAATCAATTAAATAATCAGATTCTAACATCGTTTCTAAATCGTGTTCAACCACTAAAACAGTATTACCTAAATTACTAATTGAACGTAATGTTTTAATTAATTTTTGATTATCGTATTGATGCAAACCAATTGATGGTTCATCTAAAACATATAAAACGCCAGTTAATTGTGAACCAATTTGAGTTGCTAAACGAATTCTTTGACTTTCGCCGCCTGATAAAGTATCGGCCGAACGTGATAACGTTAAATAATTTAATCCCACATCACATAAAAACTGTAAACGATTTTTAATTTCATTAATAACTGATTCAACAATTA
This sequence comes from Mycoplasmatota bacterium, assembly GCA_033560715.1. Classification (GTDB taxonomy): domain Bacteria; phylum Bacillota_I; class Bacilli_A; order Mycoplasmatales; family MT37. The sequence goes on along the minus strand of CP138194.1, from coordinate 81,548 downwards.
AAAATTGTTCATTGGTTAAATTTAAATTTTTAATTTGTGCTAATAAATCCTCAATTGAAAGTTGAGTTAAATCACTAATGTTTAAATCATTTAAATAAACACTTAAAGCATCAGCATTTAAACGTTTCCCTTGACAATTTTCACAAATTTTATGAATTAAATACTTTTTCATCATTTTTGAATGAATTGAACGTGAAGATGTATTTAAAAAACGCCGTTTAATAATTGTAATAACGCCAGAAATAACATGATTAAGTGATAAACGACTGTCAGTTTTTTCATTTATTCATCAATATTTAACCGGAACTTTTGAACCGTAAAAAATAAGGTCACGTTCACGATCAGTTAAATCACGAATTGGCATATCACGATCAATTTTAAAATGATTACAAAGTCCAACTAATTTTTGTCAATCTAATGATTGCGTACCAATGATCGAACGATAAAATAAAATTCCGCCTTCATTAATTGATAAATTTGGATTAGGAATTAAAATTTTTTCATCAACGGCTAAATTTTCACCTAATCCTTTACAAGTTTGACACGCACCTAAAACAGCATTAAAAGAAAAAAAACGTGGTTCCATATCAGGAATACTATATCCACATTCACCACATGAAAATTTTTGCGCATAAATTAATTTTTGGCCATCATTAGGATAAATATGCACAAAACCGTGACCATAATTAATTGCCGTTTCTAATGCAATTGTTAAACGTTCTTGATCGGTTTGACTGTGTTCAAAATTAAATTCATCAATTAATAATGCGATATTGTGTTTTTGATTTTTAGTTAATGTAATTTCTTGATCAAGTGAATAAGTTTTCTGATTAATCATCACTTGATAAAAACCTTCTTGGGTTCATTTGGCAAACTTGGTCTGAAATTGACCTTTTTGATTTTGAACGATTGGTGCATAAATTTTTAAAAAAACAGCGGTTGGAAATTGATTACGAATGTGACTGACCATTTTTGAAATGGTTGTCGTTGTAATTGGACCATGACCATTAACGCAGTGTGGTAAACCAGCACGAGCATACAAAACACGTAAATAATCATAAATTTCTGTGATTGTACCAACGGTTGAACGTGGATTTTTATTAATCGTTTTTTGTTCGATTGCAATAGCTGGAGTTAAACCAATAATACGATCAACTGCTGGTTTTTCAGTTGAACCTAAAAATTGTCGTGCATAAGATGAAAGTGATTCAATATAACGCCGTTTTCCTTCGGCATATAAAGTGCCAAACGCCAATGTTGTTTTTCCTGATCCAGATGGTCCAGTTAAAACAATTAATTTTTGTTTCGGAATTTGTAAAGAAATGTTTTTTAAATTTTTTTCTCGTGCATTTAGAATCGTTATAAAATCACGCGGATTAGGTTTTTTTGGTTTTGGATTAGTTTTCATAAATAAATTAATTATATGTAATTTTTGGATTGTTTTTAACTAAAAACTATTTTTGTACATTAATTCAAAAATCATGTCACGGATTTTTGCTGCCAATTCAAAATCTTGTCCTTTGACCGCTAATTGTAATTTTTTTTGTAAAATAACAATCATTTGTTTCGTTTGCACACGAGTTAATTTGCTGTATTTGCGTGCTTGAATCTTAGTATAAAATTCGTTTAAATTTTGATCAAGAAAAATATCTTGAATTGGTTTTTCGATTGTTTTTGGAATAATATTATGTTTTTGATTGTAAGCTTGTTGCAAACGACGTCGTCGTTTGGTTTCAAAAATAGCTAAACGCATTGCTTCACTAATTTTATTGGCAAATAAAATAACTTTACCGTTAACGTTTCGAGCGGCACGTCCAATCATTTGAATTAATGATTTTCGATCACGCAAAAAACCTTCTTGATCGGCATCTAAAATACAAATACGGGCAACTTCAGGAATGTCTAAACCTTCACGTAAAAGATTAATTCCAACCACGACATCAAATACACCTTTTCGGAAATTAATCAAAATTTTGGTACGTTCAAATGTTTTTAATTTACTGTGAATATAAGCAACTTTAAAATTTTGGGTTTGCAAATATTCACTTAAATCTTCTGCCATTTTAATCGTTAATGTTAAAACAAAAACCCGTGTATTTTCTTTAATTGCAGCTTGAATTTCGATAATTAAACGTTTAATTTGATTTTTCGGTGGAACAATTTCAATGATTGGATCTAATAAACCAGTCGGTCGAATTAATTGTTCAACTGGTTGATTATTAGTTTTTTCCAGTTCAAAATCACTAGGTGTTGCTGATGTATAAATAATTTGTGATGCTTTACGGAAAAATTCTTTTAAACGTAAAGGGCGATTTTCAAGCGCCGAAGGTAATCGAAATCCGTAATCAACCAAAACTTGCTTACGTTTACGATCAGCTAAAAACATCGCTTTAAGTTGTGGTAAGGTAATGTGCGATTCATCTAATACGATTAAAAAATCTTTCGGAAAATAATCTAATAACGTAAAAGGTAAACTGTTTGGTAAACGATTTTCTAAATGATAAGAATAATTTTCAATTCCTTTACAATAACCAAATTCACGTAAGTTTTCTAAATCTTGATTAGTACGCGTTTCTAAACGATGAGCTTTTAATTGTTCGTTATTATCTCTTAAAAATTTTAATTGATTTTGTAATTCAAGCCGAATTTTTTCACATGCCGTATTTAAAAGTGGTGAAGAAATTAGATATTCTTTCGCCGGAAATAAAGTAAATGACGTTAATTCTTCGATTAAATTAAAAGTAATTGCGGCAATTTTTGATAATTTGACAATTTTATTATCAACAATTTTGATGCGTAAATAAATCGTATCATCATGTAAACCTAACGTAATTAATGGACCACGAACAATAAATTTTCCAGCTGCTAAATCATTTTTAACATTTTCATATCCAGCTGTAATTAAATAATCAATAAAATCACGATGATTAAATGCTTGATTAATTTGTAAATGGTATACAAATAGTTTGTATTTTTCCGGATCTAACACGCCGTAAATTGCTGCAACTGAAGCAACGACAATTACATGGGAATGCGTTACTAAAGCATTTTGGGTGCTGATTCGCATTGTTTTAATATCAGTATTTCATTTAACTGATTTATCAATGTATAAATCAGAATTTGGTAAATACGCTTCAGGACGATAAAAATCAAAGGGGGAAATAAAATATTCAACACGATTGTGAGGAAAAAACGCTTTAAATTCACCGTATAATTGTAAAGCTAAAGTTTTATTGTGAGAAATTACTAAGGTTGATTTTTGGGTTTTTTCAATCACATTGGCAACCGTAAAAGTTTTTCCGGTTCCGGTTGCACCAAGTAAAACATTATGAATTTGATTGTTTTGAATTGCTGACGTTAATTTTTCCACTGCTTGGTTTTGATCACCACGTAATGAAAATTGACTAACTAATTGAAATTGGTTGGAAGGCAAGTTTTTTTTCATAAATAATCACAATTAAATTATACTTACAATTTTAATTTAAATAATTGTGAATTCAGTTTTTGATTTTTTTGATGGTATTTTCTTGTAATTTAATTTTTAAATTCTGATACATTACTTCCGTTTGTTCAATAAAAGTTTGTAAAGGTTGTTTTTGCGCATAACTTTGTAAAAAAACCACTGCTTTAATTTTACTGGATTCAATTAAATAATGTGATCATAATTCATCTAAAATTCGCAACATAATCATTTTAATTGGTGGAACAAAAAATGTTTGTTGTTCCGAATTTAAACCAGCAAAAACGTGAATTAAATAGTTAGAAAAATAACGTAAAACTGCGGTTCAATCATGAAAATTAGTTTCATTTAATAATAATTCAGTATCATTCAAAATTCCCAGTTTAACCAATTCTAAGCGAAATTTTTCAATGTTTTGACGATTAAAATGAAAATGTCGCAAACTAAAAAGATGAAAACGATATTGAATAAAATCATTGATTAAATGTGTTCAATATTCTAAAAAATTTTCAATTTTAAAAATCTTTTCCCGTTTTAAATAAATAATTGCTCTTTGTTGACTAATAATATTATCGTATTCTAAAATATTTTTCCGTTGTTCATAACTAGAATTGGTTAATTGTTTTTGGGCACGTTTGATTGTCCGATTTAAAATCCCTGATTGTAAAGGAAGTGTTTTTAAAGAAGCAAAAATTCGTTTCAAACCGATTTTACCAAAACGTTGAAATAAAACATCATCTAACGAAATATAAAAACACGAATAACCTGGTTCGCCTTGACGACCAGAACGACCACGTAATTGTAAATCAATTCGACGTGAATCGTTACGTGCAACGCCTAAAACCGCTAATCCACCAGCATTTTTAGCAGCTTCTTCTAAGCGAATATCGGTTCCTCGACCAGCCATATTGGTTGCAATCGTAATCGCTTTTGATTTGCCGGCATTGGCAATAATTTTCGCTTCATATTCATGGTGTTTGGCGTTTAATAATTTAAATGGTAATTGAATTCGCGTTAAAAATTTTGCAATTGTTTCTGATACTTCTAAAGCATTAGTTCCAATTAAAACTGGTTGGCCTTTAGCGTGTCGATTTTTAATATCATCAATTAAATGAGTAAATTTATAAGTATCATTATAAAAAATCTTATCATTTTCATCGTGGCGAATAATTGGTTTATTGGTTGGAATTTGAATTACTTCCATGTTGTAAACTTCCCGTAATTCATCCGCTTCCGATTTAGCAGTTCCAGTCATTCCAGCAATTTTTTTAAATAAACGGAAAAAATTTTGATAAGTAATTGAAGCTAAAATACTTGTTTCTTTCTTAATTGCAAGCGATTCTTTTGCTTCGAGTGCTTGATGTAATCCTTCTGATAAACTTCGTCCTTCTAAAATTCGCCCGGTAAAATGATCAATTAATAAAATTTGTTTGTTTTTAACAATGTAATCAATGTTTTTAATCAGTAATTTATGTGCATATAAAGCGTTATTAATAAAATGAAATAATTCCGAATTTTCTAAATCAAATAAATTATCAATTTTAAAAAAAGTTTGTGCTTTTAAAATTCCACTTGTAATTAAAAAAATTTGTTTATGTTCGCGATCAATTTTATAATCAGTTGGTCTTAAACGATCGACAAAATTATTAACTTTAAGATATAAATTTGTTCGATTAATTTCTTTACCGGAAATAATTAAAGGTGTTCGACCTTCATCAATTAAAATTGAATCAACTTCATCAACAATAACGTAATCAAGTGATTCTTGCATTTTTGCATCTAATAAAGTACGCATATTATCTCGTAAATAATCAAAGCCAATTTCCGAATTGGTAATGTAAATAATTGGGTTTTTATAAGTGGTAAATTTTGCATTTGAATCCATTGATGCAAGTATAAAACCGACTTCTAAACCTAAAAGATTAAAAATGGGTGCGTTGTTTTTTGCATCACGTTCAACCAAATATTCATTTACGGTCACAATATAAACTTTATTGTTTAATAAACTATTAAAAAACGCCGGTAAAATCGCCGTTAAAGTTTTTCCTTCACCGGTTTTCATTTCGGCAACGTTGCCGAAATGTAAAGCTAAAGCACCGTAAATTTGTACCGAATGTAATTTAATGTTTAAAACATGTTTAATTGCCGCCATTGCCAAGGCAAAAGCAGCAATTAAAAATTGATTTTGAGAACGTTTTTCAGCTGGTTGTTGATTAATTTGCGTTTTTAATTCATTTGCTTTAATTAATAATTCTAAGCGTTTATGATTGACTAATTTGGCGTATTGATTTTCAATTGCTAATACTAACGGACGATATTTACGTAAAATTCAATAATTTTGACTAAATAAATCGGTAAAACGAAATTTTAAATTATGCATTTGTTAATGATTGAGTAATAATTTTAATATGATTGCCAGCAAAATAAAATAATCCACTTGAAACCTTAAAAAGTTGTTTTCGATTGCTGGTATGAACAACAATTTCGCATGGTTGAATTTCACCAACTAACGGAATGTGGTTTGGTAAAACAGTAACTTCACCAGCAATTTTTAATTTTACATTAATTGCATTAACATTGTTAGTTGCAAATAATAAATTTAATCCTTGATAAATTTTAATTTCCATAAATTATTTTTGTTTTGATGGTGATTTAACCGTTTTTTTAGTCGATTTTGGACTTGTTTTTTTCAAAGTTGATGATTGATTTTTTAAATGCGATAAATTATTGATATAGAAAAATTTGTGTTCCTCAATATGATCATATTCACCTTCTAAAATTGCATTTAAATCATCCACTAATTGATTAATTTCACAAAATTGTCCTTCTTTGCCACTAAATTTTTTCGCAACAAAAAACGCTTGGGAAAAAAAGTTCCGAATCCGACGCGCACGTTTAACAACTAATTGATCTGCTTCACTTAATTCATCAAAACCTAAAATTGCGATAATGTCTTGAAGTTCAACAAAATGTTGTAAAGTTTTTTTCACCTTTTCAGCCACTCGATAATGATTTTCACCGACAATTTCGGGTTTTAAAATTCGTGATGATGATTCTAATGGATTAATAGCCGGATAAATTCCTAAAGCGGCAATGTTACGATCTAATACAATTCGAGCATCAAGGTGGGAAAGAACAGTAGCTGGTCCAGGGTCAGTTAAATCATCGGCCGGAACATAAACTGCTTGTACGGAAGTAATCGAACCAGTTTGCGTCTGAATAATTCGTTCTTGTAAACGGCCCATTTCTTTATTTAAAGTTGGTTGATATCCAACCGCTGATGCTCTTCGTCCTAAAAGAGTTGATACTTCACTACCTGCTTGTACAAAACGATAAATATTATCAATAAAAAATAATACGTCACGTTGCTGATGATCACGAAAAAATTCTGCCATCGTTAAAGCAGTTAAAGCAACACGCATTCTAGGGCCGGGTGATTCATTCATTTGACCAAAAACTAAAACCGTTTTTTCAAGAACACCACTATTTTTCATTTCAAAATACAAATCATTTCCTTCACGACTTCGTTCACCAACGCCAGCAAAGACAGAAATTCCTTTATGTTTCATTGCCATATTATGAATTAATTCTTGGACTAAAACCGTTTTCCCAACGCCAGCACCACCAAATAAACCAACTTTCCCGCCTTTTACAAATGGCGTTAATAAATCAATGATTTTAATTCCGGTTGGCATAATTTCATAAGAAATCGTTTGTTTATTTAATTTAAGTAACGGATGATGAATTGGTAATTTTAATTGACTTTTAATTGGTGGTAAATTATCAATTGGTTCACCTAAAACATTAAACATTCGCCCTAAAAGTGATTGACTAACCGGAATTGAAATTGGTTGTTGTAAATTATATGCTTTCATTTGACGTTTAACGCCGATTTCAGATCCTAACGATAAACAACGCACAATATTATTACCAATGTGTTGTTCAACTTCTAAAATTAAAGCTTTACGATTGGGAATATCAATTCTTAACGTGTCAAAAATATTCGGAATTCGAAATTTATTAAAAACAACATCGATGACTGGACCATTAACTTTAACAACTAATCCATATTCTATTTGAATTGATTTTGGTTTTGATGGTGATTTTTCTATGTTTGATTTCATAACTTAGTTTGATTAAAATTATACTTGGTTTTCAATTTTTATTCTTGACTAATCTCTAAAATTTCATTCGTAATTTTTTCTTGTCGTGTTTGATTGTATTTTAATTTTAAATCCGTTACCATCGTTTTGGAATTTTCAGTGGCGCTTTCCATCATTCGTTGACGGGTGGCTTGTTCGGTTAATTGGGCAAGCATAAAACAAGCTTCGGTGAATATTTGAAGATAAAAAATTAATTGATGTTGTAAAATGACGGTGCGATTTGGTTCAAAGGTAAATTTATAATTTATTAAACTTGGTAACGTATCATCAATCAATTCAACTGGTCAAATAGTAATTTTACGCACTTTAAAATCAGTTAAAGAATAAGGGTGGGTGTAAATAATTGAAATTTTGTGCGGAACATTATTAATTAAATCAATAATTTTTGTAAATAAAGTGTTTGCTTTTTGTCAATCGTTAAAATGATTTTGTTCCAAACTAAATCACGTTTGAATATTTAAATATTGAAAATGATTAATCCCTTTTTTGCCAATTACAATTCATTTTGCTTGACGTTGTTGTCGGTAAAAAGTAAATAAATTTGTATTATAAGATCCACACAATCCTAAATCAGATGTCAAAAGAATGTTTAATTCGGGTAAATTTTTGTCAAACGGTTTAGCGTTGGTAAATTTAAAGGCGGCCATAACAATTTGTAAATCAGTAATTAAATTGTCTCAAATTTGAAATCGTTTTATTAATTTTTGATAACGCATTGTAGCAATAATTTTCATTGCCTTGGTAATTTTGGCAATTTTATTAACCGCTTTAATTTTTTGTTCGAGTACTTTTTGGTTTAGTTTCATTTTGATTTTTGGTTGATTTTAAAACTGGTTTTGTGGTTGGATATTTAACAGCAATTGATTTAACAATTTTGGTAATTTCGGTTTTTAATCATAAAGTATTTTTAACGTCTCAATCGTTATTTTGATCAAATTTTTTTCATTGCTTGGTTTTTAAATTTTGAAAATGTTCAATTAAAGTTGATCGAAATTCGGCAATTGCTTCAACTGGTAGATCTTTCATTAAACGTTCTTGAATCGCGTATAAAATTACCACCATTAATGATTGTGATAATGGTTGTGCTTCTGGTTGTTTTAACAATTCTAAGATTCGTTCACCGTGTGCTAAAATTTTTTGTGTTCCCAAATCTAAATTACCACCAAATCGTGCAAATACAGCAAATTCTTTATATTGAGCTAAATCGAGTTTTAAAGAACCGACCACTTTTTTCATTTTGGCGATTTGTGCCGATGAACCAACCCGTGAAACTGATAAACCGTAATCAATTGCTGGTTTATATCCAGCGTTAAAAAGATCAGTCATCAAAAAAATTTGTCCATCGGTAATCGAAATAACATTGGTTGGAATGTATGCTACTAAATCCTGTTGTTGAGTTTCAATTACTGGTAATGCGGTAATTGATCCATTTCCGTTTTGTTTATTTAAACGAACAGCACGTTCTAAAAGACGAGAATGTAAATAAAAGACATCACCAGGGTAAGCTTCTCGGCCCGGTGTTTTATTTAATAATAATGATAATCCTCGATAAGCAATTGCATGTTTAGTTAAATCATCAAAAACAATTAAAACATCTTTTCCTTGTTTTAAAAATGTTTCAGCAATCGTAATTCCAACAAAAGGCGCAATATATTTTAATGATTCTGATGTTGAAGCAGTTGCCGCTACCACAATGGTGTATTTCATTGCTTGATGCGTTTTGAATTTATTAATAATTTCTAAAAGACCAGAAGTTTTTGCACCAATTCCAACGTAAATACAAATTACATCTTTGTTTTTTTGATTAATGATTGTATCCGTTAAAATCGTAGTTTTACCGGTTTGACGATCACCAATAATTAATTCTCGTTGTCCTTTACCAATCGGAAATAAAGCATCAATTGCTAAAATACCTGTTTCTAAAGGACTATCAACTGATTGTCGTTCCATTACTCCGGGTGCAACTTTTTCAATAATCGCTTTTTCTTTCGTTGAAATGACACCTTTACCATCGAGCGGATTTCCTAATGAATCAATAACACGTCCAAGTAATTCTTTTCCAACTGGAATCGAAAAGATTTCGCCGGTTCCAACCACACGATCGTATTCTTTAATTTTATTTTCTTGATCTAATACAATTACACCAACATATTTCTCTTCAAGTGTAAAAGCAATTCCAACTTGATGGTTTTCAAATACCACTTTTTCTAAATAAGCGACATCATCTAACCCTTGCACAATTGCAATTCCATCACCAATTGAAATCACTTCACCAGATTTCGAAAAATCAGTTTTTAAAGTAGTTGATTTTAATTTATTTTCGATAATTTTTGTAATTTCGGCTAATTTAATTTTCATAATTATTCGTAATTAATGTTTGCATTTTCTTTAAACGGTAACTTATACTGTTATCAAATCGTTGATTGGCGATTTTTACAAGTACGCCACCAATTAATTGTAAATCAATGTAATTATTTAATTCAACCTTACAATTAAAATAATTGGTGATTGCAATCGTGATTGCTTGAATTTGTTTTTCATCAAGTAAAAAAACTGTATAAATGGCACCAAATTTAATATTTAATAATTTGGCAATTTGATGTTTAATTTGCTTTAAAATTGTTTCAAGATACATTAAATAACCATCATTTAATAATAATTCGAATAAATTAATTCAATGATTGGCAAAAAAGCGTTTTAAAATTGTATTAAAAAACTTTTTGACTTTTAAACGTGGTCATTTTAATCAAATTAAAATTCATTGAGGATGATTTTGAATTAGTGTTTGTAACATTTTACTTTCTTCATAATACGAACTTAAATTATTGTTAGTATTCTTTAAAAAGTTAGTAAATCCTGTGCTATAAGCACTAATAATATTATTTTGTTGATTTTTTGTTAACATCTTTAATAAAATCTTCAATTAATTCTAAATGGTCTTTGGTTTTAAGTTCGCGTTTTAGTAATTTGCGACTTAAATTAACGGCGTTTTCGACGATTTCAGTATTAATTTGGGTTTGTAAATTATTTTTAATTTCAGCGGCCTCGAAACGACTTTTAGCAATGTTTTCACGCGCTTTTTGTCGTGCGTTTTCGATAATTGTTTGGGATTTTTTGAGCGATTTAGCTTGTGTATCAAATAAAATTTTAGCGCGTTTTTGAATCGTTTTTTCCAATTCGCGTTGTACTTTTGCTTGTGTTTTAATTGCATTTTGATTTGTTTTTTCGGCATTTTGATAGTATTCATCAACTTTTAATTGCCGATTTTTTAATCATTTAACAAAAGGGCGGTAAACAAAATAAATCAAAAATCCTGTAATGACAATGATTGCAATTAAATGGGCAATTAAAATGGGAACATCAAATTGCAACTTTGTTTTAATAATTTCTCCTATACTCATATCAATATATACAAACAGGATTTATTTAAGGAATAATAGGATCAAAGCGATGATTAATCCGTAAATTGCGCCTGATTCAGCAATCGCGCAACCAACAATCATAATTGTTCGAATTTTATTTTCTGCTTCTGGATTTCTTCCAACTGCTTCGGCAGCTTTACCGGCTGCATATCCTTGTCCAATTCCACTTCCAATAAATGAAATCGTTGATAAACCAATTGCAATTCATTTGTAATTTTCTTCCATAGCCATAATTTAATTATCCTCTCTTTTTTTTAAAATTAATTTTCACGTAAAACTTCATTATATAACTTTGGGTCGTTATCGGGGAGATTTTTTTGATTTTTAAGTGATTTGTATGGTCGTTCAAACGATCAGTAAGTTAAAGTTAACATCATAAAAATAAATGATTGAATAAACCCAGTAAAAATATCAAAATACATGTGAAAAGGTGCGGCAACAACAGATAATATATTAAAATATTTTAAGTTTGGTCCTAATAATTCTGCTGAATATTTATAAAATAAAAACATGATAAAAAAACCAGCTAATAAATTACCAAAAATCCGAAATGAAATCGAAATAAATGGTGCGAATTGGGAAATGATTTCTAATGGATTTAAAAATTTTTTAAAATATCTTCAACCACGAAATATAATGCCAAAAATATGAATTCCTAAGAAAGTAATTAATCCTAGTGATAGCGGAACGGATAAAAAAGTCATTGGCGATTCTAATCCAAATAAACTTAGCAAATTACCAAGATTAACGTAAAGTAATAAAAAAAATGCATACGGAGTTAAAAAATGAAAACGTTTTCCTAAAACATTGATTACAATTGTACGAATTCAATACAATGTTAAATCAACTAATAAAATAAAACCAGTTGAAGCTTGATTAATTTTTTGACGCCGTTTTTTTACAAAATAAATAAGTGAAAACGTAACCATTAAACAAACAATAATAATAATTGAAAAAATTCCTTGTGAATTAATTGAATTAATTTTAGTATTAATTTTTGCTGCTAAAGTATACATAAAATTTTTAATTATTTTAACTATATTTTAACAAAAAAACGCATTAAAAAAATCAAAAAAGACCGAATTTAGTAATATAATATATTAAATATAAAATATGAATAAAGTTATTATTTTTAATAATCCATTAATTAACACAAAATTAGCGACATTGAAAGATAAAGCCACAAATAATAAAATGTTTCGGAAAATTTTGCATGATATTAGTCTATTAATGATTGCCGAAGTTTTTAATGATGTGCGAACAATTAAAAAAACAATTCACACACCGTTAGCAAAACAAGATATTGATATTATTAATGAAGAAATTATTCTTTTACCAATTTTACGTGCTGGGTTAGGAATGTTACATGCTTTTTCAAGTATTTTACCGAAAAGTAAATTAGGCTTTGCTGGATTTAAACGGGAAGCAAAAAGCTTAGAAATTCATAAATATCATTTTACATTACCAAAAATTACTAATCGTTCTTTAATTGTAATTCTTGATCCAATGATTGCAAGTGGAAACACAATTTTAAAAAGCATTGAAGAAATAAAAAACGTTGTTAAAACACCATTAAAAATTAAAGTTGTGGGAATTTTAGGAACTAAAGAAGCGATTAAAAAAATTCATCAAATCTATCCAAATGTTCAAATTTATTTAGCTAAAAATGTTGAAGCATTAAATCATCATGCCTACATTGTTCCTGGTTTAGGTGATGCTGGTGATCGTTTATTTGGTGAATAATAAACTGTTACAGTATTGGCGTTTCATTCTGATCGGAATGATGACGTTAGTTGCTTATAGTTTTACCGTTTGATGAAATAACCCCAAATATCTCTTCACTTTCACATTAATGATGTTAAATTATTGCATTATTAGTTTAATTTGATTTAATTTTTTTTATGCAATTACTAGTTTGCGAATGGCAAAACGAAAATTTTGAATTTTAATATTTTTACTGTTTAAAAATATGTTTTATTTGATTCCATTCGTGATAATTTGATTTTTACCAACTAAAGCAGTGTTTGATTTTTGAACCGGTATAATTTCTTTATTTTGTTATTTTTTATTAATAATTATGAAATTTTAGTAAAAAAATGTTATTCTTTATAAGAATATTAAATTTTAAAAATCAATTTCATGAATAATAAAATTATTATCGCTAAACAAAGTTTTTTAAACCAATTTAAAATCACGACAAAAAAAGAAATTATTATTAATATTTGTCTTATTATCGGGTTAAGTTTTATTGGTTCATTTGTTTATCAAAACATTGTAAAAGTTAAAATTTACATTCCTGGTTTATATTGAATTCCACAAACAATAACTTATACATTACAAGAACAAGGCGTTTTTACTAATATCGGTGGACCATTTAAACTCGAAATGCTTACTTTCTATTTAATTGGTTTGATAATTAACGCTCCACTTTTAGTTTTTGCGTTTTTTAAAATTGGTCGTAAATACGCATTTTGAACAATGTTTTCAATTATTATGTATACCTTATGAGGTTTATTTTTCAATATTAACGATTCGCAATTACAAAATTTTTTTGAAAAACTCGAAACTCATATCACAGATAAATTTGATGGAAAACGAGCAACAAAAGTTGAGTTTTATTTGACTGCACTAGTTGCGGGAGTTTTAATGGGATTTATTACCAGTTTTTTATGAAAACGAAACATTAGTGGTGGTGGTTTTGATATTGTTTACACTTATTTAGCGATTAAAAAACGACGAACACTAAGTTCATTAACGATTCCGGTTAGTTGTGTGGTTGTGATTTTAAACATTCTTTTAAATACAATCGTTTTAAAAAACGAAAAAATTGGCAAAAATCCAATTTACATTTTTTTCTTTATCATTAATTCAGCAATTTTTGCTTATTCCTATTCGTTTGTATTAGATTATTTTTACCCAAAATTTGCAATTGTAACAATTGTTATTATTTCTAAACAATTAACAAGCATTGAAAAAATTTTATTAAAAAATTTTAAACGAACTGCAACTGTAATTAAAGCGGTTGGTTTGTATGAAAAAAAATCAGTTGATTGTATTTTTATTACATCAACTTTTTTGGAAAAAAATGTCGTTGTTAATATCGTAAAAAAGGTTGATCCGCATGCTTTTATCTCGGTTTGATCAACTCAAGAGACACATGGTAATTTTTTTGTTGGGTTTAAGTAATATAATAGTAATAAATGAAAACCATTTTTAATATCTTAAATCTTGGTGATAAAAAACTAGGAAAAATTATCCAAATTGGCGGTTGAGTAAAATATAATCGTGCTAATAATCAAATAGCTTTTATCGTTTTAAACGATGGAAGTTGTCTAGAAAATTTACAAATTGTTTGTAAAAAAACTGTTCTAGATAATTTTGCTAAAATTGCCAAAATTAATCCACACAGTGCAATCGATATCGTTGGTGTTTTACAAAAAAGTTTAAAAAGTGAACAAAAATATGAAGTGATTGCAAAAAAAGTTGTGATTTTAAATGAAGCATCTAATGATTATCCGTTGCAAAAGAAAAATCATACTTTAGAATTTATGCGCGAACATTCACATTTAAGAACACATAGTACATATTTTCAAGCAATTAATTTTATTCGTCAAAGTTGTATTCAAAGCGTTAATCAATTTTTTCAAAATCGCCAATTTCATTTATTACATGCACCAATCATCACTGAAAACGATTGTGAAGGTGGTGGAGAAGCATTTTTAGTTAATGATCAATTAACTGATAAAAAGTGGTTTTTTGGTAAAGAAAGTCGATTAACTGTTAGTGGACAATTGCATGCCGAAGTGTTTGCCCAAAGTTTTAAACATGTTTATACTTTTGGTCCAACTTTTCGAGCCGAAAAAAGTAATACAAGATTTCATGCATCTGAATTTTGAATGGTTGAACCGGAAATTGCTTTTGGATCATTAACAGACGGAATTGAGCTTGCAATTGATTTAATGAAAGCAATTGCCAAAACTGTTTTGACAACCCAAAAAACTGCTTTACAATATTTAGCAAAAAAGGGTGAAATTGATTTAATTGCCAGAATTCAAAATTTAATCGCAGTTGATTTTGTCAAAATTAGTTATCGTGAAGCAATTCAAAAATTAGCAACTAATTTTAACAATAAAATTAAATTTGGTGATGAATTAACAAAACCATATGAAAAATATTTATGTGAAAACATCTTCAAAAAACCAGTTGTTGTTTATGATTATCCAATCGAACAAAAGGCATTTTATATGAAAATAAATCAAGATCAAGCAACTGTTGCTGGTTTTGATATTTTATTTCCCCACATTGGTGAAGTTGTTGGTGGTGGGGTCAGAGAAATTGAATACGAAAAAATAAATAGAAGGGTGGAACAATTACAACTAGATAAACAAAATTTAGCGTGATATTTAAATCTTCGAAAATATGGATATGCTCCTTCAGTTGGATTTGGATTCGGTTTTGATCGATTTTTAATGTATCTAACTGGTGTTGAAAACATTCGGGATCTTATTTCGTTTTATCGCGGCTTTAAAACACTTAAATATTAAAATTATCATAGTTATCTGATCATGATTACGAAAGATCGAATTTGCTTTTTATTAAAAAAGAACAAAAAATGAATGCGAATTATTCATTTAATTAAAAAACATAAAACCATTTATGTTTTTGGGCACAACAATCCAGATGGGGATTGTTTAGGGGCGCAAAGTGCTGTAAAAGCAATGATCAAAAATAATTTTCCTGGCAAAAAAGTTTTCGCACCGATCAAAAAAGCACAAACTAAATGATTATTTAATACTTATCCAAATGATCCAACTCCCGATCAAAATGCACTTAAAAAAGATTTAATTATTTTAGTTGACGTTAATCACTGATCAAGAACTGATTATCCTGAACTTCAACACGCTAAAAATCTAGTTTTAATTGATCATCATATTTATAAACCAGAAAATTTATCACCTAATATTGGATATTGAATCGAAGAAAAATACGGTTCAGTTTGCGAAATGTTAGCAGTACTTTTTATTTGACAAGGATGAAAATGAAATCAAGAAATTGCTAATGCATTATTAACTGGTATTATTACTGATACCGGAAATTTGAAATTTAATTCAACTAAATCACGAACTCTTTACATTTGCGGGTATTTACTTGCAAAAAAAGCGCAATTAGTTGAAATTCACAATAAAATTAATCATTTAAGTAGTGAAGATGTTGCGACTTTTCGGTTTTTTCAAGAAAATTATATTGATGCGAAAAAATTTAAATATTTTATTTTTAAACCGGAAAATCAAAAAAAATTACCTTGAGTGACAGAAACGCATCAATTCAAACGTTATTTACATTTTTTGAAAAATATCGATAATACTAAAGTTTGTGCCACGTTTTTACAATTTAAAGAAAATGGTTTAATTAATTGTTCGTTAAGAAGTAAAAAAGTTGATGTCAATTCAATTGCAATTCAATTTAATGGTGGTGGTCACCGTTTAGCAAGTGGAATCAAATTAAAAAATTGAAATCAAGTGGAAAATTTAATTAATGTAATTAAAATGAAGGTCGAAAATGATTAATAATATTGCAATTATGCAAACTGGCATGTTAACAGTAATTTGTGGGCCAATGTTTGCGGGAAAAACCGAAGAATTAATTCGTCAAATTAATATTTTAAGACGAGCACAAAAAAATGTTGCGGTGTTTTTACCAAAATTAGCGCAACGATATAGTGAAAATAAAATTGTTTCACATAATCAACGAAGTATCAAAACACATGTGATTGCAAATGAAGAAGAAATGTGAGCAATTTTAAACCAAACTCAATATGATGCGGTTTGTTTTGATGAGGTGCAATTTTTCTCAAAAACGTTTTTTTCTGATATTTTAAAACTAATTATGAGCAAAAAAATCGTAATTTGTGCCGGAATGGATAAAGATTTTTATGGTCAATACGTTGGTTTAATGGCACGATTATTAGTACAGGCAGATATTATTTATAAATTAAGTGCTATTTGCATGAAATGTAATTCAATTGCCACACGAACACAAAGAGTTGATTCAAACCAAAACGCAATTAACACTTACAAACCAAAAATTTTAATTGGTGGTGCCAATTTTTATGAAGCGCGTTGTAATCGATGTTTTGTTTGATTTTCAGAAGATGAATAAAACAAACGATAAGCAAATTGAGCGTGCTTTTAAAACTTATTTAGATTTAACGAAAAAATTAAAAGATCCAAACATCATCAAACAAATTGATGTTTATACTGATCTTGCACGAAAAATTAAACCATTAATTCCGGGTGGAAAATTAATCGAACAAAAAAATAATTTACTCGAAACGATTGCGGAATGAAAACAATTAGCTAAAAAAGATCCGCAATTAAAAATTGATGCGGAAAAAGAACAAATCAAAATTCAAAATCTAATTGTAAAAATTGATCAAAAAATTCAAAAATGATGAGACGAATATCAAAATCCGCCAACCGATAATAAAAGCACTATTATGGAATTACGTTCCGCAAGTGGTGGTGCAGAAGCAAGTCTTTTTGTCGGCGATGTATTACAAATGTATTTAACGTATTTTAAAAAAAATAAATGAAAATATCGATTTTTCGAACAACGACAAAATGAAAGTGGTGGTTATAACTATGTTGTTTTATCAATCGATAATCCTCAAGCATACAATAATTTACAATATGAAGCTGGGGTTCATCGTGTTCAAAGAGTACCAAAAACCGAAACTCAAGGACGAGTTCACACTTCAACAATTACAGTTGCGGTTTTGAAAAAAATGGCAGAAAATGAATTTCCGTTAGCATTAAAAGATTTAAGAATTGATACGTTTCGCAGTAGTGGTGCGGGTGGTCAATCAGTTAATACCACCGATTCAGCTGTTCGAATCGTTCATATTCCCACCGGATTAACTGTTAGTTGCCAAGATGGTCGATCACAACACGATAATAAAGAACGAGCTTTAGAAGTTTTACGGGCACGTTTATATAAAATGCAACAAGAAAAAATCGCAAGTGAAAATCTTCAAATGCGAAAAGAACAAATCGGAACCGGAATACGAAGTGAAAAAATTCGAACTTATAATTATCCACAAAATCGGATCACTGATCATCGTATCAAAACAAATTTTAGTGGTATTGAACAAATTATGAACGGTAATTTAGATAAAATTATCAAAAAATTACAAACCAAATAAATTTCATGAATAAAAAAAAATATTTTTATCGTCACACTTTTATTATTAATAATGATGTTTTTCGTCCGCGGTTTGAAACTGAACAATTAGTTGATTTAACTTATCGTTATATTCAAACTTGATTTAAAACGAGTGATCGAATTTTAGAAATCGGAGTTGGAAGTGGTGTCATTGCTTTATCATTAAAAAATCTTTTACCTGACTGACAAATTGATGCAGTTGATATTAATGAAAAAGCAATCGAAAACGTAAAATTAAATCAAAAAAAATTAAAACTAGTAATTAACTGTTGAAAAAGTAATTTATTTAATCATATAAAATTAAAATATAGCGTTATTATTGCTAATTTACCGTATTTAAAAACAACTGAAACGGTTGAAAGCGAAGTGTTACAAAATGATCCTTATGAAGCTTTATTTGGTGGTCATGATGGTTTAAAATACATTGAAACAATGCTAAAACAAGTAAAATCGTTTTTAAAACCACGTTATTTAATTGCGCTTGAAATTGGTAATCAACAAAAACAACAAGTGGTTGAATTAGCAAAAAAATATTTACCAAACTCGTACATTTTAACCCAAAAGGATTATAATCAATTGCATCGCTTTATTTTTATTTATTATGATTCTAACAAATAAAACCAGTATTATTAATAAATTAAAACAAAAAACAATTGCTATTATACCAACTGATACAATTTATGGATTAGTTACCTATTATCAAAATCAAGCTGAAATTAAAAAAATTTATCAATTAAAAAAACGTTCATTAAAAAAAGCGCCCATTATTTTAGTTGCAAATTGAAAACAAGCAGCAAGTTTAGTTGTTGTTAATAATAAAATGATTGAATGACACAATCAACAATCAGTTCCAACCACACTAATTTTAAAAAAAAAGCATCCCAATGCTTTTAAAAACACTATTTGAACAACACTATATTTAGCAATTCGTGTTGTTAAATGAAAATGATTGCAAACTATTTTATTAGCAACCGGTCCTTTGATTGCTACAAGTTGCAATTATAATCAAAAACCACCAATCAATGATCTTGATTCAGTGCAAAAATGAGAAAATAAGGTTGATTTTATTGTCTTGAAATCACCACGTAAACAAAATGCTTCTCGAATTTATGATTGGGATAAAAAAACGTTTATTCGTTAATTTAATTACTTTTTCGAATTGTAAAATTACTATTTTTAATAATTTCTTGACTGATGCTTTCAGGTGCTTTTGAATAATTAGAAAATTGCATTACGTAATTACCACGTCCTTGGGTAAATGAACGTAAATTGGTTGCGTAATTAAACATTTCTTGTAAAGGAACAAAGGCAGTAATGTTTTGCAAACCGTGTGTTTCAGTTGTCGTTTCAACTTTAGCACGTCGTGATGCTAGATCACCAATGACATCACCGTAATATTCTTTAGGAGTAGTTACGACTACTTTCATAATTGGTTCTAAAATTAAAATTGGAATGTGTTCTTTAATTGTTTGTAAAGCCAAAGCGGCAGCCGCTTTGAAAGCAAATTCCGATGAATCAACTTCATGGAATGAACCATCGTATAAAGTTGCTTTTAAATCAACAATTGGATAACCGGCAATGATACCACGATCCATATTATCTAATAATGAATCTTTAATCGGTTTAATGTATTCACGCGGAATTTTTCCACCGGTAATTTTATTAACAAACTCATTTCCTTTTTGAAAATTAGATTCAAATTTGATCAAAACATGTCCATATTGACCACGTCCACCAGATTGACGAATGTATTTACCTTCGGTTTCAACTGTTTGACGAATTGTTTCACGATAGGAAACTTGTGGATTTCCAACATTAACATCAACGCGAAATTCACGTTTTAAACGATCAACAATAATTTCTAAATGTAATTCTCCCATACCAGAAATTACCATTTGATTAGTTTCATAATTCATTTGGGCACGAAATGTAGGATCTTCTTCGGCTAGCTTTTGCAATGATAAACTCATTTTCTCTTGATCAGCTTTTGTTTTTGGTTCCAAAGCTAAGGAAATAACGGGTTCAGGAAAATCCATTTTTTCTAAGATTAAATCTTGACCTAACGCTGTGATCGTTTCACCGGTAATAGTTTTTCTTAAACCGATGATCCCAACAATATCACCAGCTGATGCTTCATTAATATCAGTACGACTATTAGAATGAATTTGAATTAATCGTCCGATTCGTTCTTTGGTTTGATTATTAGAGTTAATAACGTATGAACCAGATTTTAAAGTTCCGGAATAAATACGACAAAACGCCATTTTACCAACAAAGGGATCGGTCATTAATTTAAAAACTAATCCAACGAAAGGCGCATTAACATCAGGTTGAATTAAAACTTCTTCCGATTTAGCATTTAAAGCAATTTTTGGTTTGATATCTAATGGTGATGGTAAATAATCAATGATCGCATCTAAAACAAATTTAACCCCTTTGTTTTTAAAAGCGGTTCCTAATAAAACGGGGAATAATTTAGCTTGTAAAGTTGCTTTTCGTAATGTTTGACGAATTTTTTCACTTGGAATGGTTTCACCTTCTAAAAACGCCATCATAATTTGATCATCAAAATGTGATAATTGTTCTAAAATTTTTGTGTGTCATTTTTGAGCATCAGCTTGAAATGCTGGATCAATTTCAGTTACTTTAGTTTCTTCATTTGGTTGATTACCAGTGTAAATGTACTGTTTCATTTCAATAAGATCAATAATGCCACGAAAATTACTTTCAGCACCAATTGGTAATTGAATTAAACACGGTTCAACATTTAATCGTGCACGAATTGTTGCTATCGCGTTAAATGCATTAGCACCTAATTTATCCATTTTATTTAAAAAAAAGATTCGCGGGACATCGTGTTTTGCTGCTTGTCTTCAAACTGTTTCGGTTTGTGGTTCAACACCGACTTGAGCATCTAATACTGCAACTGCACCATCTAAAACTCGTAATGAACGTTCAACTTCAACGGTAAAATCAACATGGCCTGGTGTATCAATAATATTAATCGTGTGTTTAGGTGTATCTGGTTTTTTTCATTCCACAATCGTTGCTGCCGCTGTGATTGTAATGCCACGTTCTTTTTCTTGTGCCATTCAATCCATTTGCGTTTTTCCATCGTCAACATTGTAAACGCGATTAATTTTTTCGGTTAAAAATAAGATTCGTTCAGTTGTTGTGGTTTTTCCGGCATCAATGTGTGCCATAATCCCAATATTTCTTAATAAGTCTAGTTTTTTTTGCATTGTCAATTATCATGAAAAATGTGAAAAAGCTTTGTTTGCTTCTGCCATTTTTTGAATATTAAGTTTCTTTTTAATTGCGCCACCTTCTTTATTAAAAGAATTAATAATTTCAGTTTCTAAACTTTTAATAAAGGTTTTGGTGTGATTTTTATTTGCTGCTTCAATTAATCAACGTAAAGCTAAAGTTTCTTGTCGTTCAACGCTAACTAAAACGGGTACTTGATAATTGGCACCACCAATTTTACGTGATTTTAATTCAACTTGCGGTTTAATGTTATCGATTGCTTGTTGTAAAAATAATAATGGTGATTTATTTTGCGTTGAGCTAATTCGATCAAGCACAGTATAAACAATTTTAGATGCGATTTGTTTTTTACCACCAATCATAATCATATTAATCATTTTTGTTAAAAGTAATGATTTATATAATGAGTCTGGTTGAAGAATTCGTTTTTTATGATCTTTAATCGGTTTACGCATGATAATATTAGTTTTTTGGTTTTTTTACACCGTAACGTGAACGCGAAGAACGCCGATTTTGAACACCAGCGGTATCTAAAACGCCACGAACAACTTTATAGTTAACACTGTTTAAGTCTGGAACACGACCACCACAAACTAAGACAGTTGAGTGTTCTTGTAAGTTGTGACCTTCGCCAGGAATATAAGCGGTTACTTCTTTGCCGTTTGAAAGCAAAACACGTGCATATTTACGTAAAGCGGAATTGGGTTTTTTCGGTGTTAAAGTTCCAACCTTAACACAAACACCACGTTTTTGCGGTGAAACCAACGTTTTATTACTTTTATGTAAATTATTCTTTCAAAAACGTAAAACAGGTGTTGATGGTTTAACAATTTTGCGTTTTCGACCTTTGCGTGTTAATTGGTTAATTGTAGGCATAAATTATATTTATTTTTATTATATTATTTTACCAAATAAATTTAAATTTTTGCGTAAATATCGTTTTGCGGAAAGAATTTAAAACAAACACGGCAACGCGCTTCATAAACATCAGAACCACCAATGACATTTTGAACCATTTTTGGCGCAAGTTCTTGGCGTGTTACTGGATCAATTCGTTGTGTTTTTGATGCTAAATATCCGCATTTAAAACAAATTGCGTGCAATTTTATAACAATATCGGCAAATGATAATAAAATCATCATTGTTGTAAAGAATTGATCATTAAAACCTTTATCTAATCCAGCGCAAATAATTTTTTGGCCGTTTTGGGCAAGTTGATCAAGATAGTAAGCAAATTCAGGGGGGAAAAATTGCATTTCATCAAATGCAATTACATCATATTGATTAGTTTTTAAATGATTTTTTAAATGGTTAAGACTCGTAATTGCAATTGCTGGAATCGAATTATTACCGTGTGATTGAACTGATGTAAAACTAACATTATTCATATTTCGTTTATCAAAAACTGGTTTAAAAATCGTAACTTTTCGATTAATACTTAAAACTCGTACACGACGAATTAATGTTTCGGTTTTACCAGCAAACATACACCCACTGATAACTTCTAATATTCCACTTTTTTGATTAAAATTTAACATTCAATTACTTTTATTGATACTATTTAATTTTATCTAAATTTTGTAAAAAAGCATGCTTAATTTCAATTAATTGTAATTGACTGACGCGCATCGATTTAGCGACACTTGTAAAATAAATTTTAAACACCGGTTCGGTTGCCGAAAATCGCAACGCAATTCGATTTTGATTTTTTAATTCAAATATAATTAAACGTAAATTGGTTGTGGTTGGTAAATAATGTTGTTTAATAATTTGAAATTGATTAATAGTTGTTTGATTTTGAAAAAATGTTTTAACGGTCATTAAATTTAAATGTGGCTTTGTACGATAATTGAATCGAACTTGATCATAAGTGTAATAACCAAATCGATTATAGATTTGTTGTAAATAATCTCATAAAGTGATTTTTTGTTGATGCATTAAATAATTAGCTGCTTCTGCTAAAAATTGTGCGGTAAATATGCCATCTTTATAAACATTTGTTTTTAAAGAAGGTAAATAACCAAGTGATTCTTCAAAAGCAAATAAAAATTGTTGCGGATTTTTTAAATAACTGGTTGCTAAATTAATTGGTCCTGTTTCAGTAGTTAAAATTGGTTGAGAATAAAATTGACAAATTCGATCAATTAATGGAGAAGAAACTCACGTTCGATACACAATTCCTTTGCGTTTCAATTCATTAAAAAGAAAATAAACTAAGCATGTTGCAACTTCATTTCCATGTAATAATAGTCATTTTTTTGCTTGATAAACACCAATTCGGACACGATCACCATCACAATCATTGGCAATAATAAGTGATCCATTTGATTTCGGAAGTGATTTAATTTCGTTTTTAAGCACGTTAAAAATTTGATCATTTTCAGGATTAAGATCTTTTAAAGTCGAAAAGTTTTGATCAAAATCATTTTGAAATGACGATGAAAATACTGAAAAACCACGTTGTTTTAAAAAATGATCAGTTCAGTTGGTTGCTGTTCCGTGTAATGCAGTAAAAAATAACGCAATTATTTTTGGTTGAATAGCAAATGGTTGAAAAAAATTATTTTGAACTTGAGCATATTTCGTTTTATAAGAATTTAATAGTAATTTTGCTGATTGTGGTTTAATTGGTGTATTTAAAAAAGTTTTGTAATTACTTGATAGTAATTGATTAAATTCATTAAGCGTTTTACCTGTAATTCCAACGCCGTTTTTATCAAACAGTTTACAACCATTATAATTAACCGGACAATGACTCGCAGTGATCATAATTCCACCATCAAAATTATGATGTTTTAATAAATAAGTTAAAAACGGTGTTGGAGTGAAACGATCACGATCGGAAAATGTATAAACTGGTAAATTTAATGAAGCAGCAACCGTAATACATGTCATTTTTGCTTCTGTACTCATGTTTCTTTGATCGGTAAATACTAAAATACGTGCCTTAGGAATAGTTTTTTTTAATAAGCTAAATCAAGCAAAGGCAATTTGTTTAATTGTATAAAGATTAAACAAATCACTTCCTAATCCAATCGGTCGTCTCCAACCTGAATTATTCATTTGAATTGATTGATTAAAGCGATTATTAATTGTTTTCGAATCTAATTTTTGTAATTGATCTTTATCATTAGCGCTAATTGACGGTGAATTTAATCAAATTTTAAAACGTTGATTAGCACTTAAAGGTTGCATGATGCAATTAATGTAACTTTTTTACTTGATAATTTTGGTAACAAGTTAACCCTAAGGTTGATAAAAATACAATTCCAATTAATGAAAACGAGATAATAATTGTTGATGTTTGAATTGATTTGTAAGCTATTGGAGTAAGAATTTCTTTTGATATTGTTATATTTAATCATGGTGAAAAAATAACTAAGAAATCAATTGCGACAATTAGTAATAATAGTGGAGTAACTAAAAATCATAATGTGTATTTTAATCAATTAAATTTACCAATTTTTAAAAATGTATAAGGATCATTGGCTTTGACAATTTCCGTATATTGTTTACAAAGCGGAAAAAATATTGTTTCAAAAACACCGATGATAACAATTAATCATAAAAGCAAACTATCTTGTAAATCAATCAGTTTCGAGCCGAATGAAAAACTATATAAAATTAGTGCACCAATTGCTAGAATACTTCAAATTAAAAGCGTTTTTAAACGTGAAAAGGTAAAGTTGTTTTCTAAAGCATTTAAAAATACTTCTACTAAAGCGATTAATGAAGAAATTGCAGCAAATAATAACGTTAACATAAAAATAAACATTAAAATTTGGCCAAACATCGGAAAATCAAGCTTTATTCCCAGTTCATAAAAAAAGATCGGTAAGAAAGAAAAAATTAAAGTCGGACCACGGCTTTGATTTTTAATTAGTTCATTCATTTTTGCGGTAATTTGTGTTTTATCGGCAAATTTGTCAACTTTAAGAACATCGTTTGTCGCTTGATTAGCGATAATTCCCATCACGAAAATTCCAGCAATAAAACCAATTAGTGTATCTGCTAATAAAACAATAAATGCTTGATTGCCTTTATCCATAAATTTTGATGACGAACTAGAAAAAACAATTAAAATTCCCATCAAAATTCCAGTTGAGAAAACAACTTGTTTAATCGCTTGCGATCAAACTGAAATCTTTTTAAAGTTTTCTGCTTTGAAATTAAAAATACGATCAATTCCCATGCTCGCATTTTTTAACGTTAAAGTGTAAATTGTCAAACCAATTAAGCCAATAAACAAACTGGGAACAACGATTAAATTTAACTTTTCTAATCCTGAACGAATTCCGAATGATAAAACGACCACAATTAAAACGATAAAAAATAGACCACCAGCTAAAATTGGTCAAGAAAACTTTAATGATGAAGCATCGCTTTTAAGAATGTTTGTGTTGAATCAATTTGCATCTTTTCCTCAATTTGAAAACACACTTGGAATAATTGAGCTTGCTAAACTAACTCCCACTCAAGTTAAAACTACTAAATAATATAAACCAATTGAACATAAAATTAAGGTTTGTTTTCAACCGATAAAACGTCCAAATTTTGGTACCGTTTTACGGAAGATATCAATAATACCACGCCGGAAAAATAAACCGTAATTCATTTCCAATAAAGTAATTGGAAGCGCAATGCAAAGTAATGCAATAAAATAAACGATTACAAAAGCAGCTCCACCAGTATCTTGTGCAAGAGTATTAGGGAAACGTCAAATATTTCCTAATCCAACTGCTGCTCCGATTAATGAAAAAATGAAACCAACATCAGAAAAAACTGAATTTTTTTTTGTTTTATGCATTTTAAGTTAAAATTGCTGGTGTTTTAGTTTTTTTGATTTGATTTGCTAAAACACGACGACGATTAATAACTGCATAAATAAAGGTTATTAATAAAGAAATGATTAAAAATGAAAAAACAATGATTGCGAAAATTAATTGCATAATTTTAATAGAATGAATAAAAATTTTTTTAGAAATAATTTTATTATTATTTTACAAGATTTTTAATAAAAAAGGACTTATTTTTATTGATGATCTTGAATTTTACGAATTATTTCATCATCAATTTGTTCTCATGGAGCATAAATATCATCACGTCCAAAAAACCCATAAGTTGCAAAATGGCGATATTCAAGCTTTTTTAAATTTAATTTAGCGACAATTTTTGAAAGATCTCATTTAAAAACTGCCTTTAAAATGCGATTGATTTGATCGAAATTATCTAATTTTGATGTTGTTTTAACAAAAACATCTTTATTACCAATCACAGTACTTACTTTGATCGTGATTGTTTTGCATAGTTTTGATTTAACTAAATGTTTGGCAATAAAACGAGCGTATAAAGCTAAAGTTAAATCTCCTTTTGTTACATCCTTACCAATATAACTTCCGCCACCGTGATTAACAAGTGTACCATAACTATCAATCATTAATTTACGTCCCGTTAAACCAGTATCGGCACTTGGACCACCTTCAAAAAATGCTGTTAATTTAAAATTATTAACTAAATTTTGATTGGTTTGAATATTGTATTGAGAAATTACCGGTAAAATAATTTCGGTAAATAAATGACGACAAAAGTTATGATCTTTACTTTGATTGTGATTAACAACAAACTGTTGAGAAAGAAAAATTCTATCAATTGATTGATTTTTTCAAATGATTTCAATTTTACCATCAGGTGCCATGTTTCATTTACGATTTAAATTTGGATTTTTACGAACTAAATTCAATTTTTGCATGATTAAATTAGCAATTGCTTGTTTAATCGGAAAATATTGAATGTGTTCAATTGAAGTTGCGTGTCCAAAAGCAATGGTATTATCACCAAATTTTAAAGAATTATTTTGATCAACTTGATTGTGAATTTCGTTTGATTGTTCATTAATTAAATAATCAATTTTTAATTCATTTAAACCTTTTCAAGTTTGCGGTGTGTAACCAATTTGATTAATAACTGATTTTGCCAATTGTGAAATATCAGATTTTAATGAAGCAAGTTTAATATTTTTTTGATGAAAACGGACTTCACCACCAATAATTAATTTAAATTTGGTAACAAAAACTTCACAAGCAACGTGTGCATTAGAATCGATTTTAAGACAATAATCTAAAATTGCTTCCGCAATTTGATCACAAACTTTGTCTGGATGACCTTCGCTGACTGATTCAACAATATGATATTTATTTGCCATTTTATGTATTTAAAAAATTATATATTATTTTTTAAATTCGTGATCCTTAAAAACGTTTTCGATCACACGATTGATATAGGCGTAATTTTTATTTAAACAATAAATCTGACTAATTTTAACCGCTTCACTAATTACAATTGCTTTCGGAGTTTGAAGAACATAAAATTCACTAATCGCAACAAGTAAAATTGCTTTTTCCAAATTTGAAATTTCATCAAATGATCATTTTTGATCTAAATTTTTTTGAATTTGATGACGTAAATCATTAAAATTATCAATAATATATTGAAGAATTTTTGTTTGATCGACATCGAAATTTTTCGTTTTAAGATAATTGCAAGTTTGCTTAATCGAATTTTTTATTACGAAATGATGATAAAAGAAAAAAACCATTTCAAGTCGCTTTTGGTGTTGATTTTTAGGTTTCATAAGATTGTTTTAAAAAGGCAATTTCACTTTTATAGCCATTAAAATTTTGTTTGTGGGGAGTTTCTAAAATTCAAACTTTATTTTTTAATTGCTGGTGATTAATTAATTGTTTAAAAGTAAATTCACCAAGTGAACCAACCCCTAATTTTTCGTGTCGATCTAAGCGACTATTAAAGGCAGTTTTGCTATCATTAAGATGAATAAAGCGTAGTTTTGATAAACCTATTTTAGTATCAAATTCAGTGATAATTTGATTTAAATTATTTTTTATATCATATCCAGCAGAAAACAAATGACATGTGTCTCAACAAACTTGAATATTTTTCGGCCGTTTGATTGTTTGAATTAAAAATTTTAATTCATCAAAATTTTTTCCTAATTCGCTGCCTTTACCACTCATGGTTTCAAGACAAATAATTATATTAGGATAAAGGTCAATAATTTTTTGTAAACTGTTCGCTACTTGTTGCATTGCTAAATTACGATCATGTTTTAAAGCTGAACCAGGATGGAGAATAATGTAACGAATTTTTAATGCTTGAGCAAACTCACAAATTTTTGATAACAAATCAAATGATTTCTGATAAACCTTTAAATTACTTAAATTAGCTAAATTTATTAAGTAATGAGCATGAATACAAATGTTTTCAATATTAATATTGTTTTTAGTTAAATTATTTCAAAACGTTGTACGATCTAATTTACGTCAATCAGTTACACGCATAACTTGTGGTGACCCAGCAAAAAACATCATTGCATTTGCTTGTAAATAATTTGTTTGATAAATTAACCCATCTAAATAATCAGGACTTTTAAAACCAATAAATGATCCAATTTTAAAAAAAGACTGTTTTGACTGCATATTTTTTTCACTTACTTTGTTTTTTTATTTTAACACTGCTAAATAAATAATAAATAACTAAATGATAAATGAATTAAAAATGATTAATTACATATTCAATTGAAAATATGACAATATGAAATTAATTTTTTTTAAACAAAAAAGTAATTGAGATTGTTCGTTAAGTTGTTTAGCAATGATTCATTATTATTATTTTAATCAAAAGACGATTTTAAACATATTATTTTATGAAACAAAATATCATCAAGGACTTAATTTATTGCAATTGGAAAAACTCGCTTTGAAATATCAAATTAAATTAGAAAGTTTTTCAACTGATTGAAAAACAATGGAACAATTAAAGTTTAATGTTCCTTTAATCATTCCCACCGAAATTAATAATCAACAACATTACATTGTAATTTTAAAAAAACGATGAGGAAAATTTTTAATTGGTGATCCAAATCAAAATAATTTGCAATGATGAAATAAAAAACAATTAAAAACAATTTTTCGTAATATTGTGGTTTTTAGTCAAAAAATTAACAATCAAAAATCAATGATTAAAAATAAAAAATGGCGAAAAAATTACAATTGAATGTTAGTTAATTTCAATATAATTGGTTTTGTCGGGACATTTATAATCATTATTTTTAATCTATCAATTCAATTAGGGATTAAATTATTAATTGAAACAACACTAATTCAAAATAATCTAACTGTTAGTTTTCAACTTATTTCAGGAATTTTATTATTGTTTTTTAGTCAAATAATAATTGAATTATTTTGAAAAATTAAACTTTCTGTTTTGCGATTTTATTATCGAAAACAACGTAATAAAACATTTTTTGATTGTCTTAAAAATTTATCATGACAACAATTTAATAAACATACGGCAACAGGAATTTGACGAAAATTTCAATTTTTTCAAATTATTGATGATTATCAAATTGCAACTAGCTTAGGATTAATGAAAAGTTTATTAATGACAATTGGTAGTTTGACAATTTTATTAGTTTTTGATTTATGGTTAATCATTCCGGTTTTAGTAATTGTAATTATTTATTGAACGTTAAATTTATTATTATGACCAAAACAACAACAAATTTTACGAAAAACACATCGTTTTGAATATCAATTAAATGAAAAATTAATTAAAAATTTAAGTAATTGAAAAAATTGAAAAGGACGTTTATTATGAAATAAAAAATTGATTAATTTAGAAAACGAAGCCCAACAAAAAAATCAATTATATTATCGAAACACATGATATGAAATGTTTCATCAAATTAGTTTTCAAATGATTGCGTTTGGAAGTCAAATCGTTATATTGTATTTTTTACAACAATTTATTAGTCCGAATAATCAACAAATTGGAAATTTATTATTTATGATTGCGTTAGCGAATAATGTTTTTGAAGAAGCACAGTACTTTTTTAATACATGAATGCAAAACAATAAAATAAATTGATTAAAAAATGATGTTGATCCATTTTTTTTATGAAATAAATCAGTTCATCAATCGCAAGCTTTATCGTTAAAAAAACCAAAAACATTGCATTTTGAAAAAGTGAACTATTCTTACGATGATTTTAATAATATTTGAAAACATAATTTGAATTTTGTTTTTAATCAACCATTACTATTATTAGGAAAAAATGGTGTGGGTAAAAGTACCTTGCTACATTTGATTTTTAATTATGATTTGCAATATAGTGGAACAATTATGGTTAATAATCAAAACTATCAAATGATTCGAAAACAAATGACAAACACAATTGTTTATTTAACACCTGAAAGTAAAATATTTACAAAAACCGTTGCTGAAAATATTTTTATTTATCAAAAGAAATCAAACATGTCAAATACAATTTTAACGTGAATGGAAAAACTATTAAAACAAAATGGTTTAAATTGAAACACCGATTTACAAAACCAATTAATTAGTAACGGCCAAAAACAAATGATTGTATTTTTAAGTCTATTTAATAGTGATAGTGAAATTTTTTTATTAGACGAATGTTTAAATTCGGTTGCAAAAAATTTAAAATGCGAATTAATTTTACAATTATTAAATTATCAACAATCGAAATTAATTCTTTATGCTAGTCACGATGAAAACTTAATCCAATTATTTCCCCAACAATTGAATTTAAATCATTATGTATAAAAAAATATTAATTTTTAGTCTTGTTTTAACTTCGATTTATGGAATTTATAAAATTGGGACCAAAATTATTGTTCAAAATCAAACTTTAGTATTAGTTTGGAGTAAAAATTTAATTGATAATGAACTTTGTCAAATTAATGTTTATAGTCAAACACCAATCAATTCAAACGATAATTTTAGTTTTAAAATTAATCAAAACACTTTTAAATCAATCGGTAATTGAAACTTTAAATCTAAATATGAATTTAATTTCAAAACCAAAAGATGTCAACAAAATCAGCAATTAATTTGAACTAATCTTAAATATTTTCCAATTACATTTTGAAATTATTTAATTGAAAAAATGACTAAATTTAATTAGTTTTTTTAATTGACTTACCGTTTTTGTGTAAAAATAATTCCGTAATAATTGAAGCAACAAACACGATAAAGAAAAACGAGATCACTAAAATCATCATAATTAATCAAGCTGCCATATCTATTTACCTTCTCTTTGAATATAGTTTGGTTTTTCTTTTTTAAGTGATTCAATAAAATGCGGTTGTTTTCGTTTAGCGAAAAATGTTTTATAAACAGTGAAATATAAAAATGGTGTTACAAAAAATCCAACTGCTAGTAATCATTCGGAAAGTTTTCATTTTGCAACGGTTTTTGAATAATCGCCAATAAAAAAGTCGTAAATTCCGAAACTAAATACACCTAATACTGCAATTCATGAAACTGTTATCAAAATTGAAAATCAACTTCCTAGTTTAAGGTATGAATTCTTATTATGAAATTCGCGGATTTCTTTGGTTGATTTGAAAGAAAAGACAAAAATTCCCATTTCAATTAAAGCTGATATTAATAATAATCAACTGACCATCATTCCATCAGTAATATCAATCAGATTTTTTGATCCGTTTTGAGTTGTAAAGATAATTCCAAACATTAATTGTGTTGTTCCAACCAAAAATGATGCTGTTGGACGTTGCATATTGTTTTTAGAAACTAAAGCTGCTGTCATTGGTTCTTGTAAACTAATCAAAGTTGACATAGCAGCAAAAAACAATGCAACATATAGTAAAATTCCAATTACTTCTCCTAGATATGCTTGTTTTTGACTTAAATTATAAAAAATTAATGGAAACATTTTAAAAACGAACGCATTTCCACCTAGCTCGGCGTTGTTTTTTACAAAAACATAACCACCAGCTGATTCTTTTACAATACCTTCGTGAATGGCATTTCCTAAAGAAGAACTAATAATTGCGCACGCTAATAATGCAATTAAAGTATCACCAGCAACAATTGTAATCGCACGATTACCGTTATCACCATTCTTAGGTGAATTGGATGAAAAAACAATAATAATTGCTTCACACAATGAAAGTGTAAATAAAGCTTGTCCGAAAGCAGTTGATCATGCTTTTCCGTTATTTAATTTACTTGGATCAAAACCGAACATTTTTTCTAACCCTTTACTAGAACCTTTAAGATTCAAAGTATAAATAAAGATAAAAACAATTAACAAGAATAAAACAGGAACAAAAAATTTATTAGCTTTTTCAATTCCTTTTTCAATTCCGAACGAAACAATGATAACTGCTGCGAAAATGACAAAAATAAATGTCAATAAAATTACTGGTTGAATTCGTCCTAATCCAAAGAAATCAATTGCCTTTATGTCAGTTCCTAAAATATTTTTATCAAATGTGTTGATTGCATTTGCTGTATAACCACCAGTTGTAAATGGCATAAAAATTGAAATAACAATTCAAGCGATGATAACACCATAATAAGTACCAATCATCATTTGTAAAGTTGTTTGCATTCATCCAAAAAATTTTCCTTTCTTGGATCCAAGATAATGAGGGAAAATGTCAATCGGTGATTTACGTCATTTAGATCCTAAATTGATTTCTAATAACATCATTGGAAATCCAAGTGTTAATATTGCAATAATATAAGGAATTAAAAACGCTGTTCCTCCATAAGTTAACATTTTTGTTGGAAATCCCCAAAGATTTCCTAAACCAACAGCAGCACCAATTGCTGAAAGAATGAAACCTAAAGGTGATAAGCCGTATTTTTTTGTTTTATTCAAACTCATAATATAAAACCTTTACTTTTAAATCAAGTTTCCTGTTTTCAAATTACGATAAGTTTAAAGATTTAAAACAAAAATTAATAAAGTTTAAAAAATTTAAATTTATATTAAGTTTAAAAACAAAGTTATTTAAATTATAGCATAAAAACACTTAACAGAATAAAAAGCGGTTTATAATTAGAATGAATGAATAAGATATCTTCAAAAATAAATAAATTTTATACAATCGGAATAGTTGGACGAACTAATGCTGGAAAATCAAGTTTAATTAATACTTTGACAATGAAAAAAATTGCTGCTGTCAGTAAAACCGTTAATACGACTCGTAAACCAGTTAGCGGCTTAATTACTTTAAATAATCAAAATTATATGTTGTTTGATAGCCCTGGTGTTTGTCAAGTAAAAAATATTTTGGATCGTATTTTGTTTCAAAATTTAAATACGGTTGTTCAATCAAGTGATGTAATTTGATTATTAATTGAAATTGATGAAAAATGAAAAACTGATTTGAAAATTTTAAAAACATTATTATTAAAAGCAAAAAAACCATTTATTTTAATTATTAATAAGATTGATTTAGTTAGTAAAGAAAAACTTTGAAATTATATTACAAAAATTAATGAACAATTTGATGGTGTCGAAATTATTCCCATTTCAGTTAAAAAACGCATTAATTTAAAAAAGTTGTTTACTTTAACTGAAAATAAATTAAAAAATTTAACTGAAAATTACAATTCAAATCGATTGATTTTTACTGACGAACAAAAGAAAATCAATTTAATTAATGAAATAATTCGGGAACAAATTATTCATCAAACTAATGATGAAATACCACATCGATCAGCGGTTAAAATTATAGGTTATCAAGAAAAAGCAACAAAATTATTTTTACACGTTGAAATTATTGTTGATAATGAACGACAAAAAGTGATTATTCTTGGTAAAAATGGCCAAAAAATTAGAACCATTCGTCTAAATAGTATTAAAATTTTGAACAAAATTCACAATCGTTATGTTAATTTAAAAATTGATATCAAAGTTATTAAAAAATGATATCAAAATCAGCAAATTATTAAGGATTTAAACATTTTAGATGATGAATAAAATTAAAATTTTAGCTAAAAACGATTCAAAAACGCGATATTGATTGTTTTACAGTGAAATTAATCGGTTTTGGTGAACTAATTTTCAAGCAAGTCAAGGAATTATTATTTTTGATAGTCACACAAAAAATAATATTTATTTTTTAGATGATCGTTATATTGAGGAAGCAAAAAAAACCTTAAAAACAATTGAATTAAGAAATATCAAACAATTTAAAAGTTTTTGGTCTAAACTTGAAAATACAATTAACATCGAATCAGATTTACCAGCGCAATTATTTTTGAAATTACAAAAAATGAATGCAAAAATTAAATTTAAATTTTTTAATTTTGATCAATTAAGAATGATTAAAACAGTAAGCGAAATTGAAAAAATTAAACAAATTAGTAAAATTACTGCTCAAATTTGAAAAAAAATTAATAATCAATTGGCAAATTTTAAAAACGAAAACGAAATCGCCTTTTTTATTCAAAAACAATTTTTAGAAGCAAATGCAACAATTAGTTTTAATCCAATTGTTGCAAGTGATATAAGAACTGCTTATATTCACACTACACCAACTGAAAATAAAATTAAAAATGTGCTACTTTGTGATTTTGGTGGTAAATATCAAAATTATTGTTCTGATTTTACGCGAACAATTGTTTTAAATCAAAAATCAAAGCTTTTTGAAATCGAAAAAAAAATTCAAATTATCTATCACAAAATTATTAAATTAATTAAACCAGGCGTTAAAATTAGTCAAATTGTTAAACATTGTGATGAACTTTTTGCCAACGAAAAATGAAAATTACAACATGCGCTTGGACACGGAATTGGAATTAAAGTTCATGAAGAACCATTTTTGAGTGTTAAAAATGATTTCAAATTGCAAGCTAATATGGTGATTGCAATTGAACCAGGGGTTTATTTTCCTAATTTGGGTGGAATTCGTTATGAAGATACTATTTTGATTACCGAAAATGGTTGCGAAATTTTAACTGTTTAAATAAAACGTTTGTAAAGTAAAGCGACTAATAAACTTAAAAAAAGCAAAATATTAACAAAAACGAAAAAAAACAAATATTTTTTTGTTAATCAAAAATAAATGTTTTTTGGTTTTAGATGTCGCTTATTGTAAAGAGGAAAATTAATTTTTCCGTTGTAAATATTTGATTTTAAAATTAATGGTTTCACCTGTCGATCAGGATTATTAATGTATCTTTGTAAATCGCGAATCATTTGAATTGGTTTTTGATAACGTTCGTTTAAATTTTTGGCAGTTGCGCGAATAATTATGTTTTCGATTTGCATACTAATATTATTATCAAAATCTGTTACACGGGGAAAAGCGGTGTATAAATGTTTGTGTAAAATTTCAATTGGATTAGTATCAAAAAATGGTTGTTGGCCAAGTAAAAGTTCAAAAAAAACAATTCCAACCGCATAAATATCGCTTTGGATACTAATTAAATCACGTTGTTGAATTGCTTCTGGTGATAAATAATGAATTGTTCCTGTTAGTTCGCGGGAAAAAATGGGATTAGTTTTTTTATAATTATCTAAAGCAACCCCAAAATCAAGAATTTTAATCGTTTTATTTTTAACAATTAAAATATTACTAGGTTTTAAATCACGATGAATAATTTTATGAAATGAAGCGTATTTTAATGCTTCTAATATTTGTAACATAAAGTTTACAACCACTTTTGGTTCTAAACTTTTCTTTTGTGTTAAAAGCGCACGTAAAGTAATCCCTTCAATGTATTCTAAAACAATCGCTAAAAAACTTTTATCAACAAAGTAATCGTACAATTGAACAATATTACGATGTTTTAATTGCGCAGTAATTTTTAATTCATTTTGAAAAGTTAAATTTAAATCAACATTATTTGATAAATTATTTGAAAAAATTTTTAAAACCACTGATCGTTTTAATAATAAATCTTTTCCTAAATAAACAACGGAATACTTTCCGATTGATAATCGATCAGTAATCTTATAACGATTTTTTAAAACTTTACCAATATTAGGAACCATTATGAAATTTTAGCATACAAGAAAGTTTTATCATCTAATGAACCATTTAAATATGTTTTTTTAAATAAATTAAATGATTGATTGGTATTTTTTTTGGCAATAAAAGTTTCTGATAATTTATCTAAAGTTATAAAATCATGAATTCCATCAGTTGTTAAAAGTAAACCGTCGATATCAAACGGCAAAACACTAAAATCAACAAAGCAATTATTTTGATTGGAAATGACATTGTTTAAAATATTTTCACGTTTAAGTCATGAAAAAGTGTCTAATAAAGGATTTTCTTGAACATGATCAACCGTAATTTGTTGAATTTTGGATTGATTAATTTGAAAAATACGTGTGTTTCCAACGTGAAAAAAATAAAAATATTTTTTAACAATAATCACAAAACTAAATGTTGTCGCAATTTCAAAAGAAAATTTTTGTAATTCTTGATAAATGGTTTTTTGAATTAAATTTTTACCTCATGCTTCGATTTCATCCGCGCTTAAATTACTAAAATCAGTTTTTAAAAAATGGTTTTTTAAAATTTGACAAACAAGTTGACTAGCTTTTTTTGAGTGTTTTAATGATCCTACCCCATCAGCAATTCCTAATACCAATTGATCTCATTGATTTTTTTCGTAAATAACAAAATCTTGATTTTCAGTTTGATGCGAATTGGCTTCGGTTTTTGTTCAGATTGTGATTTTCATAATAGATATAAATATAATTATTTATCCTAATATTATATTATTTATTAAAATTTTAATTAAAAATGTTTCATTTATGATCAAAATAAAATCAAAATATCATTATTTTTTAGCAAAAATTTTACGTAAAAATTTTGTAATTTGAATGATCGATTCTGATAAATTACTATTTTCAATGTAAAAATCACAAATATTTTGTGTAATTACTGTTTTTAATTCTTGGGTTGTGATTTTTAAACGTTTGGCAATTTCAGTTTCAGTTTCACTACTACGATTTTTTAAACGTAATTCTAATTCTTTTATGTTAGGGGGAAAAACAAAAATTCAAACCGCTTGCGGAAAAAGTTTTTTAATTGCTTGTGCGCCTTGAATTTCAACTTCAACCAAAACATTTTTGGCTTGGTCAAACAAACGCTGAACATGAGATATTAAAGTTCCATAATAATGATCTAAATATTTTGCATATTCTAAAAAGCGATTTTGACGAATATCATTTTCAAATGCTTTTTTTGTCATAAAATGATAATCACGATGATTGATTTCAGTTGCGCGTTTTTTTCGTGTCGTACAAGAAATTGAATAACCAAGATTAAGATCAGAAATTTTTAAAAGTGACTGTAAGATACTTTTTTTTCCAACTCCAGATGGACCAGAAAAAATAATTAATTTTTGATTATGAAAATTTAATTTTGGTTGTTGAAAATTTTTTTGATCATTAAAATGATAATAAAACACTCTTGTTCGACCATATTTTTGTTTTTTAGCCAATAAAAGATTAGCATCATTAAACTCAAAATCTTGATCTAATTGAACAATAACTCATGCATTTAAATTTAATAATTTATTGTTTAAAAGCATTTTTAAAGCTTTGGTAGCATATTCAGGATTTTGATACGGTGGCGCAACAAAAACTAAATCTAATTTAAGTTGCGATTGAAAACATTGATTAATAAATTGTTCATAAGTTAAATTAGTAAGTGCAAAATTAGAAATTTTGAAACGGTCTAAATTAGCTTTTAATGTTTTGGTATTGAAATAATTTAAATCATTGAAATGACAAAATTTAGCATTACGTGATAAACTTTCAATTCCTAAAATTCCTGATCCGGAAAAAACATCAGCAACAACAGTTTCTTTTCAATTCAACTTAAAATGCAAAGTATTAAAAATATTTTCCCGAACAGAAGATAAAATTGGACTAAATTTAAGTTTTTTTGGTAATTTTAAAATTCGATATTTGTATTTTCCTGAAATAATGCGCATTTGATAAAAAAATAATTAATATTTTTGAATTTTTAATTTATGAGTGTATAATTTAAATTCATCGTAAATTTAAATGAATTATATATTATAGTTTAAAAACTATTGTAATGAAAGGTTATGAATAAAACAAAAATTTTTGCACTGGGTGGACTTGAAGAAGTTGGGAAAAACACTTATTGTATTGAACATGATAATGAAATTATTATTCTTGATGCTGGTTTAAAGTTTCCAAATAAATACTTTTTAAACATCAATTACATTATTCCTGATTATCAATATTTAATTAAAAATAAACATAAAGTAAAAGGGCTTTTTATTACTCATGGACATGAAGATCATATCGGTGGAATTCCATTTCTTGTCAAAGCAATTGACTTAAAAAATATTTATAGTCCCGAATTTGCTAGCGATTTAATTAAATTAAAAACTAAAAAAAGTACAGTTAATGTTATTAATTATAAAAAAGATAGCGTCATTAAATTTAAAAATTTTCAGGTTAGTTTTTTTGCAATTACACACTCAATTCCCTATTCATTTGGAATTGTCGTTAAAACACCAAACGGAACAATTGTAAACACTGGTGATTTCAAATTAGATTGAACTCCACTGGGACAAAAAACCGAAATTAATAAAATCAGTGATCTTGGTAAAAGGGGAGTTGATTTACTATTATCAGATTCAACTAATTCGGAAATCAGTGGTTATACACTTACCGAACAAGTAATTATCAATAATATTGCGAAAATTTTTGAAAAAAATATTCATAAACGTATTTTTATTACAACGTTTGCTTCAAATATGAATCGAATCATTCAAATTATTTTAGCGGCTGAAAAAATCGAACGTAAAGTTTTGATTTTGGGCCGTTCGATTGATAATGTTATCAAAATCTTTAAAGAAAAAAAATATTTTAAAATTAATTTTAAAAACTTAATTACAATTGATCAAATCAAAAAATATCAACCGGAAAAAATATTAGTTATTTGTACTGGTTCACAAGGCGAACCAAATTCAATCATTAACAAAATGGCAAACAATAATCATCCTAAAATTTCCATTAATGAAAATGATTTATTTATTTTTTCTTCAAAACCGATTCCAGGAAATCGTTACAGTGTTGATAATGTCATTAATAAATTACGGAAATTTAATGCCGAAGTGAAAATTGATCACGAATTAGAAAGAGTACATACATCTGGTCA
This sequence comes from Mycoplasmatota bacterium, assembly GCA_033560715.1. GTDB lineage: Bacteria > Bacillota_I > Bacilli_A > Mycoplasmatales > MT37. The sequence goes on along the minus strand of CP138194.1, from coordinate 42,001 downwards.
TGCATCACAAGAAGAACAAAAAATTATTCTTGCGCTTTTAAAACCAAAATATTTTTTACCAGTTCATGGTGAACATCGAATGCTAAAAGCGCATAAAGCAACCGCTTTAAGTTTAGGAATTCCAAGTGAAAATATTTTTATCATTCCAAATGGTCAACAACTGGAATTATTTAGACATAAAATTAAGCTTGGAGATAAGATTCCAGCCCAACCAATTTTTATCGGTAATAATCCCGAAAATAATGAAGATCTTAAAACCCTAAATGATCGGCAAATTCTTTTAACTGCTGGAATCATTAATGTTGTCTGTTTTTATGACAGTATTAAAAAGCAAATGCGAAAGAAAATTCAATATCTTGCGTTTGGAGTTGTCGAATTTGAACAAGATCATAATTTTATTAAAATAATTGATCAAAAAATCAATCAAATTACACAACAAAGAGAGTTTTCACGTTTAATTTCACAAGAACGGGAAAAGATAATTGAAAATATGTTGTTTCAAGAATTTTATAAAATTAAAAAAATTAACCCACTAATTAAAGTGTTTGTTTTAGAATAAAAAATTATTTTTTGGTTTGAAACCGTTTTTGACATTCATCAATTATTTTTAAACTATCGGTTAGACTAATTCAATTTTTAATGACAACTTTTTTTTGTTCAAGATTTTTATAATTTAAAAAGAAATCATGGATTTTGTTTTTTTGATGAGTATTAACATCATTTATATTTTGAACATTTTGATATTCAGGATCGTTATGAACAACAGCAATGATTTTACGATCAATTTCACCATCATCAATTAAATTCAAACCACCAATGATTCGTACTTTCATAATACATCCGGGAAAAGTTGATTGATTTAATAAAACTAAAACATCAATTGGATCACCATCTAATTCAAGTGTTTCGGCAATAAATCCATAATCACCCGGATAAACATTAGTTCCAGATAAAAAACGATCTAAACGAATTTTTTGAAGTTGTTTATCGTACTCGTATTTTATCGATGAGTTTTTTGGAATTTCAATTAAAACATCAAAATGTTTATTAAGCATAATGTATAATATTATAGCGATAAAATTTATTTTTTCATAAATAAAAAAAATTAAAATGTTAACCTTAAAAAAAACACAAAATAGTTTCAAAAAGTGAAAAATTAACCATGAAAAAATCAAAGAAATTGTTAAAGTTGCTTACATTGTTGCAATTTGTTTGGTAATTGGGCAGTTTCATATTTCAATTCCTAACCACACTGGATGAGAAATTGAAAAACTTGATTTAAGTATGTTGGTCACGTTTTTATGTATCGGAATTGTAAAATTAAGAATTATTATTTTCAGTGTCATACTTGTTCCTGTAATTGATAATTTATTAATGCATGGTCATGGTATTATTTGAACGCCTTTTGAAATTGCATCAAATATTTTGATCACTATTATTGTTTACATCGCTTTAAAAAATGCCAAAAAAAATGTTTTTGATATTATAAAAAAAATATTTTTGATTATTTTAATGGTTGGTTTGCGATACATTTTTCACATCGTATTTATTAGTATTGCTTTAGATATAAAAATAATTACAATTTTAAATGGCGATGATTCCATTGCATTTACAATTTGAATTTTAGTTTTAATCAATTTTGTAAAATTTTCAATTATTATATTTTTAACTGGAATAATAAAAATAAGAAGAAATTATAATGAACACCCGAATTATTAAACATGGTCCTTTAAGAGAAAAAATTAATCAAGAAATTAAACTTTTACGATTAAAAGAATCACAAGAATTAAACAAAGATTGAATTCCTTTATTCGATCACATCAATAATATTGACGAAAAAATTTTTTTAAATGCTAATCAAGCAAAAAACCAATTATTTCCGGCAATTAAACCATTTTTGCAAAATAAAAATAAACAAAACAATAAAAAAATCACAGCGATAATTACGAATTTGAAAGAATTTGAAACCAAATCTAAAAATTTTCAAAGCAATATCAAAACATCTAATAAAACATTACATGATTATGTTCCACAATTAACAAATGAAAGATTTTTACGCCAAAAACATAAAAACATTGTTTATGAAATGTCAGTTATCGATGAAATTTTTGCAAGTCAAACTGAAAACACCAAAACGTCATTGAAACAATCAAAAATAACCAATATTACTAAACAACATTTAATTGGTGAGATTTTAAATAACAACAAAGAAATTGAAAAACACATTAATAATATTGAAAAAATTATTATCCAAAATAAAAAATCAACTGTATGAATTTTTATTTTCTCAATAATAATAATTTGTTGCACATTAGGTGCTTTAATTGCTTATTTTTTAATTAACATTAAATAAACCGATGCAAAAAATAAATAAATTAAATCAAATCATTACAATCGATGGGGCTGCTGCAACAGGAAAAAGCGGTTGTGGAGCTAAATTAGCAGCGGAGATAAAATTTAGTTTATTAGATACTGGATTTTATTATCGTTATTTAACATGACTAGCAATTAAATTCAAAGTTGATTTAAACCAAATTGCAAAAAATTACAAAATTATTTTAAATGCTGCCCAAAATAATTATTATTATGATTTGCATCAACAACGAATGTTTCATTGCCAAAAAGATATTACAAAAGCATTATTTACAATGGATATTATTGAAGCGATTAACTATTTAAGTGTTGAACCAGAAATACGTAAATTTGTTACTAATATTTGTCGTAAGGAAGCAGAAAAACAAAATACAATTTTAGTTGGACGTGATTGTGGTAGTAATATTGCTAAAAACGCCGATATTAAATTTTTTTTAACTGTTAATAAAAAAACACAACAGTTAAGAAGAATTAAGCAATTTGGAAAATCAGTTGATGAAGCAATCGTGATCAAAAATTTACGATTACGTGATGAAAATGATCAAAATCGCAAATTAAATCCTGCCAAACCAACTAGCGATTCAATTATTATCGATACCTCAAATTTAAAACTTGATGAAACGGTTGATTTAATGTTAGGAAAAATGAAATCGATTTTAATAAAAAAACTTCCACAAATAATTTTATTAGGTCCTAGTAATGTTGGAAAATCAACCATTTTTAATCGTTTAATTAATCAAAATAATTCATTGGTAACCAATAAACCTTTTACTACGCGTGATTTAGTAAAACAACAAATTGCATTCGAAACAGCAAATGCGATTTTAATTGATAGTGGGGGAATGATTGCAAAACAAACCAAAATCGAAATTCATGAATTAATTACCAAACAAAATCAATCTTTATTTGAACAAATCGAAATTTTTATTTTGGTTTTTGATATTAATTTTTTATTTACCGAAAAAGATTTTTGATATTTAAAACAAATTAAAAAATTTCAAAAACCAATCATTGTGGTGTTAAACAAAAGCGATTTAGGAAAAAATTATGATGAAAATTTGTTTAGTTATCAAAAATTAGGAATAAAAGATTTAATTGTTGTTTCAGCTCGTGAAAGAAAAAATTTAGGCAGTTTAAAAAAAATTATTAATCAATATTTAATCAAAAATACCGTTGCGTGACAAAATCAATTGATGCAAATGCCGTTTGAAATTAACATCGGTATTTTTGGGCAAACAAACGTTGGAAAATCAACGTTATTTAACGCTTTAATTCAAAAAAAGATTGCGTTTGTATCTTCAAAAGAACACACAACAACTAATACAGTTAAACATACCGTTTTGGTTGGTGCAAATTTTTTTACCCTCGTTGATACGGCTGGTTTAAGAAGAAAAGTCAAGAAAATGAGTTTAATTGAAAAAGAAGCTAGTCAACAAACTTATCAATCTTTAAAAATGATTGATGTAGCATTGTTATTAATCGATGGTAGTAAATCAATTAATGAACAAGACCAAAGAATTGCAAATACACTATTAAAGCAAGTTCCGACAATGTTAATTGTTAATAAATCTGATCTGATTAAACGCCAACCAACTGATGCAAAAATTTTGCGATATTTCCCTCAATTACCAAAAAATAACATTTTATTTGTAAATAGTTTAAAATCTGCTAGTAATGGAAAAATTTGAAATCATTTATTACAAATTTATCAAGAAAAAACACGCACCTATGATGTCGAAAAAATTAAATTTTTGTTAAAAATGATTAATTTATGATTGTTTAAATTCAACAGTCAAGCAAGAATTTATAATTTAAATTATGCGAATGGTGTTTTTGTTATCATCACGAATGAAAACACAATTAAAAACTATCATTTACGGAAAATAATCGAAAAACAAATTCAAATTTTAGCTAAATTTAAAAAAATAAAACCATATTTTATTTACAAAAATAAAAAAAGCATATAGAATGTTAATTGTTAGATGAAAATTAATCATAAAGGGAGAAGAAAATAAATTATGAAAAAAAGTAAATTTATTGAATTAATTGCGAAGAAAAACGACCTTAATAAAAAGGCCGCTGAAAAACTATACAATAGTATGTTTGAAATGCTTGTTGAAAGCATTATGGCTAATAAAGGACATAGTATTAGTGGGTTTGGAAGTTTCACTGTTGCGCAACGCGCAAAACGTAAGGGGATCAACTTACATACTGGAAAAGCAATGACTATTCCAGCAAAAAAAGTTTTGAAATTTAAAGTAAGTAAAAACTTGAAAGAAAAAATTGCAAAATTGTAATTTGTAAAAACTACTCACGGTTAAATGTTTATTCATTTTAACCGTGGGTAAAATAAAAAATAATAATGGAATTAGACGTTAAAAAGATTTTAAATAAAAAATTTGAAATTGATTTAAAGGGTTATAACGCTTATGAAGTCGATTCGTTTCTTGATTCAGTTATTGATGATTATGAAAAATTCGAAAAAATTATCAATGAAAAAAATCAAAAAATCAACGATCTTTCATTAGCTTGTGATAAGTTGAAAGAGAATTTACACCTCAAACAAACACAACTTAACGAATTAATTAAACAAATTCAAATTCTTGAAAGTAAAGGACTTTCGAATATGGATTTATTAAAGAGAGTTAATAAACTCGAAGAAAAAGAAGAATTAAACAAAAAATAACCGGTAAAATATAGAAGGAGTGTTCTTTCGGTTAACTGCTAGTTTTTTGAACTAGAGGAAAGTCCGTCCTTGCACAATCTGCGATGATTGTAACGATTGTATCACGCGAAATCGTGAAAGAAAACTTCGGTTTTTTATGACAAGTGCCACAGAGACGAGTAATGTGAAACGCGGTAAACTCTGCAAGCAAGCAACCCAAATTACGGTAGGGGCATTTTCTAGAAAAGAATTGAATTTTTTAGAAAAATCTAAGTTGCTTAACTTAGATAGATAAATAGTTAACGATTACAGAAGGCGGCTTATAGAAAAAACGCTCCCTTTAAATTGCAATCAACCATTAATCACAAATCAATTAAAACATCGATATTTGAAAATTTAAACAAATTATTCAACAATACCCTTTATGCTAAAAGAAGTTAATTGTTGTGATGGAAAAGAAAATTTTAGAAATTATTAAAAATTACGATAAAAAAATGATTCGTAATGAAATGTTACAAACTTTTTCGAGTGGAAGTTTGATATTAGATCAATTAACTATGATTGGTGGTTTACCAAAACAACGTATTATTGAAATTTTTGGTCAACCTTCAACAGGTAAAACTACTTTAGCTATTTATGCTATTAAAGCGTTACAAGCAGCAAATAAAAATCAACAAATGGTCTTTTTAGATATTGAAAGGACATTGAATGCTGATTATGCTGAAAAATGTGGAGTGAATTTAACACGATTAATTATTTTGCAACCAAAAAACGCTGAAGAAACTTTTAATTTAATCATTGAATTTCTTCAAACTAAATTGATTGGGTTAATTATTGTTGATTCAGTCGCTGCTTTATTGCCGGAAAAAGAACAAGACAATAAAATGGAAGATAATACAATCGGATTACAAGCACGCATAATGTCAAAGGCGATGCGGAAAATTAATTATTTATTAACCGAAAACAACGCAACGATTATTTTTATTAATCAAATTCGTGAAAAAATTAATAAATTTTTTGGTAATCCGGAAATTACCAGTGGTGGAAATGCATTAAAGTTTTATGCTTCTTTAAGAATTCAACTTAAGCGTAAAGGGTTATTTAATGAAAATGGTGAAACGAAAGGTTTTGTTTCAAAGATCAAAATTGTTAAAAATAAATTAGGCAAACCCTATCAAGAAAATGAACTAACGTTTTTTTATAATAAAGGGTTGTGTTTTGAATTAGAAATGATTCAATTAGGAGTCGAAAAAAGAATAATTATTAAAAAGGGAAATTGATTTTGGTATAATAATATAAAATTAGGTTTGGGTTATAAACAAACAATTAATTTTTTATCGGAAAAACTTGAAATTAAAAATAAAATTCTATCAAATTTAATATCTTAATTAAAATTAAAATTAATAATCTTATTTTAAATTAAATTTATTTTCAAAAAAAATAATTCAAACCTTTTAAAAGGAGTATAAAATATGCAAACAACACTAATAATTTTGATTAGTTTCGTAACTTTAATGGCGGTTGTTTTATTGTTTCAAACCGCTTTTTTAATATATAAAAAAATTAAAATAAAACAAGCAAAAGAAAAATGACAATTTGATGCAAGAAATGAGTTATCAAAAAAAATTAATGAGTTAAAAGCAAAAAATCAACGATTTTTACATCAAGAAAGAAGCTTATTAAAAAAACACGAAACCATTCAAAAACAAACCCATCACAAAAAAATTCAAGCGATTATAAAACGCGAAAATGAAGTACAAAATTTTTCCAACCAATTAATCAATCAAGAAACCAAAATTAAAGAAGAAAAACAACTTTTAAATTCATTAAAAATTGAAGTTGAAAATCAAAGACAATTAGTTATTAAACAACTAGAAGAAATTAGTAATATAACTGAAAAAGAAGCACGCGAACAATTGTTTTCTAACATTGAGAAAAAAGAAAAAAAAAGTTTAGGTAAATTAGTGCGAGAAATTAAAAATAAAACCGAAACTAATTTAAAAGAAATTATCACTAATATTTTAGCTAATTCAATCGAAAGATTTGTTGGCGATTATATTGAAGATAAATTAACCTATGGAATTGTTTTAGAAAATCAAGAAATTAAAGGGAAAATTATTGGAAAAGAAGGTCGAAACATTAAAGCTTTTGAAAAAGCATCTGGAACTGATTTATTGATTGAAAAAGATAGTAATTTAATTAAAATTTCATCTTTTAATCCAATAAGACGTGAAATCGCTGTTCAAGCAATGAAATCTTTAATTAAAGATGGAAGAATTCAACCACAAAGAATTGAAGAAACAATCAAAAAAGAAACCGCAAATATCGAAAATACGATTCATAAAAAAGGGAAAGAGATTATTGATTTATTAGGAATTGTTAATATTGAAAATGGCCTTGTTTATCATATTGGAAAGTTAAAGTATCGTACTAGTTATGGACAAAACGCTTTACAACACTGTGTTGAAGTTGCTAAAATTGCGGGCGCAATGGCAAAAGAATTAGATTTAAACGATGAAATTGCCGTTCGTGCCGGTTTATTACATGACATTGGTAAATCAAACGATTATGAAATTGGTGAATCACACGTCGAAACAGGAATCAAATTAGCGCGGAAATATAATGAATCAAATATTGTTATTAACGCTATTCATTCACATCACGGTGATATTGAAACAAATAATGTTTATTCAGTTTTGGTAGGTTGTGCTGATACAATATCGGCAGCTCGTCCGGGTGCACGTGATAATGTACACGAAGATTTCTTACAAAGAATGGAAAAAATTGAAGCAATTTGTGATTCAATTGATGGAATTCAAAAAAGCTATGCAATTAAATCCGGTCGAGTTATTCGAATAATTGTTGACCCAGTTAAAATTAATGATTATGAAATTAGAAAAATTCACGAAATAATCACGGAAAGAGTTAAAAAAGAAATTCAAATTCCTGGTGAAATAAAAATTATTGTAATTCGTGAAACTCGTTTCGAATCAATTATTAATTAAATTGTTTTTAAAACAATCGGTAATGTTTCAAATGGTTCTTGACAAATTTTATAAGTTGAATTGGCAATAGTAATCAAATTTTCAAAATTTAAATATGAAAAGTTTGTATAAAGTTCGAAAAGTTTATCACCTTTTGTAACTTTTTGACCATTACTAACACAAAGTTTAATTCCACTTGTGACATCTAAAACATTTTTTTGATCAACACTAATCAAATTAAATAAGTTACCTAAATTAACTAAATTAATAAATTTAAAATAACCAGACATCGAAGCTTTTACGACAATTTTACATTGTGGAATTGGAAGTGCCATAAAAGCATCAAAATCACCTGATTGATACTTAATAAATTGTTTAAAATAGCCAATTAAATCAGCTTCTAATCATTGTTGTTCAACTTGTTTTAAAGCGGTTTCAAACGAAACTTGATCTTTTAAAACTACTGCGTTTGCTGCTAAAGTTGAAAGTAATGTTTTTAAACGTGATGGACGTGGATTTTTTAATAAATCTAAAATTTCTAAAATTTCAAATTTATTTCCAATATGAAAACCAAGTGGTTCGTTCATATCACTAAAAATAATTTTAATTTTACGGTTGTATTTTTTGCAAATAAGTTTTGCTAAACGAACAAATTCTAGTGAATCTTCCAAACGTTTAAAAACAGCACCTTGACCAATTTTTAAATCTAATAAAATTGCATCGGTGTTTAAAAGAATTTTTTTGATCATAATACTAATTGCAATCAAACCAGTTGATTCTAAACTACCGGTTTGATTTCGTAATAAATATGATTTTCTTTCAAATTCAGAAGTATCAGTGTTTACGTTTGAAACCAAAACGGGATTTTTTTGGGCGAGTTTTTCAAATTCAGAAATTGAAAATTCCAATTTCAAATTTGGAATACTACTTAATTTGTCAATCGTTCCGCCAGTATAAGCAAGTCGCTTACCAGAAAATTTATAAAATTTAATATTTAAACTCATTAATAATGGAATTAAACCGATTGTGATCTTATCACCAATTCCACCGCTTGAATGTTTATCAATTTTAAATTCAAAAATTGAACTTAAATCAATTTTTTTGCTATTTTCGTAAACTACATCGAAAAACGTTAGAACCTCTTCGTCAGTTAGTTTTTGAAAACAAAACACCATGTATAAAGCGGCCATGGATTCGGTGTTGATTTGTTGATTAATGTAACCTTCAACAATTGTAGTAAATTCGGCACGATTTAATATCTTGCCAGCTTTTTTTTTGAGAATAATTGGTAGAATGTTAATCATGATTTACCTCCGGAGTTAAAAAATTAACAATTTTTTGCGTTAAGAAATTTTTGTTTACATGTAAAATCGATTTAGATGAAAAATTATTTTCAAATTTTACAATAATTTGATTGTTTTGAGGTTTGGTATTAATAAAGTATAAATTAGATAAACTAGCGCCGATGATGGTAGTTAATAAACTAGCAATTCGTTTATTATTACCAAATGATTGGTCATAGGTTACCAGTAAGGAACGAGGAATTTTTAAATTATTAACAATTTTAGTTTCTAATTTTAAATTATTTTCATCAATAATGAAATAATTTAAAATTAAGTAAAAATGCTTCAAATAAAATGGTAATGATTTTAAAAATTGATGGGTAAATATAAATGATAATGGAGCAATTTTTTTGAAATCGTTAATTTTAATAAAAATTAATGGTAAGATTTTGCAATTTCAATTAACAATTAAACAACTTGGACCAAAAGTTCATTTATCAAGATTTTGAATTGTAAACTTTGGTGAAAAAAATCATAATAAAATTTTGCTATATCGATAACATCATAAGTAACGTTTTCGTTCTGGAATACGATGGTTTTGTTTTTTTTTATTATGTAATTTACGATAAATTAAAAAAGTACGAAAAATTATAAATAAAAAAATTGGTCAGCCAATAATCAATTTTCATCTTTTTAATTTATCGTTCATTTTATTATCTATAATAAACAGAATTATTTTGTCAGAATATTCAATGTTAATAATTATTTTATCAAAAATATTAAATGTCAATAATTATTTTTAGCTAATTCTTTGTAAAATATCTGATCAAACACAATTACCAAAATTATCATTAATAATAATTCCCTGTAAATATACCAAATCACCTTTTCGTAAATTTAATCTTTTAATAATAAAACGATGACTTTTAATTTTAATTGATGTTTTCGATTTTGAATTCGATTGAAAAAAAGCCAATTGATTATATAAAATAATTTCAAAATAAATGAATTTTTGGGTTTTGGTAAAAAGGGGTGGTGTTTTGATTCAACCAATAAGACAAACTAAGTTAATCACAATTTATTAATAAATTTTTTATTACAAATATTATTAACAAAATTTAATCTAAAAATTAAAGATATTCTTTTATTGATATTTATTTTTTATTTAAATGAAAATATAAGGCAATTATTGTCTTTGGTGATAAATCTTCTGCTCTTATTTTTAGATTGATTTTCTTTTGCTGAAGAAAAAAAATGACTGCTTTTTGATCGTTAATTGATAAATTATTGATTAAAGTTTTTCGACGTTTTTGAAAAATTAATTTAACGAATTGAAAAAAATTGGTAAAATCACGTGGATTGATTAAGGGGTTTTTCCGCAACAAAAATTTTAATGCATAAGATTCAATTTTTGGTTGTGGATTAAAAACCGTTTTCGATATTGGTTTTAATCAAATAATTTTTGAACAAAAAATTTTTGAAAAAATTGATAAATAACTTTGTTTGTTATCAATGGCTGTAATTCGATTAGCTACTTTAATTGGAAAAGTTAAATATAGATAGCGAAAACGATGATAATTAAATAATAAAATTTGGAGTATTTTAGTTGCAATATTATATGGTAAATTACCAACAACATAATATTTTAAAACTGGTAATTTATTAAAATCAAAAGTTAATATATTTTCATTTCATAATTGTACTTTTGATGTATTTTGATAAATTTGCAATAAAAAATTATGTAATTTTTGATCTTTTTCAATCAGAATTAAATGCTTAGTTTGTTGAAATAAATAGGTTGTTAATGCTCCAAATCCAGGACCAATTTCAATTACATGGGCAGATTTTGGAATTGCAAATGATTTAATTAATGATTTAGCAAAAATTGGAGAAAAAATAAAATTTTGTCCTAATTTTTTCTGTGGATTAAAATGTTTGATCGGAAAAAAATTAGACATTAAAATTATTTAATTTTCAGATAAGAAAATAAATTCATTTTGAATAATTTTATTAATAGTTTTTTGTAAACCGGAAACGGAATTTTTATTCAGATTCTTTGAATTATACTTTTTGATATCTTGAATAAAATCGCTCATTAAATAACCGGGCATAATTTTTTCGTATAATCATTTTTTTTGGTAAAAATAACCAAAATTATTTTTTATAAATTTATTAATTTTTTCAAAACGGGTTTTTAAATTAGGAAATTTTTGATCATTAATTAATTCTATTTTCAAATTCTTTATATAAAGTAAATCTTCTCAAATTGGTAAAAAGGGATTATTGTTTCGATTAGTAAATTTGGTAATTTTAAGTTTTTGAAACGTTTTTTGAAAATAACTATTAGATTTTTCTTTACGGTGTTTAATTGTATAAATATAAATTGGAGTTAATAAATATAAAACACCAATTAATAACAATCCAAAAACAAATAATTTTGAAAATACATTTACAAAAAAACGTTTTTTAGAAATTGAATGTATTTTTAAATGTTTTTTGAAAAAGGCAAAATAAATGATTGTTTCAAAAAATCAACACAAAGTAAAAACAGTGGCAAAAAATAGTAGTTTATGAAAGATCAAATTTATTTTTAAAAACGATAAAAATTTCTTAACATTTGTTGGAAAACTAGCAGAAGATATTCCTTTATTATATAAATTAATTAAACCGTCATTTATATTTCCTCAAAATATTAATAAAATTCCAATAATTATTAAAGTGATTGAAGCAATAAAATGAAAATAATTTGAATTTAAAATAAAAACAATTCCGGCTAATAATAAAATAAAAATAAAAATACCGATATCAATTCAAAGAATGTTATTTGGGTTTTGGAAAAATTTTAGAATATTAGTCATTTTAGGATTATTTTTTTGTTGAGAGTGTATTCAAAAATAAACTTAATTATTAAATGTAATTGTGCTAAAACAAAAATATTTTATATTATAATCTTTTTTATATAAAAATACATAATAATTATGTTTAATCAAAAATTAACTTTAACACAAAAAAAACAAATTTGTAAACAATTTTCAAATTATTGATCTGGTGATGATATTAAAAATTACATCGTTTGAAAAGCAAAACTTACCGAATTCAGAATTAGTTTAACAATTTATACATCAAATAAATTATTAATTCAAGGATCAGAAAACGCCAAAATTAAATTTTGAGAAAATACGCAATCATTTTGAAAAAAAATTGATTACATTTGAATGTCAAATTCATTGAATAATGATATCGTTTGAGGTGGTGATGAGTCAGGAAAGGGTGATTATTTTGGATCAATTTATATTACTTTAGTAAAATGTGATCAAAAAATGCAAGATTTTTGTCAATCATTAAATTTACGAGATTCAAAAAAAATGACCGATTCGAAAGTTATTGATTACGGAAAATTGTTATTAAAAAAATTTCCGCATTTAATTAAAACCACCAAAATTAAACCAAGTTCAATTAATAAAACAAAAAATTTAAATCAATTATTAGCTGAAAAATATTGAAATTTAATTATGCAAATTAATAATCGTAGTGAAAATGTTATTATCGATGGTTTTTGCTCTTTACAAAATTTTCAAAAATATCTTCCTGGTAAACAATTAATAAATATTAAACTTATTCCAAGGGCAGAAAGTAAATATTTAGCTGTTGCGATTGCTTCAATTATTAGTCGCTATCAATTTTTAGTTGAATTATCAGATTTGAAAGCTAAATACGGAATTTTACTTAAAAAGGGAAGCGGTGCTTTAAGTAAAAAACAAGCTTTAAATTTTTTAAATAATTTACAAACACCAAAGGGTATTTTATTAGCAATTAAGAAAAGTTATTTATAAATTCGGTTTCAAAATTTATCTTTTAATTCTTTTCAAACGGTATTTTCTTGAATGAGATTGAATTCGGAAACATAAACATAAATTGTCATTGATAATCCAATCACAATAATAACGGCACAAAAACCAACTGAAATTCAAAACAATAATCAACTTTCATATTGTTTATGCATTAAAATTGCCGGAACAAAAAATCCAATCGAAACAACAATCATTGGTGTTAAAACCGTTCAAGATCGAAAACCGCTTAAAGTTTTTGTTAAATCAAAATTATCAGCAATAAATTTACTTTTGTAAACATAATTAATAATAATCATTGTAATTGCAAGTAAAAGTGTTTGTCAGATTAAATTCCGAATCTGTTGGTTTTGTTGCTCAGAATTTGTAATTTGCATTATTCAATAAAAAAATAATGCTCCAACTGATAATAGTGATAAATATTGAGTACCGAAAAAATATAAACGTTCAAATTTACTAATTCCAAAATGTAACAATCCTAACGAAACGATACCAAAAATTCAAATAATTGCCGTGTTTTTACTTCCAAAGGTGATTTCAGTATGATAACCAATGCGACAAAATGTTAAGAAAACAAAAAACCCAACAAATAAAAGATTGATCCCATTACTGTTTTCAATAAAAGCAAATGTCAAAAATCGTCAAAATTGATAACCATACATAATGGCTGATTTATTGATAGCGCCGAAATACAAAGGAATTGAATCTTTAACTTCGGTCGAAATTTTCATTCGCGTTGAAAAAAATGTAAAAATAAAAAATCCCAAATTTAAAACTAAAATGATCATTAAAAATGTTGAATAAACAGGAGCATTATCAAAATCAAAAATTCCACTTCGTAAATTACGAAACATTGAATTATTTTTGATGTTTGCACTTTTAAAATAATTTTGATTAGAATTTGCTTTATTAGATGTGTTCATTTTTTATGATTAGAAAAAATATTTAATTATTTGTTTATTTGTTTGATTATATTCCATAACTATATATTAAATTATATATTATTTAATATAAATGAGACAAAATTATTCGGTAAAGGAACTGAAAAATGATATGTTTCAGTTTTAAAAAATGGATGTGGAAAAATTAATGATCCAGCATGCAAAAAAATTCATGGTAATGGAAAAGTTTGTTTTTGATATAAAGTATCATTAACAATCGGATGTTTTACGTATTGTAAATGAACGCGAATTTGATGGGTTCGACCAGTTTTAAGTTGACATTTAAGCAATGTGTGTTTCGCTAAACGTAACTTAACTTCAAAACTAGTTCAAGCAATTTTACCAAGGGCAGAAATTGAAACATGACGTTGAAATGAAGTTTTATTAATAGGAGCATTAACAACAAAACGGTTGTTTTCAACCACTCCTTCAACCAAAGCAAAATAATAACGTTTAATATCCCTTTTCATCATCATCCGTTTTAAAATTTGATAAGCTTTTAAATTTCGAGCAACAATTAATAATCCACTCGTTACCTTATCTAAACGATGAATAATTCCTGGATGTAATGTTCCAGGGGGAAAATTAACATAGTTGCGAACTTGAACTTCAACAGTATTTTGATTATGATGAGCATCGTTGTGAGTTGTAATTCCGTATGGTTTTTGAACGACAATCAATGCTTGATCGATGTATTCGATTACAATTGAATTAGCTTTAAGCGGTTGTGGCCAATGCGGAAAGAAAATCTCAACGACTGATTTAAATTTTAAATCATATGTTAAATTATTAATCACAACACCATCAATTTTAATTTGACAACGTTGAATTGCAGTTTGAAACATTTGAGAATTAAAATTAAATCGTTGTAATTTAGTTAGTAAAAAATCAATTAACGTTTGAGGTAATTTTTGTAGAACAACAAATTTTAACAATGGCATGTTAATTTATTAAGTTTTTGAAGTTGAAATTGATTGTTTGTCTGAAACAATTGGACTTGTATTGCGTCCTTGTGAAAAACTTCATATTGGCAAGTAAAATATAAACATAATAATACCCAATATAACAAAACAATCTTCAATATTAAAGTTAGTTTTCAATACAAAATTAAAAGTAAAATAATCCATCACCTTACCATTGTTACGAATTCGTGAAATTAAATTACTTAAACCACCAATTAAAATGAAAAGCAAAATTAATTTTAAAAACTTGTCATTAACAAATCAAAATATTAGCATCAATATAAATATAAAGAATGAAATAATCGAAAAATAAATGATTCGAATTTTTGTTAATGGTAAATTTTTATCAAACACTTTATGAATTAATTCAGCGAATCAAAATTGTTCATTAATGATCGAAAATTCTGTTTTATTCATAAAAATCGTTTTTCTTTTATCAATTAATTGTTCATTTTGAACAAATCAATTACTAAAATGAGTTTGAAAAAGTTGTAATATCATAATAATTGCAAATGCAATAAATAATAAAATAAGTTGATAAAAAAGTGATTTTGAATTTTTACGTGCTGTGGATTTGTTTTTAAACATAATTAAATATGAATAATTCTTATCATTCAACAAATACTAATATGTTGAAAAATAATTTTATCATATCATTATACCAGAATGGACCTATTTACTTAAACAATTTATACAAAAATTATTTATTAAATTATCAAATACATTACGACATCGACGACAATTATGACCAGAAACTAGTTCAATTTTAATCGGATTAGATTTATTAGCATTTGATGTTGTTTTGAATGTAAAATTATTCACTTGACAAAATGATTTTCAATCATTAAATTGATACAATTTGTGTTTAATAAAATAAGTATTTAATTGTTGAGGTGTATAATCGTTTGGCAATTGATAATTATGAAAAAAATTTTTCATTTGTAATTCGTTTTTAAATAAATTACTTTCCGGATCATAATTAAACGTTACTTTTGCATAGCGTGAATTTAAAAGTTTTAATTTTGTCTTTGATAATTCGAGTTCTTTTAAAATTAAAGCTCGAACATTGATGTAAAAATATCAACGTAATGCAAATTTTAAGCGTTGTTTAACAGTTTTAATTTGATTTGGAAATGTTAATGGTTTTGCTCATAAAGCAAAATGAACTGATTTTTTTGAATGATTTAAATGTAAAGCAGTTTGATGAATTTCTTCAGCGGTATGGGGAATAAAAAGTGTGATAATTGATAATAGTTGCTGATAAATTAATCAAAGTGTTGTTTGATGCTGACGACGTAATACATCATTAGCAGGTAATAAATACAAATCATCTTTAATTAAAACAAAATAAAATTGTGATAATTTTGTGTTTAAAAAATCAATTAAGTTTTGAAATACGTGATGAAAATTAAGATTTTGACAATTATTAATCGCTTGATCAATAAATATTTTAGTTTGATTTAAAATTCAAATATCAATTTCTGATACCGTTGATTGATAATCATTTTTAATGTTGAAATCAACAAGATTATCTAATATAAAGCGCATCGTTAAACGAATCTTTAGATAATATTTACGAACTTGTGCTAAATTATCATCACTAATTGCAACATCATCAACATAATTAGTGGAAGCGACTCATAAACGTAAAATATCAGCACCGTGTTCTTTACAAATTGAAATTGGATCAATAATATTACCACGTGATTTTGACATTTTTAATCCTTTAGCATCGTTGACAAATCCATGTGTAGCAATTTTAGTTAATTTAAATTGCCGTTTAATTAAAGCGTGTACAATTACTAATGAATTAAATCAACCACGAAACTGATCGTTTCCCTCTCAAATTAAATCAACCTTTTTATTTGAATAAAGATTGACTAATGAACAACCAGAATCAAATCAAACATCAAAAGTATCAGTACTTTTACTAAAAATTCGATATTTTTTAATTAATTCGGGTGATAATAATTTTTCTAATGGTCAATTTCATCAAATTTGATCACCATGAATGGCAACTAATTTCGCAATTTGGTAAATTAATTCTGGTTCTAAAATCGGTTGATTGTTTTTAGTAAAAAATAATGGAATTGGAGTTCCTCATTTACGTTGACGCGATAAACATCAATTTTCTCGTTTCGTAATTAAATTCAAGATTCGTTTCAAACCTCATGAAGGAATTCAATCACTGTTGTTAATTTGCGTAATAATTGATGATTGTAAAGGTTTTAAATTCACAAACAATTGTCGTGTTGCTCGATAAATTACCGGTTGATGGGTTCGTCAATCGTGTGGATATTGATGGTTAAAATTAGTTTGTAACAATAAATTATCGTGATTTTGAATTTTTGCAATAATAATTGATTGTGCTTTTTGATAAAAAACACCAATTAAACTTGGATCAGCACAAAATTGATTAAAATTACCAATTTCATCAATTGGAACTTGGATTTGATGACCAAGTGATTGGACTAATTCAAAATCTTCCGGACCAAAAGCAGGAGCAATATGCACAATTCCGGTTCCAGTGGTTGATTGAACCATATCACCGTGTAAAACAGTCGATTTAAAATCTAAATAACAGTGTTGATATTCAATTTTAATTAATTCAAGGCCAGAAATAATTTCAAAATCAGTAATATTTCAATTTAATTCTGCTTTTAAGCGGTGAAAGCAAGTTTCTTGGGTAATTAAATAACGTCGGTTTAATTTAAAACGAACGTAATTTAAATTTTGATTAATTGCCAAGAATTGATTAGCAATTAAAGTTCACGGTGTTGTTGTTCAAACTAAAAAACTAGTATTTAAAAATCGCATTGAATTCACAATCGGAAACAAAACATAAACAGAAACACTTTCGTAATTACGGTATTCAATTTCAGTTTCAGCTAATGCAGTGCGGCTTGATCATGATCAAAAAACTGGTTTTAAACCGTAAAATAATAATTTTTGTTGTGCCATTTCAGCAAAAATTTTTAATTGATTGGCAACGTAATTATTTTGGCAAGTTAAATAAGATTCATTTCAATTCACCAACACACCTAAACGTTTAAATTGATTACGTTGATTAGCAACTTGTTTTAAAGCGTATTTTTCACAAATTTTACGAAAATTTGGATCATTTGGTGAAATGTTTAAAGTTTTTGTTACAGCATTAGCGATTGGAAGCCCGTGGGTATCTCAACCGGGAATAAATTGGACAGCAAAACCTTGGGCACGAAAAAACCGTAAAGCAAAATCCTTTAAAATTAAATTTAATGCATGACCAATGTGAATATTACCATTTGCATATGGTGGTCCACTATGTAAAATAAATGATTTAACTTGATTTGTTTTTAAATTTTCAAATAATTTAATTTGAGTTCAAAATTGTTGTCATTTTAATTCTTGAACAGTTAAATTAGCACGCATTTTTAAACCTGAAGATAAAACATTAACAGGTTTTGGTTTGAAATTAATCGGATTGGGATTTTTCATCTTGAATCTTTTTTTGTAAATGTTCGTAATAAGCATTTCCGATTAAAAAATTATCTTCATAATCGGTTAATCCAATAAAATTTGAATTAAATGTAATTAAATCAATGTGAGGAGCAACTTTTTGTAAACAAGCAATAATTTGATTAACTAATGTTATTTTACCAACTAATAAAATCGAAATTTTGTGTTCATCTAATTTTCATTCTTTGGTTGTGTAGTTTAAAAGTGTCTGATATGATTTTTGAAAAAATTCAACACAAAGGTCAATAATGGCTTCGTAATGAACTTTTAAACGAGGTTTTTTTGTTAATAGAATTTTTTCAAAATCAGATAAATGATGTTTACCTAACTGAATTAAATTAAAAAAATAACTTGCACTATCTTCATATGAAATATCAAATTTTTGGGCAATTTGGGAAAACAATGTTTGTAATCCGAAATTAAATGATGTTTGTTTTAAATAAATGTGATTTTCAAAATAAAATAAAGTCACTTTGTTATTAGTTCAATAATGAATTACCACTTGTGGTTTTTTAAACAATAAAAGGGCATTAACATAAATTGCGTAAGGCAGTAAAACCGGTTTATTTGGTTTTACTTTTAAAGTTCGGAAAATATCAACATAATCAGCTAGAGTACGTCAATCAATTTGATAAAGAATTCCACAAATATTAAAACTAGAAATTAACGTATTTTGTGGTAAATGATCGAATTTTTTTTGTTTATCAGGTAAAAAATAACTTTGTGGTTGGAAAGAAAAATTTAAATATTGGGTGTGTTTAGTTTGATAAGCGGTTTTTAACAAATCGCGCATTAGTAAATCTAAATGTTTTGGACGTAAAATGGTTGGTTTGGAAAAACGATGATAATATGTGTAATCAAGTTTAATTTGAATTGAATCAGTGGGAAAATTGTAACTGATATTTTTTAAAACAATTCCTAATTCTTGATTAGCTTGTTTAATTAATTTATTTAATAAACTACCTCTTCAAGAACGAAATCAAAATCTTCCGTGGGTTGTTTTTGATAATTTTTGATTAAAAACAACGTAAAAAGTTGATAAATGATAATAAGTGACAATTAATTTAACGTAATCTTTTCCAAAATCTGCGATTGCAAAAGAATGAAATTTTTTTGATGAAGTTTTAAAAATTTTATTGAACATATTCTAATACACGCATTTTAGCGCTTCTTGCTTGTAAATTACGATCAATTTCGATTTGATCAGCTAAAATTGGTTTTTTGGTAATTAAATTTTGGTCAGTTTGGGCGTTAAAAAACTGTTTGACGATCCGATCTTCTAATGAATGATATGAAATTACGACAACACGTGTGTTAGTAGTTCGAAATGCTTTTGTTTGTTGTAAACTCGCTGATAAAGCATTAATTTCATTATTAACTGCAATTCGAAGCGCTTGAAACGTTAAACGCGCCGGATGAATACGACTTTTATTACGACGATTTTGTGGTAAAGCCGATTTAATAATTGCAACTAATTGATTTGTGGTTGTGATTGGTGCTTGCAAACGGTTCTGACAAATTGCTTTGGCAATTAAATTTGCATGTGGTTCTTCACCATACATTTTTAAAATTTTTGATAATTGTAAATAAGAATAGTGATTAACAATTTCAAATGCAGAAAACGTTTGTTGTCGATTCATTCGCATGTCTAAAGGACCATTTAATTGATAACTAAATCCGCGATCAGATTTGTAAATTTGCGCCGCCGAAAAACCTAAATCATATAAAAAACCATCGACTTTTTGAATATTTTGGTTTGTTAAAAGTTGTTTTAAAGCAATAAAATTAGCAACACAAAACACGATTCGACCTTTAAAAGATTGTAAACGTTTTTTAGCAATTGCTAAACTATTTGCGTCTTGATCAATTAAAATTAAAGTTCCCAGTGAATTTAATTTTTGACTGATTGCTAAACTATGTCCGCCGTGACCAGCTGTACAATCAACATAAACTCCGTTTGGTTTAATGTTAAGCATTTTTAATGTTGTTGATAATAAAACAGGTTTATGCAGCACTTTGAGTGAAAATTTAAGTTATTTTTTCGTTTTAGGGGTGATTTTTAAAATCATTTTTGATTTAAAAAATCCGCATTTTGAACAAACTCGGTGGGTTTGACGCATAACTCCGCATTTTGAACAAGCTACCATTGGAACGGCAGTTAAAAAGTGATGAGAACGGCGTTGCCGTTTTTTTTGTTTCGAGGTTCTATGTTTTGGTACTGCCATAATCGTTATTTGTGTTCAATATTATTTTTAAGAAATTATTTATTGTATATATTAAATTTTAACATTTTTTATAACTTTTAAACAAGTTTTTACTTTTTCAATTAATTTTTGTTGAGTTTTTGGTTTTGAAATTTGATTTTTCACATTTCAATAAACACGGAAAGTTATACGATTATTGTGGTAAAAATCAACTACTTTGACGTTCAAAATACGTTTATCAGCCGATTTAATAATCGATTTAATCATACCAATTAAATCAATTTTAGTAATCTGTTTATCATCTTTTTGTTGTAAAAATAATTCAATTGGAATGGTAAAATTTAAATTTAAATCGAAATAAGCAACTGTCTGTTCAAATTCGCTTTGTTTTTGGAATGGAACAAAAGTAATTGGTTGAAATTGAAATTTAATAATTAAATCTGTTAAAAGATCGTAATTAATAATTAAATACGGAAACATCGATTGTGATTTTTGCTTAGTTTGATCAATTTGATAACCAATTGTGATTAAATCAAATGTTTTTGATGGTGTTTGATAACCAATTTTAATATCAATTGGTTGATTAGAAGTCTGAAAATTAAAATTAACTGGTTGATAAGATAAATTGACAAGTGGTAAATTAAAATTACGAAAAATTTTACGAATAAGCATTAATCAAAATTGATGGGTTTGAAATTGGAATTGAATTTTGTTTTGGTTTGATTGTTTTAATGCGGGTAACATTAATAACAATTCTTGATTTTCATTTCAAGTTTGATCGATTTTTTTTCAAACTGTATTAATTGAAAATGCTGGTTTTTGATACTTTTGCACTAATTTTAAAAGTTCTGATAATCAACTTGATTTTAAATTGTAGTAATTGTTTGCAACTTGTTTTTCAATTTGAAAGGGAATGCGTGTTTCAAAAAAGGTTTGATTAACTAAAAGGGTTTGTAAACGAATTCAAAGATCAGTTTTAATGTTTAATTGTTTAAAATCAGGTAAATCAGTTGCTGTTAATGATTGTGCAAGCAAACGATCATAACCTAATAAACGCGTAATTTCTTCAATCAATTCAAACGGATGTGTTAATCGTTGATTTAATGGAACAATAAATTTTCATTTATGATCTTTTGCCGTGATTTTTCAGATTTTTAAATCAAATAATTTTTTCACTGTTGTCAATTCTAAATTAATCCCTAAAATACGATTTAATTCATTAGAATCTAACATTATTTCACTTGGAGCTGGTAATTTTAATTTAAAATTAATAAATAAAGGTAAATTGTAACTTTGCAATAATTTTAATAACGTATGAAAGGCAACAATTGGAAAAATTGGCGGTAAAACATTAATGTGATTGAATTTAACAATGCGAATTAACATTCATTCAAAATCATTCGTTGACTGTGATGTTTGATCTCATTTTAATGCTTGATAATTATGATTACTGTTTGCAAATGCAATTGATATTTCACATCCACTATAAAGTTTAATGTAAGTATTTAAATCAGTAATAAAATTAGCTTGATAATCAGATACTTTTTGTAAAATCATTTTAATATCATTTGAAAGTTGATTTTGAGAAGGATTTTTTACCATTAATACTAATTCATTCGATGGTAAAGAGCATTGTAAAGCATTATTAATTTTTGCAATTGATTGATATTGGGTTAAATAATCAAAATCATTTGCATTTGCGAGTTTTCAATATTGTGCAAGATAGTGTGATAATCCAAAATAATTTTGTAAATGACGTGTTCCTAATGTTAATTCTAATTTTCAAATCACATCATCAAAATGAAGATATTTTAATGGTTCTGAATCACCGTTTTGAGCATTTTGAGGTAAAACAATAATTTCATTACTAACTTTTTGATCTGGCATCACTTCATAAAGTGCACAAATCATTCCTTCGGAACGTACACCGGCAAAATTAGCTTTTGTAATTTTTTTTTGATTAAATAAAATTGCTTTTGGTTTTGCAAATACAATTTTAAGATTAATTTTTAAATTAGTTGCTCCACAAATCACTTGATATTTTTCATTTTCATTAACTAGTACTTGACAAATTGTTAATTGATTTTTAGTTGGATGTGGTTTTAAAGCAACAATTTGTCCAACCACTAAATTATGATTTAATTTAGCATCATTACGAACAACAACTGGTTCCATTCCTAAATCATCAAAAGCAGTTTGAAAATCAGTAACGGTTTTATTTTTAAAAACCGTTAATTGGCGTAATCAATTGTAACTACAATACATCATAATCTTGTTGGATTCAAATTTTTTGGTTTAAATCACGAATATCTTTAATTTTATATTTTAACATTGCCAAACGTTCAATTCCTAAACCAAACGCTAAAATAACCGGATGATTTTTGATTGCACAATTTGCTAAAACTTCACGATGAACAATACCGGCACCAAGAATTTCAATTCATTGACTACCTTTACACATTGAACAATTATTCCCAGTACAATCAAAACATTTTAAATCAACTTCAAGGGATGGTTCGGTAAAAGGAAAGTAATTAGTCCGAAAACGACATTGCACCGCAAATTTAAACAAACTTTTTATCATCGCTAATAAAAAACCTTTTAATTTTGCTAAATTCAAATTTTGTCCTCACATACAAGCATCGAGTTGAGTGAATTTCGGAACATGAGTTGCATCATCAGTATCGTTTCGATAAACATTACCAATTGTGTAAGCAAAAAAATTTTGATTGGGAAATTGTGGGTAATATTGTTTTAACATATGACTAGTAAAATTCGTCGTATGAGTACGTAAAACTGTTTTAGCATCACTAAAAAAACAAGAATTTAAATCGTATGCAGGATGATTTTCCGAAATATTTAAAGTGATAAAATTATCAACTACGGTTGATAATTCTTGAACGTGAAAAAAACGAAAACGCATCGATTGAAAAAAAATGTGCAAATCTTTCATAATCATTGAAACCGGATGCCAACTACCAATTGATGGATTTCAAGTTAATGATTTTAATGTCCGTTCTTGATTATGAAATTGATAAAAATTTTTCACTAAATCATCAGTGAAAAAAACTGTTTTTAACGTTGATTCAAAATTTTTACTAGTTTGATTGCAAAGTTTTGAAATCGTCGTTTTTCACGTTAAAAATGTTTGACTAAAAGTTTTTTTTAATTCGGGTGTTAAATTTTTAAAAGCTTGAATAACAAGGCTTTTTCGTCCTAAAAAACGTTGTTTGATTGCAACTAATTGGGTTTGATTTAAACAAGTTGCTAAAACTTGAATACAAGCTTTTTGTTCTGTTGATAACAATTTTTGAAAATTAATTGCAATTGAATTTGCATTAGCTTGGTTCGTCATTTTTAGTTGAAATAGTTTCGTCGTTTTGATTATCGTTTTGAAATTTAGTTTCAATTTCTGAATTATCAATCAACGGTAATTCTGTTGTATCTAAAGTTGTGGATATCGTATTTTCGATTTCTAAAATGGCATTTAATTTTTTCGTTGTTTTTTTGAAACTAATTTCATAATTTTGTAAGTTATCACCAAATTTATTAAAACTTTTATGGGTTTTTTCGAAACGATTTTGCATTCGATCTCAATCTTTGCGGAAATCCTGTAATAAAACAAAAATATTTTCAAGATTATTTTTTAAACGATATTCACGAATAATTTTATCGATAATTTGTAAAACAATTGCTAACGTGTTTGGTGCAACAATATAAACTTTGTTTTTGTGTGCTAATTTATGTAATCAATTCAGTTCGGTTGCTTTTTCATAAATTAATTCAAATAATCGTTGCGAAGGTAAATACATTAATGAAATAAAAGTATTGTCTTCACTGGAAATGTATTTTCCAACATCATTGATGTGTTTGGTTAGTTTTGTTTTAAAATCTTTTAAATCAAGAATATTACCATTGTTGTCCATTTTAATTTGGGGAAATTTACTATCAATCGGAATATTACCTTGAGGAGTTTTGATAAAAACATCGGCACGACAATTATTTTTCATTTGATATTGTCTAAATACAATGTTAGAAGTTGTTCCAAAAATACCATCTAAAATAAAATTTAAAGATGTTTCACCAGAAAAACCACGTTCAGATGGATGTAAAAAAACTCGACTTAATTTTTGAAATTCGGTTGCTAATTTTTGACCACCATCGTGAGTGGTTTTCAAAGTCGATTCTAAATTGGCATAATTTTCAAATAAATGTTTATGGTTTTGAACTAGTGTATTTAATTTTTCATTTAGTTGTTGTTGAAAAGCATTTGCGAGTTTTTGCCCACCAATATGATTTGCTTTAAAAGTTTTTTCTAAACCGTGATAATTTTGAATTAAAGTATCATTTTTAGTCGTTAAATGATCTAATTTTTTATTTAAAAAATCTTGTAAAGCGGTATTGGTTGCCTTATCTTTTTCCAAACGAAAAATAAAATCATTAAATTGGTTTTTTAATTCCTTTAAATCATTAATTGAATTGTTGGGATGAGTTTTTTTAAATCAAAAAACCAATAAACTACTGATAAAACAAATTAAAGCAAGAGTAGATAAAATTATCGAAACAATGATACCAATATGCATTTTAAATTAATTTGTATTAATCGCAGTTGCAATCGATTGACTTTGATGTTGTTTCGAAATCATCACTAGTGATTTAAAAACATTAGGTGCTTCAATTGCTAAAATTGATAACATTTGACGATTTAATTTAATATTAGCTTTTAATAAACCATTAATAAAACGGTGATAATCAAATTCATGCAAACGTGTTGCTGCATTGATACGTGTAATTCATAAACGACGAAAATCACGTTTACGATTACGACGATCACGATATGCGTAACTTAATGAATGTAAAACTTGTTCATTGGCAACACGAAATAACGCGTGTTTTGAACCAACATATCCTTTGGCAAGTTTTAGAATTTTTTTATGACGTTTTCTAGTAACGTTTCCGGCTTTAACTCTTGGCATATATTAATACTATTATTGTTTTATTTTAAATCTTTTTCTTTTTTTAAATCGCTAATTTTTTCAGCTAATTTTGTAACTGCTTCTTTTGCTTCTTTTGCCTTAATTCTTTCACGTAAAATAAGGTAATAAACTAAGCCAATTGGACCGGTGAAAATTACTCCTAAAATAATTTTTCAAGTTTTTCCTTCTTTTGTGCCGTGACGAATAAGATAGAATCCAATCAAAAATGTGATTAATCAAATGATAAAAAATGCTAACATTACAGTTAATGATACCCCAAATTGATTATTTATTGAATTAGTAATTTGTTCAGTCATTAATAAATTTCCTCTTTATAATACATTTTTAAATAAGTTTTTTTAAACGTTTGTAATCTGCGTGTTTAACAATGTGTGATTTTTTTAAACGTTGTTTTTGTAATCTTGTTTTACTAGCTGATAAATGTGATGTATTAGCGGAATTACGCATTCATTTTGATTTTCCAGTAATTTTAATTCTTTTTAATAAAGATTTTTTGGTTTTGAATTTATATTTTTTCATTAAAAAATGTTTTCCGCTTGGATCGACTATTAAAAACATAATGTTTTACGTTTAAACTAGTGATAATATTATATTATAAAAATGAAAATTTAGTTAGTGATTTATTTTTTACTGTTTTTAGTTTTTAAAGGTTTAAATTGAATTGAGTAAGAATTTGGTTTTTTTTGAAATGGTTTGTCATTTACTCCATATTTTTTAACACCGGCGACAAATGATTCAAATTTAACTATTCCGTAATTTTTAATATATTTTTCTCGACCACGTAAAAACATACTAATTTTAACAGTGTAACCTTTGTTTAAAAAATCAATTGTTTTTTTAATTCGTAACTTAAAATCATTTTCACCAATTGTAGCAAAAAAACGAATTTCTTTAACAGTGTTAATGTTTTTTTTCTTTAATGATTTTTTTAATAATTTTTGCTTTTCGTATAAATATTTACTTAAATTTAAAATTCGACAAACCGGTTTCGTTTTACTACTAGAAATTAAAACTAAATCCATTTCAGCGGCTTCAGCTAATTCAATTGCTGCTTTTTTAAGCATTTTGCCTTTATTATTACCGTGTTGATCAATAACTATAAATTCTGGAAAGGGGATTTGATGATTAATAGTTGCTTTATACTTGGTTAATTTTTTCAAATGAATAAAATCCTAATTTAAATTTTTGATTTATAACGCTAAAAATATATATTATTGTTTTATGGGTGGTAATTTTTTTATCAAATAGATAAATTTTATTTTAGCATAAATGGTATCATAAATAAGTATTTTTTTATTAAAAACTTTTTTAAAAAAATCAATAGAGGGTGTTACAATGAACATAATGAAAGAATTAAATCAAATTAAACAATTAATCTGTAGATTCTGAATCGAATATACAAAAAATATCTTCGCAGGTGAAAATATTTTTATCACAATTTCAATCGTAATTTTATCTTTTGTTGTGGTTTTAATATACTTTTATACATGTTTTAAATTAATTGAAGTAGCTAGTCAAAAACAAAATCAATTATTAGTATTATTTGGAATATTATTATCTGGAATATTACCAGGAATAATTTATTACATTAATAAATCAGATTAAAATTTTCCTTATTCTTTATTAAGGTTCTTTTTGATACAAAAATCAACAAACGCTAACGTATTGATAGTTTGTTTTTTCTGTTGATGAGTTTGAAACGTAATTTGTTGACTTGTTAATTCTTGTTCACCAATAAATAGTCGAATAGGAATTTTTGTTTGTCAACTCTGTTGAATATTTTCTGATAATTTACGTCGTGAACTAGCAATTTCTGATCGTAATTTATAACGATCTAATAATTGATGAATCCGTTGCGCGTAATTTTGAATTTTCGGATCAAGTGATAAAGGTAAAATCAAAATTTGAACTGGTGATAATCAAAACGGTAATCAACCGTTATTGTTTTCCATTAAAATTGTTAATAAACGTTCATAAGTTCCAATTAAACCATGATGAATTAAAATTGGTGTTTGATATTTATTTTTTTCATTCGAAGTACGATATTTTAATTGAAATTTTTCTGGTAACGAAAAATCAAGTTGAACAGTTGAAATGGTAATATTATGCCCTAATGCAGTATCAATTTGAAAATCAATTTTTGGACCATAAAAAGCCGCTTCGCCAATCATTAACTGATAATTGATTTTTAATTCATTTAAAACATCACGTAAAATCATAATCGTTTTTTCTCATAAATGAGGATGATTAATGAATTTATCAGTGGTTTTTTCGTCATTAACCGATAAATAAATCGTTTTAATATTAATTTGTAATGCTTTTAAAGCGGTTTGAGTTAATTCGATACATTGCTTAATTGCCGCTTTAATCACTTTTGGTTGCAATGGTAAAAAGATGTGGGTATCTTTTAACTGCATTTGTCGTACCCTTTCCATTCCGATTAAAGCGCCACTTGCTTCTTGCCGAAATAACAGTGAATCTTCTGAAATTTGCAGTGGTAAATCTAAATATGAACGTGGTTCCGATTGGAAAATAATGCAATGATGTGGACAAGTCATCGGACGTAAATACAACGCTTCATTTTTACGCTTTAAAACCGGAAACATAAATTCACGATAATGTTTTAAATGTTCGCTGGTTTGATAAATTTTTTCACTTCCTAAAATTGGTGTTTCAACAAAAGTAAAACCAGCTGCTTTTTCCAAATCACGAATAAAATTACGAATTAAATTCTTAACAATTAACCCGCGTGGTAATCAAAACGGTAATCCAGAACCAATTAATTTACTAAAATAAAAAAATTT
The DNA here is from genome assembly GCA_033560715.1 of Mycoplasmatota bacterium. Taxonomy (GTDB): domain Bacteria; phylum Bacillota_I; class Bacilli_A; order Mycoplasmatales; family MT37. The sequence continues at coordinate 13,442 of CP138194.1, read as the reverse complement.
TAATGTTTTATTTAATTTGCGATGATCATTAATATAAAACGCAGGCGTTTGATCGATTTGAAATGTTAAATTATGATAAACAACATTTGATTCGGTGAAAGTAGAAAGATTAATTAAAGAAATACGTTCTGGTTTTAAATTCGTTTCAATAATATTTTCGTTTAAATTTAAAGTTTGATTTTTTAAATTTAAACTTAAAAAAGGTAATTCAAAATAAGCAACTTTTAATGTATTAAGTGAAATTAATTGTTGTTTTATTTGTGATCAATTTTTTTGTAATGCTTTTAATTTTAAATTAGTTGGAGATTCAAAAATAATTGTGGCTTTTTGATTTTCGTTAATTTGTAGTTTTTGGATTTTAAATATTTTTAATCCATTTGCTAGTAAATAAGCAGCACAAATTAAATTCAAAATGATTTGATCATCTAAATTATCAAATTGATACAAACGATTTCCTAAATGATTAGCATCATTTGAAATTGATATTTGATTACTGTGCTGAAATATTTTCGTTTTAATTACTTTACTCATTGAGAACTCCAATATAAGTTAAATTGCGTTTTTGTTCTTCAAAATCAAGACCAAAACCAACTAAAAATGAATTTAATGGTGCTTGAAAGACAAAAAAATCAGGTTTGAACAAACTGTTATGAACAGGTTTATATAATAACGAAATTACTCTAACATCTTTAGGTTGATTTAAATTAATTTGATTGATTGCCATTTGAACTGTTTTGCCACTTTCAACGATATCTTCGATGATTAAAACTGATAATTTATGTAAATTAATTGCCGTATTAAGAATTAATTGTGGTGGGTGTTGAGCATTTTTTTTACCGTTGTAAGAATTTATAATCATAAAATCTAAAACAATTTCAAACGTTAAATGTTTGATTAATTCTAATAAAAATGGCAAACAACCTTTTAAAATACCAACCAATGCAACCGGACGATCAGATTGTTTATAAATTGAATTTAATTTAGTTGCCAATTTTTTAATTCCAGCTAAAATTTGGGTTTGAGTAAAAAGCGGAGTTAATTTAATGTTAGTTTTTTTCATAATTATTTTTTTTGATACAAAACAGTATTTTCGACAATTTTAAAACGATTAATTTTTTGTTTTTGTCAACTAAAATCAAAATTTGATTGTTGAAATCAAGTGTTAATTCTTTGACTTAATTGCGGAACAATTGGCGCAATAAAAGCAGGAATATTAGCAATAAAAAGTAAAGCTTCGGCTAAAATATGATTTAATTTAAAATCTTCTTTACCAATTAACTTTCATGGTTGGTTTGAATCAAGATATTTATTGGCAAAAATTAAATAATCGAAAAAAACATTAATTGCTTTGGCAATTTTAAATGTTTTAAAAAGTGATTGAAAAGTTAAATAAAACGTTTGCGTTTTTGATGTTAATTTTGGTTCAAAATCATAAGGAAGTTTTCAATTTGATTGTTCGATCATTTTTAAAACACGATGACAATAATTACTTAAATTATTAACTAGTTGTGATTGATAAAATTGATCAATATTATGTGATTTAATGTCGATATCTTGCCCAGGATACATTAAAGTTGCTAAGTAAAAACGAACAATTTCAGATGAATATTTTGCTAATAACGGTTCAACTGCTAAAGCATTGTTTTTTGATTTTGACATTTTCGCGCTTTGATTTAATAATCAACCGTGAATTAAAAACTGATCTGGCAAACGAAAATTAGCTGATTTTAGTAATAATGGCCAGTAAATTAAATGGAATTTACTAATTTCTTTCCCTAAAACTTGAATAATTAATGCTTGGGAATCTAATTTTCAAATTTTATTACGAATGAGCGGTGGTAAAACCGAAATATAACTAAATAAAGCGTCAAATCAAACGTAAGCAGTTTGTTGATGTTGATCTAAAAGTGGAATCCCTCATTTTAAATTTTGCCGACTAATTGAAAAATCTCAATTTTCAAGTTGTAAAAAACTATTCAAATCATGAAAATATTTAATTTTTGGCGTAGTTTTTGTTCAATGAGGAATTTGTTGTTTTAATCATGTTTTTTGACTGTTTCGAACATGGAAAAAATAATTTAATTCTTGCGAATGAATTAAATCATTTTGACAAAGATCACATTTGGGTTTTTGATTTAATTGCAATTTAATAAATGTTTCACAACTAACACAATATCAACCAGAATATTGATGTAATTTTAAAAAACCATTATTTAAAAATTGTTGAAATTGATTTTGAATAAATTTTTGATGTGAAATATGTGTTGTTTCAACAAAATAATCGTAATTAATGTTTAAACGTTTTCAAAGGTTTTTAAAAACTTGGGTTTTTTGTTTAATAAATTCAGCTGGGGTAATTTTGTGATTAATTGCCGATTGATAAATTTTTTGACCGTGTTGATCGGCACCAGTAATAAAAACCACTTCATGCCCTTGGAAACGATAAAAATTAGCAATAAAATCAACCATTAAAGTTGAATACGCGTGTCCTAAATGCGGATTTCCATTTACGTAATAAATTGGTGTACTTAAATAAACAGTTTTGTGATTATTCATGGTTTGGAACTTGAAATTTTTTGATTAAAAGTTGACGAGGTAATTTTAATAATTTACGTCCTAAAACAAGTTTTTGGCGATTAGTTAAGTTTAAATTTTTAATAACAGTTTCAAATTTGCGCAAATTAATTAAATCTGGTCCTAAATTTAATTCATTATTATCTATAACTAAAACAAATTCTCCTTTAAATTTTATATCTTTTAATTTTAACATACTAAACTGGCCACGATAAATTGTTTCATAACGTTTTGTTAATTCTCTTGCAAGTGAAAAATTGTGTTTGGGTCAAAGTTTTTGAAATAATTGAAGTGTAAATTTAAGTCGATGAACAGATTCAAAGAAAACAAATGTGGTTGGAATAGTGATTAATTGATTTAATAATTTCGTTTTTTTTGCTTCTGAAGTGGCTAAAAAATTCATGAAAGAAAAACGATTGGTTGGTAATCCAGATGTAATTAAAGCTGCTAAACCACTATTATTTAAACCAACACTTGTAACAGCAAAATGATGTTTTAAAACTTGATTTACTAATTGATAACCAGGATCAGCAATCAAAGGTACACCGGCACAACTAACTAATCCGATATCGTGATTTTGATTTAATAATTTTAATGCCATCAATTGACGATTAGCTTCGTTAAACTTATGAAAACTAATTAATTTTAAATGGTTTAAACGTAAATGGTTTAATAATTTTTGCGTTTGACGTGTATCTTCACAAAATAAAAATTGTAATTTTTCTAATAATGGTTTAATTGCATTACTTATTGTTGATAAATTACCAATCGGAGTAGTAATTAAAAACAAAGTTGGAACTTTTTTACTAAACGTATTTTGAATCCGCATTATTGTGCGTTTACAACATAAATAGCAGGAAAATGACGACCATAGTCATCTAAATCCATTCCATAACCAATCAGTCAATTTTGGTTTGAAGTTTTTTTTCATGTAAACAAAACATCAATATTATTAGTATGAATTGGATTAACAGTGGTGCTGGCATTTTTAATTAAAACCGCAAATTTAATTGATGCTGGTTGAAAAACACTAAAAGCTTCTTGTAAATTAGCTAACGTTTTACCAGTATCTCAAATATCATCCAAAATTAAAATGTGACTTTGTGATAAGTTTTGATTTTCAAAATGTTTTAATTGTGATTGCAAATGATTATTAATTGTGATTTTTTGATTACCAATGTATGATTGATACGAAATAAAATAAATTTGCAAGTTTAAATCAGTTGATAATTGTTTGGTTAAATCGGCACCAAAATACAACGCACCTCGTAAAACAATAATAATAATTAATTTTTGATTGTGATACTTTTGATTAACTTGGTTAGCATATGCTTTAATTTTATTAGCAATTGCAGTTTGAGAAAAAATTTCAGTTAATTTAAATTTTTTCATATTTATCGTAATCAGTAAAAATCCGTTGGTAAATTTGATTTACTTTCGGCATTAAATTTTTTAAATCTAAACAAAATTTAATTTCAGCATCAGTTAAATATTTACTAATTGGATGGGTTTTTAAAATTAAAGCTAAATTAGGTTGATCAATACTTAAATAGTTGATTGCATCTTGGACTAATTTATAAGAAGTTTGACGATCTAAATGACTTTTTTCAATTAATTTTAAAAGTAATTTTTGACTGTAAATATTTTTTGCTTTTGTTAAGTTAAGTTTAATTTGGGAATAATTGATTTTTAAATTCGTAATTATTTTGACCATTTTTTTTAATACATTTACTAAAATGTGAAAAAAATCAGGCAAAATAATTCTTTCAATTGAAGAATTGGTTAAATCACGTTCATTTCAAAGTAAATTTGTCCGATAAACTGAACTGCTAATTCCACGCAAAACATTAATTAATCCACAAACATTTTCAAGTGTAATCGGATTAATTTTATGTGGCATTGCTGAAGATCCTTGTTGTCCTTTTTGAAATTGTTCTTGAAATTCATTAATTTCACTACGTTGACCAGTTCGTAAATCAATCGCCATTTTTTCAAGTGTCGTTGCTAAATTAGTTCCGGCTTGAAACATCGCAATCAAATGATCACGCGGGACAATTTGGGTACTAATCGTTGATGGTTTCATTTCCATTCGTTTTGCTACTAATTGTTCAATATCAAACGGTAAATGAGTGTAAGTTCCGGTGGCACCAGAAATTTTAGCAACTGCAATTTCATCACAAGCAACTAATAATCTTTGATAGTGACGTTTTAATTCGGCTGCAAAACGAGCAAAAAATAATCCAACTGTAATTGGTTCAGCAAAACGACCGTGTGTTCGACCAATCATTAAAACGTATTTATCATCAAAGGCGCGTTTTTTTAAAATATTAATTAATTCATCAACTTGGTTTAAAACAATTTTTAAACTTAATTTACTTAAATAGTTTTGGGTTGTATCTAAAACGTCGTTTGATGTTAAACCAAAATGAATTCATTTGCGTTCTGGTCCTAAATTTTCCGATAAAGCTTCAATAAAACCAATTATTTGATGACGAGAAAGATTTTCGTTTTGAATAATGCTTTCTACTTTTGGAACTGTTAAATTCTTTAATTTAAAATAATCGGTTTCGGGAATTAATTTATTTAAATATCATCCAGTTAAAACGATTTGTTCAATTTGAGTTCAAATTTTAATTTGATTTTTAAATTCTCAAATTTGCTTAATTTCAGGATCTTGATAGCGGCTAATCATTATATGATTTTTTATTAGAAAATAGTATTTTATATTCTTTTTCGTAAATTATCAAATTATATTTAAATTTTAACGAACAATTGTTGCGTTTCGTTCTTTTCCGATTGAAATAAAAGCAACCCGAATCTTTAATAATTCTTCAATTTTACGAATATAAAGTTGGGCATTGTAAGGTAATTCGTGAAAAGATTTAATTTTACTAAAATCAGTTTGATTTCAACCACTTAATGTGATGTACTGTGGTTCAATTTTATCTCAGCTACTAAGTGTAGTCGGTGGGAAATAAAATTTTTGTTTATCAATTAAATAATGGGTACAAATTTTAATTTGATCACACACTGATAAAACATCAAGTAAAGTAATTGCAATTTGATGAAAATGATTAATTTTAATTGAATAACGTGCTAAAACAGCATCAAATCAACCGATGCGACGACGTCTTTTACTAACAACACCATATTCATTACCAACTTTGGCAATTTGATCGTTTAAACTTTCATCGTTAATTGTCGTTGGTAATGGACCAGTTCCAACTCGAGTTGTATAAGCTTTGAAAACGCCTAAAAACTGTGCTTTTTGAATATTAGCGCCAGTTCCTAATCCAGCTTGTCAAGTTAAAGGTGACGTGCTAGTTACAAATGGATAAATTCCGTATTGAACATCAAGTAAAGTACCTTGTGCACCTTCAAACAAAATTGATTTATTGGCATTATCGTGTCAAAATTGTACACTATCAACCACAAATGGTTTGATTTGGGCAAATTCTTGCATTAATTGATCAAAAATTTTTTCAACGGTTAATTTTGTTTTTAATAAGGGATTTTTTAATTTTAAATTTTGATTTAATTTGCCTTTTAATAAAATTGGATCAAATAAATCAGCCACTTGAATGCCAATCCGATTTACACGATCAGCTGCACATGGTCCGATTCCACGTTTAGTAGTACCAATTTTGGCGGTTTTAGTGCTTTCTTCTTGTTGATCGATTAATAAATGATACGGTAAAATGATATGCGCACGCGCAGCAATTCGTAATTGTCCGATGTTTGAAATCGTTTGTTTTAATTGATTGATTTCAAAACAAAGTTGCGTTAAATTAATTAAACAACCGGCACCTAAAAAGCTAATTTTATCAGGTCGAATCATTGCAACCGGTAAAATTGAAAACTGAAAAATTTGTTTATCAACTTTTACTGTATGGCCAGCGTTATCGCCACCAGCAAAACGGGCAATAATATCAAATTGGGAAGCGTAATAATCAACAATTTTACCTTTACCTTCATCACCAAAAAGCCCACCAACAACAACCATTTTACGTGATTTTGATTGTTTTTGGTCAGATACTTTTGATGTTTGATTAATTTTAGTTGCAAACGGAATATTGCTTGATCAAAAATTAATTAATTGTTGTTTAATATTAGGAAATGTCGCTTGTAATAAAGTTAATTCATGCGGTTTAAATTTTGTTAATACTCATGAATGAAGTGGTGTTTGACGATTAATACCAATGTGAATTGATTTAATTTTATTGGTTAAAACTGCATCAATACTTTTTAAACCATTATGACTACCAACGTTTAAACTTAAGTTAAATTTTACTTGTCCAAGTTTAAAATCAACATCATCAGCAATAATGATAACGTTTGATAGTTTAATTTTAAACATTTCACAAGCTGCTTTAACTGCTTTACCAGAAAGATTCATTAAAGTGGTTGGTTTGATGGCAATTATATTTTGATGTGCTAATTGAAACTGTTTGGCAACAAAATGTTTATGATTAGTTCATGATGTGTTACCAACCAATCAATTTAAAAACTCAAATCCAGTATTGTGACGGGTTTGATCAAATTGATCACCAATATTACCTAAACCAACTATTAATCAGGTATTACTTTTCATATGTTCTTAATTGATCAAGGTATTTTTGACATAATTGCGAAACTGATCCACCGTGAAAAATAATATCAAGTGATTTTGATAAAATCTCAGCAACTGAAACGATTTTTAAAAACGGATAGTTTTTTGCATTTGGAATGTTAATTGTATCGCTTACAATTAAAACATCAAATAATTTTTCTTTATAAGCGGCTTGAAAGTTTGCAAGTGAATTTTTACTAAAAATTGGATGTGTTCCAACTACATATATTGATTTTGCACCCTTTGATTTTAAAAACCGCATTGTTTTTAACATTGTATTTCCAGTATCAATTAAATCATCAATTAATAAAACATTTTGATCTTTAACTGATCCTAAAATAAAATTAACTTTAATATCATTATCAATTGGACGTTTCTTATCAACAACAGCAACATAACGATCTAAATATTGATTTAATTCTTGGACACGACGATGACCACCATAATCAGGGGCAACTAAAACAAAATCACGAATTTCCGTTTTCATTAAATTTGCAATTAAAATTGGAAGCGCTGAAACATGAACTAAAGGAATTTCAAAAAACCCTTGAATTTGTGGTGAATGTAAGTCAAATGTAATTACGCGTTTCACTTTTAATTTTGAAATTAAATTCGCAATTAAACTAGCAGTAATTGGTTGACGACCACGCGCTTTACGATCTTGCCGTGCATAACCAAAATACGGCATAATTAACGAAATACTTTTAGCGGCACTTCTTGTTAAAGCATCAATAGTAATAAATAATTCCATTAAATTTTCATTAGCAGGACTATTAGTTGATTGAAATAAAAAAACATCTTTTTCACGAACTGAACACGGAATATCAACGATGATTTCGCCATCAGCAAAAACCCGTTTTTTGATTTCAAAACAATCAAATCCAAGTTTTTTAACTGTCTTTAAAGCTAAGTTTTTCGAATTTTCAAGGGTTAAAAAAATTACGTTGTCGGAAACAGTTGGTTTAGATGCCATACAAGTTTTTAGGTTTGACTTTTATAAGTTGAAACAGGTTTGCGATTTGAAAATGTTGGATTTGAATCGCGTTTAAATGATTTTGTGTGTCAAGGTTTAGTTTTATAACGAAAACGTTTTTCGTTATCTAAATTAACAATCAAATATCTTAAAACTGATTTTGTTAAATTTAATTTAGCGGGTAATGCTTTTGCAGTTTCACCGGAAATTTGACAATTAATTTGAATGTAATGTCCAGAATCATGTTTTTTGATTGGATAAGCAAATTTTTTTAAGCCTCAAATGTTAACTTTTAATTCTTTGGGATCATTTAACATTTCTAATAATGAAGTTTTGGTTTTTTCAAGGTCTTGTTCTTGAGGATTGATGATATAAATAATTTCGTAGTTATTCATTTGTTAATGTTTTATGGTTATTTTAACATATTTTAATCAAATAATTTGGTTGTTTTAATAATGTTTATAATATTAAACATTTTATTATTTTTTCTTATTTATATTGTAAAATAAAAGTTAGTTAAACCTGATATGCGCTTATAGCTCAACGGATAGAGTACCTGGCTACGGACCAGGGGATGAGGGTTCGAATCCTTCTAAGCGTGCCATTTATATATTTTTTAATTAAGATAATTGAATTAATTATCTTTTTCTATATCCTCTAAAACATAATTACATTATTTTCTCTATCATTAGCATTTTTTGAAAAATAAGATTCGACAGTTTTTTCATTATTTTTATTTAAAAAAGTTGAGTTTGATTTTTTATGATCATAAGCTTTTCTTAAATAAGGATATATTCCAAAATTGTTTTTGAAATTTTTAATTTTATTATCCAATTCACGTTGGTTTTTATCGAGATCTTGAAAATAATCTAATAATGTTTTACGTAGTTCATAACTAAGAATGTCAGATCCTTTAAAATAAGTAACGGCTTTGCCGGCTATTCCATAAATATATATAGCATTTGGTTTAGGAATATTAGTGTATATTCTTCACAATTACATATATTTATTTTTTGATATTGATATTTTAGAGTTGTTAAGTACAATACTCTCTATAATTTTGTATAAATCGTTATTTTTCATAAAATCATCTATTTTTAATCAATTAATATCTTTGCCATTGGATGGTAAAGCAATTTTTAAAGTTCCATTCACAAATTGCTTTTGTGTGATTGAATTTCCATGATATCTATTCTTTTTTTCTAATCCCATTGAATAAGCTAAAAATATTTTTCTGTATAAAGGAAGATTTTTATATTTTTCTTTTAATGAAAATATCATTACTGTGCTAGCAGCAATAAAATTATATGGATGAAAAAAAGCTAATCCTGCTCCACCATCTCCTTGAGAATTTCAACTGAACTTATCTTTTAAAACCGTTTCATCATATATGTTTCTTGTGTTTAGTAATCTAGATCCATTTTGATGGTTAGCGGCAGCAACATATGAAATTTGTCCATGGGAATCATCATATTTTTCAATTCTATAAGCTCTTTTAAATTTTGTTTCTATATCTAATATTTCATTTGCGGGGAATAAATAAATACTTTTAAAATCAAGTTCTTTTACTATGATTTTTTTGAATAATGATGCTTTTTTTTTTGCTATTTCTAAATTAGATTTTATTTCTTTTTTTAATAAAGTATCAATATAATCTAATAAATAATTATTTATATTGTTAAAGTCTTCTAAATTGATTTTATTAAAATAATTAAAATGTCATGAATCCTCTGGTTTTATTTGTTTAATTACACAAGCTGTGTTTCTTAACACTTCTCTATTGTGATAACTATTTAATAATTTGTCTTTAATTTGATTTCAATAATTATTTCCATCATACCTACCATATTTTTTACTAGAAATAAAACCATCGCTTTTTAAGTCATATAAATAGGTTCCTAGATGGTTATTTATATTTGGTTTATTAATCTCGATAACTATAATTGAAGTTTTAATAGAGGCCCCCGAAGAACCTTTGTTTTGAAAGATATCATTTGGCATATTAAAGACGCCTAACAAACTGTGTTTTTTCAAAAACTGGTTTTTGTTAAATCTGTTGTTATTCAAAATTGCTGTGGGAATTATAATGCAAGCTTTCTCAGTTGCTAATTCTAATGACTTCATTATAAATTCTCACATTTCATTATGTGTTAAATATGGGGGGTTCATTAAAACTTTTTTAGGAACCTCTTTGTTTGAAAAGTCGTTTGAATTATATTTAAAAATCCCTCTTTTCTGTACATTAGGGTTGTCATCATCAACATAAATATTAGTTTTACCATCATCATTGATTAACATATTAACAAGTGTTAAAAAAAACATTTCTAAAGAAATTTCAATTCCAAATATCTTTTGTGATTTGATTTCATTAATTTCCTTTTCATTCCTCGCGAAAGAAATTAATCTATTCATAGAATTAACCAAAAATATACCAGTTCCACATGCTGGATCAATTACAGAGTCTCCTCTTTTTAATTCTATTAAATCAATCATTAAATTAGCAACATGTTTAGGTGTTAAAATTTGTCCTAATACTTTTCCATCTCCGGCTGTATATCTCAATAAAACTCTATACATATCTCCAGAAAAATCATGGTAAGTGGTTTTTTTCATTTTATTAATAATGGGCATTAATTGTTCAGCAACCTTACTAATAATTTGTTTTCAAACTTTTTCGTTCATTGTGTATGAAGAAATTAAATTACAAAACCTCTTAATAATTTTTGAATTTGAAGTTCGCTTATTTAGAGGTAATACTTTTTTCATTTTTCTTTCTATTGATCTTGTTAAGGCAGAAACAATATCATCTGTATCAACTCCTATCTTTTCAATATCGGTTTTAATCTGAGAAAAATGGGTTAATGAAAAAATTATTGCTCCTAGAATGATTGTTCTCTTACTTGTTTCTATCTTCTCTCTATTCATTAATTCATTAATTTTATCTAAAACTTGGCTTAAATCATTAATTCTACCTTGTGTAGAATTATCAATAATTATATTTTCATAATCAGATTCATTTAGTATTCTTTTTGCCGGAATGTGTTTTTGGTTGATTTCTCCAGATGGTTTAAAATATTGATCGATTAAATAATTATTAAATTCTCCTGAAATTGCTATTGAAAAGACATTGTATTCTTTGAAGAAAGATGAATAATGAAGAACTCCATCAACTGCAAATTTCTTTGGGTTTTTTATTTTGCCTAAATTGTTTGACGTATGTAATCTTACATCTTTTTTTAATTCGGTCAAAATTAATAATTTTGTTTCATCATTAAAATAAATTAAATCAGGCATGCCTTTACCTTTATTGCTTAATTTTTTTGCGTTTTTGGTTGCTTTTTGTAATTTAGTGTTAATTTCACTTGAATTTGATCTGTTTGTCGTTCATTCATATCTATATAATCCTTTCTTCACTTTTTTTGTTAATTCTTGATATATATAGCTATGCAAATAAAACTCTTCATTCTTTTTCATACTTATATTTTTCCTACTAGATATTGAAATAAATCCCCATTTTTGTTATAAATAAATTAATATGTTTTTGATTTGGAATATCAAGATCGATTAATCCATCAAAACCCCACCAAAGAAATAAATAATAAAATAAAAATTACGGCAGCAATTATTGCGATAGTTAATCAAATATCTTCAATTAAAATTTCATGTTTTGATTGAACAATAAAAGTAATTAATGTTGTTGCTAAAGTAAAAAATATACTAATAAGTGTGATTATAATAGTTACGAAAGTTGTGTTTTTATTAACTGTTGCGGAAACTTCTTCTCTGAATGTCCTATGACGATTTAATTCTTCTTTCATGGCGTGATTAACCGAACCGTGCTCCTCAACTAGCATGTTTGTTTCTTCTAGTTTTTTTTTTAGATTCTCAATCTTTTGATCTTGATCTTTAATATGTAAATTACATTCACAGTTATTCATTTTATTTTAAGTATTTATCATCAATTTTTTGTGCATATTCAGTTAATGATTTATTGGTAATTATATTATTTTTATCGTTTTTTAAAGCATCTGTGTAAGGTGTTTGTTCATGGGTTTCTTCTACTAAAGTAAAGAAGAATAAGTTAGCCTTTTTTTCGATTACAGTTTTAATTATTGATTTTATATTTGTTTCAGTATTTTCATCAACATTATTTAAATCCATTTTTTCCATATAAGGGCAGTTTGCTCATACTTTTCTTAAAACCGGACCATAGTTTCATGCTTCAAATTCATCATCAAATAATAATTTTCTATATTCAACAAAATAACCTTATTTGACGTATCAACAAAGAATTTTTTGGAACACCTTAAAGGGCTTTCTTTTTTTATTTTTGTTAATTCTTGATAAATCAAAGAAAAGCGATTGTAATGCGGCAGTCTAAAATTTAACAACTTTTAATTTTTGTGAGTTTCCATAACAACAATTAAAATTAATTTATTTTTAATATATTTAATTTTTTATGATATTTTATTAACTTATAAACGCAAAATAATTTTTGTTTTATTTAAATAAATCATCAATGTTATTTAAGCAAAAGAAAAAACACTTAATTAAATTTACTTTTAATATCTTTTTGATAATGGTTTTTTAATTTGAAAACATTTTAATGTGTCTTTTGTTATAGCTAACATTGTTGTTCCTGTAGCGAAAATCTTTTTTTGTTTTATAAAATGATTTGATAAAAAATACATTAAAAGATGGTTGTTATTTTCGCTCGTAAAATTAAAAAAACCGGTTGAATAAACATATTTAGTTTCGATTTTTGTAATAGGTAAAACTTTATTTTCTCCTAATAATTTTGAAACAATGATTGAGTTCGGAACTACAGTTAAATCAGCTCTTGATAAAGATTTTTCTTCTAGTTCTAAATCAATTTTATTTACAGAATCATACGTTAACTCTGAAACCGCAGCAGTTGGTAAATAATCTAATTGATTTTGGCGTTTCAAATTATGAATTTTGATAATTTTATCCAGGTTTATATAAGGATTATTATTTGAAATGTATTGATTTAATAAATATTTTTTAAGTAATTGTCTAATTTTTTTGGTTTTGTTTTGAATTTTGTTTAGTGGTTCAATAATATCTATTATTTTTCGCAAATCTTTTTTTGTGTTTTCAAAACTGTCAATACGAATACAATTATGGTATTTTTCAAACAGGTGTTTTTGTGGTTCAATAATATCTATTATTTTTTGTTGCTGTTTAATCGGAATTCATTTCTTCTTCTTCATCCAACTAAAAGAACTTAATCTTAATGATGGAACAGTGGTTCCAGTGCTAAAT